>JAGFJL010000065.1 GCA_024102725.1 Nitrococcus mobilis
GGTAGCGCCGTTCACGACCGAACGCCTTGGTGGTGACCTTGACCCCGGGTGGTGCCTGGCGGCGTTTGTACTCGTTACCCTGGACAAGCCGCACTACCTTCTCAACCGTCGCGCGATCATAACCGTCGGCAACAATTTCCTCCACCGAGCGATCCTCCTCCACGTAGGCCGCCAGAATCCTATCGAGCACGGTATACTCGGGCAGACTGTCGGTGTCCAGCTGATTCGGACGCAGCTCGGCCGAGGGCGGGCGCGCCAGTATTCTTTGGGGGATGACCTCGCCAAGCTCGTTGCGATAGCGAGCCAGAGAGTATACATCGGTCTTGAAGATATCTTTCAATGGCGCGAATCCCCCGACCATATCGCCGTAGAGCGTGGCATAGCCCACCGCCAGTTCGCTCTTATTCCCGGTCGTCAGCACCAACTTCCCCTGTTTGTTGGAGAGCGCCATCAGCAGGGTGCCGCGAATCCGAGACTGGAGATTCTCCTCCGTAACATCGGCCGGCATGCCGACAAATGCCGGCTGGAGGGCTTCCAAGAAGGCCTTGAAAATGCCTTCGATGGCAATGACACGGTGGCGGACACCGAGGCCCCCCGCAAGCGCCGCTGCGTCGATCTGGCTTATTTCGGAGGTATACTGCGTCGGCATCATAACCGTCTCGACGCGCTCGGCGTCGAGCGCATCCACGGCCATGCAGGCGACCAGAGCGGAATCGATCCCGCCGGAGAGCCCGACGATTACTCCAGGAAAGCCGTTTTTCTCGACATAATCACGCACACCCCAGACCAGTGCATCATAGAGAACCGCCTCCTCTGATGGATCCTCCTCGATCGGACCCTCCAATACCTCCCAGCCTCCTTCAAGATGAATCAAGTCCACTGGAACGAGCCCGGGACAAAAGCGCGGGGCGCGAACGCGCAGATCGCCGTGGCGGCCAAAGGCACACGAGGCGCCATCGTAGACCACCTCGTCCTGGCCGCCGGCCATGTTGCAATAGAGCATTGCCACACCGGTTTCACCGATGCGCTCACGGATCACCGCCTCGCGTGCGGCCCACTTGTATTGATCGAACGGGGAGGCGTTGAGATTGACGACGACCTCGGCACCCATCTGCACCGCCCAGGCCACGGGACCAGGATGCCAGGCGTCCTCGCAGATGGTCACACCGATGTGGCAGCCTTCCACCTCGACGACGCACGGTGTGCGGCCGGGTTCAAAATAGCGCGTGTCATCGAATACGCCGTAGGTCGGAAGGTGATGCTTAGCATAGCTCGCCACGATCCGCCCCTGCTCGATTACGAGTGCGGCGTTCATCAGCCCCGTGGCGCTGCGCACCGGCGCCCCCACAATCAGGGCCACACCCCGTACCGCACGGCACAATTGCGCGATTGCCTCACTGACTTCACCGAGAAAATCATCGCGCAACAATAAATCATCCGGTGGGTAGCCGGTCAGCGCCAGCTCCGGGCAAATCACCACCTGCGCCCGCAGCTCGTCCCGGGCACGACAAGCCGCGTCAATAATGGCGAGCGTGTTGCCCCGGACATCCCCGACCAGCAGATTCAGCTGCGCCATAGCAATACGGAGGCGATCGTTCATGGCATCAAATCGGCTGCGCGGCGGCGCCGGCTTCACCCCACGAAAAACTCGTTCATCATCGAGCCGATCTCGGCCGGCGAGCGCACTGTCGCCACGCCCGCCTTGGCAAGGGCGGTAAACTTGTCCTTGGCCGTGCCTTTGCCACCGCTGATGATCGCACCGGCATGGCCCATGCGCTTGCCCGGCGGGGCCGTCACGCCGGCGATATAGGCCACGACGGGCTTACGCACGTTGGACTCGATGAACTCGGCCGCCTCCTCCTCGCTGGTACCGCCGATCTCTCCTACCATCACGACGCCCTTGGTCTGGCGATCCTGCTCGAAGCGCTGCAGCACGTCGACGAAGGATAGACCCTGGATGGGGTCGCCGCCGATACCCACGCAGGTACTTTGGCCCAGACCAACATCGGTAATCTGCTTGACCGCCTCGTAGGTCAGGGTGCCCGAGCGGGAGACAATGCCGATGGAGCCGGCCTTGTGGATATGCCCCGGCATGATGCCGATCTTGCACTCCCCGGGGGTGATCACGCCAGGGCAGTTGGGACCGATCAGGGTGGCGTCGTAGTAGGCGAGCGCGGCCTTGACCCGGAGCATGTCCTGCACCGGTATGCCCTCGGTGATGCAGGCGATCACGCGGATGCCGCCTTCGGCGGCTTCCAGGATCGCATCGGCCGCGTATACTGCCGGCACATAGATCATGGAGGCATCGGCGTGGACGCTCGCCACGGCATCCTTGACGGTATTGAACACCGGTCGGTCCAGATGACGTTCACCGCCTCGACCGGGCGTCACACCGCCGACAATTTGCGTTCCATAGCTAATGCATTGCTCGGCGTGGAAGGTCCCCTGGCGGCCGGTGAACCCCTGCACGATCACCTTAGTGCCCTTGTCGACCAGAATGCTCATGGTATCGAGTCCCGCCCTACCCTGCTAAAGACGGCTCAGCGCGCTGCTGCGGCAACCGCGCGCTGAGCACCGTCGGTGAGATTGCCGGCAGCGATGATGTCGAGCTCGCTCTCGGCAAGCAGCTCCTTGCCTCGCTCGACATTGGTTCCCTCCAGGCGCACGACGACCGGCACGCTGACTCCAACCTCTCTGACCGCATTGATAATACCCTCGGCAATCATGTCGCAGCGCACGATACCGCCGAAGATATTGATGAGAATGGCCTTTACGTTGGGACTCGAGCAGATCAGTTTGAACGCCTCGGTCACCCGCTCCGTGCTGGTGCCGCCGCCCACGTCCAGAAAATTCGCCGGCTCGCCCCCATAAAGCTTGATGACGTCCATGGTGGCCATTGCGAGACCGGCACCGTTGACCATACAGCCAATGTTGCCGGCCAGAGTGATGTAGTTCAGCCCATGCTGCGCGGCCTGGATCTCGGCCTCGTCCTCTTGGGAGAGGTCCCGCATATCGGCGATTTCGGGCTGACGGCCAACCGCGACGGCGTTGTCATCGACCTTGATCTTGGCATCCAGGGCCAGCAACTCATCCTGGGCGGTGAGGATTAACGGGTTGATCTCGATCAGGCTGAGATCGCGCTCGGTAAAGCAGCGGTAAAGATTCAGCATGATCTTTACCAACTCTCCGACCCGCTTACCTTCCAGCCCCAGCCCAAAAGCCAGCTGGCGGCACTGATAGGGCTGCAAGCCGGCGACCGGGTTGACGCACACGCTGAGAATCTGCTCGGGGTGATGGGCGGCCACTTCCTCGATATCCATGCCACCGGCGGCCGAGGCCATGAACAGGATGCGCTTGCTCACCCGGTCCACCAGCGCGCTCAGGTAGAGCTCGCGCGTGATAGCCAGCCCCTCTTCGATCAGCACGGCATTGACCGGCAAGCCCTTGGCCGGGCTCTGCGCCGTGACCAAGCGTGTGCCGAGCATGGACTCGGTATACCGGGTCAGCTCATCGAGACTCCCGGCAAGCCTGACCCCACCGGCCTTGCCGCGACCGCCGGCGTGGACTTGCGCCTTTACGATCCAGCGCTCACCGCCGATTTGCTCGGCGGCCTTGCGCGCCTCGGCGACCGAGCGCGCAACATAGCCGCGGGGGATCGGAATGCCGAACCGGGAGAAGAGGTGCTTCGCCTGGAATTCGTGGAGATTCATCTGCGCCTTTCCTCCAAGACAAGCCTCGCTATTCTCACCCCAAAGCCCACGCAAAGCAAAAGCAGCTCGTAAGAGGGCGCATCAGCGGCGCGCTACGGCCAGCCACCAAGCGGCAGGCGGCGGAAGCAGAACCGGAAATCCATCGCAGAAACACAAGGCGGATACCGGCCATTATATTCAGCAGACCTTGAAAAACCTTATCTGCTCCGTCACCCCGGCGAAGGCCGAGGTCCATTCAATTGTTCCGGAAGAGAAACTGGCTTCCGGCTAGCACTGGGGCGACAAGCGAGCGCTTAATCCTTAACAGCACATTGAAAAACCGGGGCGTGCCGATGCAAAGTCAAGCGCATGCCGCTCAGCAACCCCAATCCGTCGCAGCCGCCACGCTCCGGGAGCTAAGCGATTGGCGCCCACTGCGCATCCTGTGCGGCTACCGCGTAGCAGTCGCGGCAATTTTGCTGCTGGCCTTCGCGGCCGGCCACCGCAGTGAACTATTCCCCCTGATCCATTCCGCGCTGTTCCTAGAAATCGGCCTAGGTTATCTGATCCTTGCGTTGATCGCCTTGATAATGGCCTATGCGCAGCGACCGGCCTTTGCGCTGCAGCTGCACAGCCAGATTCTTCTGGATATCTTCGCGATCGCCGGCCTTATCCATGCCAGCGGCGGCTTGCAAGCGGGACTCGGCATTTTGATGGTAATCGCAGTCGCCGGCGGCAGCCTGCTGGCCGGGGCACGAATGAGCGGCTTCTATGCCGCGGTCGCCACCCTCCTCCTGTTGTTCGAACAGGTACTCGCCAAGCTCGCAGCGAACACGGGGCAGGGCAGTTATACCCAAGTGGCCGGGCTCGGACTCGCCACCTTCGCAACGGCGCTCGCCGGATCGATGCTCGCCCGCCGGGCACGGGAAAATGAAGCGCTGGCGGCACAACGCAGTTTGGACGTGGCCGACCTCGAAGTACTCAACAATCAAATCGTACAGCGTTTGGAGATCGGCGTGATCGCCTTGGACCCCGGCGATCATATTCGTTTGCTCAACCGCGCCGCCCGGGAATTGGTAGGCGATGTGGATACCCAGCGCCGGCCGCCCCTGGCTGAAGTCTCGCCTGGGCTCGCTACCGCTTACCGACGCTGGCGCAAGACTTGGGCCGGCGCGCTCGAGCCCCTCACCACACGGCGCGGCGGAGAGGAGTTCGTGCCGCGCTTCCACCCGCTTGGCTCGCAGGGCCGGGCCGGCGTGCTGATCTTTCTCGAGAATCTCACGCAAATGCGCGCCCAAGTACAGCAAGCCAAGCTCGCCTCCCTCGGCCGCCTGGCCGCGAGCATCGCCCACGAGATTCGCAATCCCCTGGCCGCCATGATGAATGCCGCTCAGCTGCTCAGCGAGGCTCAAGACGCGCGGCCGGGCAACCGCCGCTTGGTCGAGATCATCTACCAACAAGGCAAGCGGCTGAACACCACGGTCGAGAACATACTGCAACTCTCCCGGCGGACCCCCCCACCCGCAGCCGCATTCAGCTGGCGCAATGGCTGCCGGCGTTCATCGCCGATTGGCGCGAGCAACAAGGGCCGGGGCTGAAGGGGGTGAGCCTCGAGCTCGAAGGCGCCGCCGTGGAAGCATTGTTC
>JAGFJL010000177.1 GCA_024102725.1 Nitrococcus mobilis
CACCCGCAGCCGCATTCAGCTGGCGCAATGGCTGCCGGCGTTCATCGCCGATTGGCGCGAGCAACAAGGGCCGGGGCTGAAGGGGGTGAGCCTCGAGCTCGAAGGCGCCGCCGTGGAAGCATTGTTCGATGTCGATCATCTGCGTCAGATCCTTGATAATCTGGCGCGCAACGCCGTCGAGCAGATCGGGCAAGCAGGCGATGCACCTCGGATCGTGCTGCGTATGGGGCGGGATCCGAGCGCTCACCCGTTCCTAGAGGTGGCCGATAATGGCCCGGGCGTATCCCCAGCGATTCGGGAGCATCTGTTCGAACCGTTCGCCACCGGCTCGGCCAACGGTACCGGCCTGGGGCTTTATCTCGCCCGGGAGCTCTGCGAGGCGAACCAGGCAAGGATTCATCTCAATGAGGAAGTGACCGCCGGCGCTTGCTTTCGAATCACCTTCGCCGGTCCGCTCAAGGAGGACGACTAACCGATGCAGCGACCACTCGCACTGATCGTCGACGACGAGCCGGACATCCGCGAACTGGCCCAGCTCACGCTGGAGCAGATGGACCTCGAGGTGCGCACGGCGCCGGATCTGCATACCTCCCGCGCGCTGCTCGCCGCCGAACCGTTCAGCCTGTGTCTGACCGACATGCGCTTGCCGGACGGCGATGGCCTGGACCTGGTGCGGCTCATGCAGAAACACCACCCGGATACGCCGGTGGCGGTGATCACCGCGCACGGCAGCATCGAGACCGCCACCGCGGCCTTGAAGGCCGGGGCATTCGACTTCGTAACCAAGCCGGTCGACCTCCATGTGCTGCGCCGGCTGGTCGAGCACGCGCTGCGCTTGAGCGAGTTTCCGGAGGTCGACCGGCGCTCGCGCAATATCCTGCTCGGCGATTCCCCGGCGATGCAGCACGTTCGCTCGACCATCGTCAAACTCGCCCGCAGCCAGGCACCCGTCTACATCTGTGGCGAGTCCGGCACCGGCAAAGAGCTCATCGCCCGGCTCATCCACGACAAAGGCCCGCGCCGCGACCGGGCTTTCGTACCGGTCAACTGCGGCGCGATCCCGGCCGAGCTGATGGAGAGCGAATTCTTCGGGCACAAAAAAGGCAGCTTTACCGGCGCCTCGGTGGATAAGCCGGGTTTGTTCCAGGCTGCGGACCGGGGCACGCTGTTCCTCGACGAGGTGGCCGAGCTGCCCCCCCACATGCAAGTCAAGCTGCTGCGCGCCATTCAGGAGAAAGCCGTGCGTCCGGTCGGTACCCTGCGGGAGGAATCGACCGATGTCCGCATCCTCAGTGCCACCCACAAAGATCTCGGTCAGCTCGTCGCGGACGGCGCCTTCCGGCGCGATCTCTACTACCGGATCAACGTGATCCAAGTCCGCGCGCCGAGCCTGCGCGAGCGCACGGAAGACATCCCACTGCTGGTCGAACACATCCTGCGCCGTATGGTCGGTGAGGCCAACCCTTTACCGCGTCTCGATGCCGCCGCCCTCACCGCGCTCAAAGCCTATGCCTTCCCCGGCAATGTCCGCGAACTCGAGAACATCTTGGAGCGCGCCCTCACGCTCAGCGAAAACGCTCTCATCAGCGCAGCCGACTTGCAGCTGCCACAGAAAAGCCCGGAGGCGCAAGCCCCCACCACGGTCGAGCCAGCCCCGGACTTCGAACTCGAGAGCTACCTCGGCGAGGTGGAGCGCGAGGTCATCGTCAAGGCGCTCGAGAAAAGCCGCTACAACAAGACCGCTGCCGCGCAGCTGCTCGGCATCACCTTCCGCGCACTGCGCTATCGGTTGAAAAAGCTCGGGTTGGAGTAGTCAGTCAAATACCGGTGTATGCTATCATTGAAATCGATGATGTCACCGGAGACGCGCTATGGCCAGCATCACCATTCGTAATCTCGACGATGAGCTCAAAGCCCGGCTACGCCGGGTCGCCGCGGAACATGGTCACTCCATGGAGGAGGAAGCGCGCCGGATCCTGCGCCAGGCGCTCGCTAAGCCGCGCCAAAACAACGGTCTCGGCAGCCGAATCCACAAACGCTATGCCGCCCTCGGCGGTATTGAGCTCGAACAAACCGTACGTACCGAGCCGCCGCGGGCCATCGACCTCGACCCATGATCGTCCTGGACAGCAACGTGCTCTCAGAGCTCATGCGCCCCGTACCCTGCCGAGAGGTACTGAACTGGGTCGACGCCCACGACCCGGCAAGCCTGCTGATCACCGCCATTACGATGGCCGAGATACTTTATGGGATCGCGCGCTTACCCGAGGGCGATCGCAAGTCTGCCCTGCTCGACACAGCCATGGCCATGTTCGAGGAAGACTTCGCAGAGCGCATACTGGCGTTCGAGGAACACGCGGCGGCCCATTACGCCGAGTTGGTCACCCAGCGCGAACAAGCCGGGCGCCCCATCAGCATGGCGGACGCCCGGATCGCCGCCATATGCTTGAGTCATGAGACCGCACTCGCCACACGTAATAGCAAAGACTTTGCCGACCTCGGCCTGCCGCTGATCGACCCCTGGAGCGCGGGCAAAGGCACAGCCTCCCCGCCCAGCACATAGAGCCACGCTTGGCATTCTGGTATGTCCCCACCCTCCGCCACCCCGGCGCAAACCCGCAATCCAGTGCTGCGCCGCCTTTCGTCACCCCGGCGCAGGCCGAGGTCCATCTTACTGCTGCAAAAAGGGAGACCGGATGGATTCCGGCCTGCGCCGGAATGACGAGGGGATCCCGGGGTGTGACGAGATATAACCCAGCGCAGTGCCATTACCCTGAACCTGATACCCATTCACAGCAACGTCTCGAAAAGATCAGCCCATTCCGAATTGGTTTGCTCGATCAGCCTAATCTTCCAGGCGCGTTTCCATTCCTTGATCGCCTTTTCCCGTCGGATAGCCGAGTCCATCGTCTCGTGCACCTCATACCAAACCAAACGATCGACCCCGTATTTCTTCGTAAAGCCTGCCACCATGTGATTCCGATGCTCCCAGGTGCGCTGGACGAGATCAGCAGTCACCCCGGTGTATAAGGTCCCGTTGCGCCGGCTGGCGAGCAGGTAAACACACGGCTGTCTCAAACGCATAATGAGCTACGGGTATTTCGGGTTCTCGTCACCCCGGCGAAGCCTGCCCCAGGCAACGATTCGGGGACCGGGATTCATTTAACCTCAGGGGATCTCGAAAACCGCATATTGCATCGTCATTCCGGCGCAGGCCGGAATCCGTCTCAATCTTACTGGATCCCGGCCTGCGCCGGGATGACGGAAGAGGACTATAGCCCAAACCGAAGTCCGGGACTTCACCCTCCGCCGTCACCTCGGTGCAAACCACAATCCAGTGCTTCACCGTCCTTCGTCATCCCGGCGCAGGCCGGGATCCATCTCCTGTCCCTAACGCGGTTGTCACTGACGCAGATTGTCACCTCGAACGCGACGGGTGACGCAGCCGGTCCGTGACGGATGCACGCTAGGCACCAACAATTTAATTTAAGATCGAGATATACGATTCAACTTATTTATTTAAATGGCATAGCGGATACCCATCACGCTCGGCAGATTCTTTCTTCTTATATGGCATGACATCTGCATTAGATCAGTGCACCAGGGACTGCGCCGAATACTTCTACAGGGGGAGGAGGCGGCGAGCCCGCCGGGCACTGTCACCGCTGTCTACAGAGATTTATCTTGCGAACACTAGGAGTTGAATTATGCAAAAGGTCCAGCAGGGCTTCACACTGATCGAGCTGATGATCGTGGTCGCGATCATCGGCATCCTGGCCGCCATCGCCATCCCGGCCTATCAGGACTACACCATCCGCGCCCAGGTCTCCGAGGGCCTGAGCCTCGCCGACGGCGCCAAGACCGCCTTGGCAGAGTTTTACAATAACACAGGTAGATATCCCACAAATAATGCATCTGCCGGCCTAGCCAGTGCTACCAGCATAGAAGGTAACTATGTGAGTCAAGTGGGCGTAAACGGAGGGGTTATCACCGTGACCTACTCCGGCCCTAGCGTCAACTCTAACATCAAGGGCAATACTCTCCTGCTTTCCGCCAGCGCCAGCGGCGGCGGCAGCATGGCCTGGACCTGCAAAAGCTCCACGCTTGCTTCCAAATACGTGCCTACGAACTGCCGCTGATCTCCGGCTGGGGAGCGACGGTTTGGCGTTCGACAAGAGCCCCAAAGATGGGGCTCTTTTTTTCCGGCGCGCCGGCTTTAAGGTATCAACGGCCGGTCCACGGCTTGGCAAACATCCGCTAACGGCGTGAAAAAGGCGGGCAAGCCATGCGAACGACCACCCGGGGCTTCACTCTCATCGAACTGATGATCGTGGTCGCGATCATCGGTATCCTGGCCGCCATCGCCATCCCGGCCTATCAGGACTACACCATCCGCGCCCAGGTCGCCGAGGGTCTGAGCCTGGCCGAATCGGCCAAGACCGCGATGATGGAATTCTACAGCCTCTACTCCCGTCTGCCGGGCAGTAACGCCTCGGCGGCGTTGCCGGCGGCGGCGAGCATCAGTGGCAACTACGTCGATCGCGTGCAGATCAACGCCGGGGTGATCGACATCCGCTACGGTAACCACGCCAATACCCTCATCACCGGGCAGAGCCTGCTGCTCTCGGCAGCCGGCGCCTCCGGCAATTTGATCACGTGGACCTGCCGGTCGAGCTCGATTGCCGGGCGCTACCTGCCGCTGAGCTGCCGCTGAATGGATACCCACCGGCTAGCGCCCGCCCAATGAGATCGAGCAGCACCGTGTCAACCCGGGGTTCACTGGCCGTCCACGCGGCGCTGGTAGGCGCCCTGCTGATGACGGCGCTGGTCTACTGGCCCGGGCTTGCGGGCGGGTTCGCGCTCGATGATTTTCCGAATCTGGTCGATAATCCGGCCCTGATCCAGGACACGCTCACGCCGGCGGCACTTTGGCGGGCGGCCTTCTCCATGGAGGCCGGCCCGACCGGACGGCCGCTTGCCATGCTCAGCTTCGCGCTCGAGGCGCGCGCCTTCGGCCTCGATCCCTGGGTGATGAAGCTCACCAATCTCGGCCTGCATCTGCTCAACGGGGTGCTCGTCTTCCTGCTGCTGCGCCGCATCCTGCGCCTTGCAACAGCCGATGAGGGGCTCGAAACAGCAAGATGGATTCCGGCCTGCGCCGGAATGACGCAATCCACCAGCTGGACCCCGGCTCCCGGATCAATGGCCGGGGCAGGCCGCACCGAGATGACGGCGGAGGGGGAAACCCCGGAGTTCGGCTCGGGCCGAGGCTCTCTCCCGTCATTCCGGCGCAGGCCGGAATCCATTCTCCCTTTCGAAACGAGAAACCGGGCTCCCGCCCTCGGCTCGGCGTTCGGAGCAGGCTACACTGGACTGACGAAATCCAAGAGTCATTCGAAGCGCCCGGATGAGTCTCTGCATGCGCCCCCCTGGAGCCGGCCGGAGGCCGTGGCGGTCTTCGCCACCACCGCCTGGCTGCTCGCGCCGATCAATCTCACGGCAGTGCTCTATGTGATCCAGCGCATGGAAAGCCTCGCCGCGCTGTTCACGCTGGCGGGGCTGATCGTCTATCTCAGCGGGCGCGAGCGCATGCGCCGCGGCCAACCCGGCGGTACGGGCTTGATCTGGCTGGGCGTTGCCGGCGGCACCGCGCTCGGGGTGCTCGCCAAGGAGAGCGCAGCGCTGCTGCCAGTATATGCCCTGCTGCTCGAGGCCGTGCTGTTTCACGCCCGCGCGCGCGACGGGCGAATCGAGCGGCCGGTCGTGGTGCTGTTCGTCGCGGCCCTCGTCGTTCCCGCCCTGCTGGGTCTCGCCTGGCTGCTCCCCGGGGTGCTCTCGGGAAGCGCTTACGCCAATCGGCCCTTTGATCTCAGCCAACGGCTGTGGACGGAAGGCCGAGCGCTGTGGAGCTATCTCGGCTGGATTCTGGCGCCCAGCCTCAAGTCTTTGTCGCTCTATCACGATGCCTATCCGCTCTCCACCGGCTGGCTGCGCCCACTCACCACTTTGCCGGCGGCGCTGGGATTGGCGGGGCTGCTCGGGCTCGGCTTTGGGCTCCTAGGGCGCCGACCGCTGATCGCGCTCGGCCTGCTGTGGTTCCTCGCCGGGCATTTGCTGGTGTCCAGCATCCTACCGCTCGAGCCGGTCTACGAGCATCGCAACTATCTGCCGAGCATCGGCATTGCGCTCGCGCTCTTTGCGCTGCTGCTGCGCGAGCCGCTGCAACCGCCCTTGAGGACGGCGCGCCTGGGGTTCGCGGTGTCATTGATCCTATTGTATGGCCTGCTGACCCTGCTGCGCGCCGACACCTGGGGCGACCCACTGCGCCTGGCGGCGGCCGAGGCCGCGCGGCATCCCGACTCCCCACGCGCCAACTATGCACTCGGTCAGATGCTCACCGTGCTCGCCCCGGACGCGGCCGCGCCCCAATTCAGGCTCGGCCTGCAACGCTTCGAAGATGCGGCCCGCCTGCCCTTAGCGGGGCTGTTGCCGGCGCAGGCGCTGATTTTCCTGAGCGCCAAACACGCGCTGCCGGTCAAGCCGCAGTGGTGGGAGCGAATGCGGCAGATCATCGCCACGCGCCCCCTCGCGGCGCAGGACATATCCGCACTCTACGCCCTGATCGATTGCCACATACAGCGGCTCTGCCGTTTCGATGACCGGGAACTGGAACACACACTCGCCCTCGCGGCCAAAGAGAATCCGAACCGGCCGGTCGTACTGACACTCTATGCGAACTACGCGGCAAACATCGCGCACGACTATGAGCGTGCGCAGGCGCTGATGCAGCGTGCGGTCGCGCTCGCCCCGACCAGTGCGCAGTTCTGGGAAAATCTGGTGACCCTGCAGATCGCGCTCGGGCAGGGGACGGCCGCCCGCACGGGCATTGCGCGCCTCGGCGAGCTGAATCGGTTCGGCCGTCTGGATGCGGTCCTGCGCCGATTGCAGGCGGCCTACGCTGCCCGATTCGATCACCCCTTAGGCCCTGCTTCGAGCTCATCATGAGGTTTTTGAGGCCGACCGATCCGACCCTGCGACCCGCGCTGGCACTGCTCGCCCTCCTCACCGGCGCGTGGCTGCTGTACCGGCGGGGGTTGTCCGGCGCCTTCCTGTTCGATGACTGGAGCAATCTGGCGCTACTCGGCGATCAGGGCACGATCGATTCGCTGACCAAAATCATCAGCTACCTACTCTCCGGCTTTGCCGGCCCCAGCGGGCGGCCGGTCGCACTCGCGAGCTTCCTGCTGGATGCGAACACCTGGCCCGCCGCCGCCGAGCCGTTCAAGCAAACCAACGTGTTACTCCATTTGCTGAACGGC
>JAGFJL010000026.1 GCA_024102725.1 Nitrococcus mobilis
TTTGAGCCTCACCATGTTTGAGAAAATGCCGTTAGATCAGATCCTTATCAATCACGCACACAATACCGACGACCCGGATTTAGATAACCAATTGAATTTATTCAGGTAACTTTCCGGACACTAGTGATCTGCCATAAGTGATCATCCTGTTGTTCCTTTTTGAGGCCTAACACCCGATTCAGTCGCCGCAGTGAGCAACGCGAGCCGCGCTCGGCTTGCAAGCGGAAGTTATGCCGCATCGCATTGCCGCACAGACCTCGGCTGCGAGCCAGAAGAGCCGTTCGCGTACCGACGTCTGCTGCTTCCAATTCCTATCGTTCCACTTGCCGAGGGTTCCGCTTACGTCATCGCCCCCATAGAGGAAGTACCCAAGGCGCACTCTGCGGAACTGTGCCACCGCCAGAAGTGCTGCAGCCTCCATTTCAACCGTGAGACAGCCCTCCTGCCTTCGGGCCGCGACCTTGTTGGAAGTCTCGCGATACGGCGCGTCTGTCGTCCACGTCTTACCACGCCGATAGCGCAGGCTGTGACAATCGAGAACCTGGAAGATGGCACTGAGTGCCTCAGGCTGCACTGCGACCTCGCGGGAAGCGGGCAGGTAATAATAGGACGTGCCCTCATCCCGGACCGCACTCTCGGGCACTAGGATCTCTCCTACTGCAATGCCAGCGTCCAATACACCGCAGCCGCCGCACACGACGAACTTCTTGCAGCCAAATGCAATCGTCTCCTCGAAAAGGCCCGCGGCTAGCGGGCCACCTACGCCCGGCAATATGACCGCCAAGCGTGTCCCTTGGTAGTCAATTTCGTAGAGATGGCGCGGGCCGTCTGCCCACTGATTAAGGCTCAGGACCCGTGCCGAGCTGCAGACGCTGCTGACGACCTCGCTAAAGAAGCAGAGTACGCAGGCCTCTGGGGCGTCATTCGGACGGATGACTTGCGATGGCTCGATTAAAGCCTTGGAGTTAGCGTCATACTCGAGAATAGGGGGACGTTCAGTCATGAGAGTCGACTAAATGCGGCATAACGACAAAGCTTAGCCGCAGAAAGAATTGGCACGCGCTCTGCGTACGCAAAGCGTGTGACGCTTCTCTGCCCACTTGCAGATGGTATGAACTCCTTGTTAGACGGATGTAACAATGACAACCCAAGCTTGTATTCATCAGCATATTCGGCTGTCTCAATCTTTGATGTGTCACGCTTACTCCAATGGCTCGATCTACCGGAGGGGCCTACGTTGCTTGGTCAGCGACCAATCTTCCATAAGGTCGACCTGATGTAAATCTAACCACTCGAGGGCCAGATGTTCCCTTGCGGCGGCGATGCCGGCAAAGAGCCGGCCCGAGTCAAAGCCGCTGCCCATCCGCACCAATATGGCTTCGTCGGTGAGCCGAGCGACCCGTGGGAGAGCACGAGCACCTCATCGCTCTACTGAGCGCTATAGATGCGCCCCTCGCGCCGATCTAGGCCAATACGCCCGTCTTCGTTACCCCCAATAGACAGAGCCGATCGGCGCATAGCCGTCGACACCGGCCTAGGTGGGCGAGACATCCTCCTTGCGCATCGCCGAGTTATCCATAACAAACACATCGATATCGAGCGGCAGCCAGTGCGCCGAGACGCTGGCGCAGCCGGCTCGCCGAGGGCACGCCACGCAACCCGCCGTGCGAAAGAACGCCTCCCCACGGCAGGCCTCAATCGCTTCGACCTTACCCGGACTCCGGATCCGGGGTCGCTCTTTCCCTGACACAGTAGTCCCGGCTGACCTTTGGACACATCACTGGCGGGCAGCGCTGCGGCGCGCACCGGAAACTTGGGATCAAACTGCTGGGCGAGTTGGACGAAGCGCGCCAGCGCCTAACCGATGAGCACCTGTCCGGTGATCATTTGCTGGGTCTGGCGGATACGAAAGCGATCCGGCCTAATGAGCTCGCCATTCGGGTGCGCGGTAATAGGCGCTATTTTACCGAACGGTCAGTCTGTTGTGATCAAAGTTGGTTGTGCGTCACGGATTCAGAAACTTTGTCAAACAACACTCTATTAATGAGAGTGGTTATTTACATCATCTGACCTGGCGGTAATAATTTGATATTGCTCCGGCGTAAGACTCGGCAATTTCTGTAAAAATGCAACCATGGCCCAGATGCGCTGATCATCATGGGTCTCCCCCCAGGCGGGCATACCGCTGGCTTTAATACCGTGCTTGATTATCCAGAACTGACGTTGCGCAGTGTATTTTTCATCTCCTCGCTCATAATGGTTATGATCATTGCCATCACCACTCTGTGATAAATTGGGCGGGCTAGGGTACAGCCCAACGCTCATATCACTTTTATTTTTTCCAGGTTTTAAATGGCAGTCCGAACACATTTCGTTATAATCTGGACCACCCGCGAGCAGAAGTTCAGGATCGCTTAAATCAGGGACATTGATATCACTGGCAGCGCGCTTGATCGAGCGCTCTCTAAGTGTTTCCAAAATACAATAGGTTACTGCGTTATGAGGAACATCAGCACCTATGGGGTACAGCCCCGAATAGATAAAACCTGTAATCCCTAATACACCGATGACACTAAATAATACAATCATTTTTATAATTTTCATCTTACCTTACCCGTCACACCCTTTCTGGTTAAGAAACGATGAGCTCATGAATAACGATGGACCCACCCTTTTCGACCCGCTCAATTAATGGTGGATATGCTGGTCCTGTGGTTCTTTTGACTTACCATGATGATCAGCATCGTGTTCATATTCTTTAAGCGCATGTTTCAAGGTGTTATGATCAGCCATACCGGATTGCCTAACCTTTTTACATTTAATCATTATTGCCATCAGAACAGGATTATTTTTGTCTATTTTTGAGCGATTCATTGATCCTATCGCCGCACAGCCTGGCTTCTCTGATTTTTTGCATGTTCTTCCGGATCATGAGCATGCACGAAGCTGAGCATGCACGAAGCTCGCGAAAAACAAAAATGATACCAGCGCAAGGATCTTGTTTTTATTTTTTATCCCTTTGATTTATTTCATATAAATTTCCTCGAGGTCTGCCAAGAAATATTCGAGTCAATTTATCTCTGCCAGCTTATCTCTACAGAGAGAAAAAATAAAAATACTTCGCTTCCGGCCGCCAACTTTCTGAATCAAGCGCCTCCTGCGTGCCCTTTTAAAAACAAACAAACGGACAGCGCTCAGTAGTACCTATTGCGTTGAAACACTGAAAACACCAAATACTGAGCTCCCTTCCGTGTAAAGAATTAGCTCACTGGAAAAAATAAAAATAACGATGAGCCAGGCGGCATGCAGTCCAGACCGCGGCCTCAGCTCTGCCACGGCCTTTGTTACCGCCGTAATCACGAGGGTTACACCCATTATTCTGTGCTGAACGATTAAAAGCAACATCGACACGTGGGCACCATGTTGCGCGTGAAAAAAGAAAAGTATTCCAGCTAAGAATAGGCCTATCGGTAATACCATAGCCCATAAAAATGCCTGTAATTTCCCAAAGCAACGAGCACCTTCAACCATTCCGATCGATAACAGTAGCGCCGATAGCAAAAGGTGTTGACTGGTTTCTTTGGAATAGTTCTCGGGAATTGCGCTGCCGTGAATCACGGGATCGAGAAAAAGCTCAATGCCCACAATCAAGAGAGCAAAGGGAATGAGAAGCGCCGGCCATTGGCGACGAATAACTTGAATCTCGCGTAAAATCAAGGGGCTGACAATGAGCACGAGAAACACTCCCAATAACCAATGAACCTGCTCAGAGGAAAGATCCATAGTGGTAACAACCTCTTAAATTGTATGCTCTAACATTGGGACGAAGAGGATAGCAAAATGACGGAGCTGAGCGATGAGCAAACGGCTCGAGCCGACCTTACGCGAGACGATGTGATATTCATCATTGGCCGGCCTTCAACCAATAGCCGGATAGGCTCTGCTTGAGGGAGACGGACTTATGGCAAGTGCCATACTCGCGGCAAGCGGCATGAAGCAAACAAGCTGGTATCCTGTATATCGTGCGGAACCGACGCATCGTGCAGGAGAGCAATCCAGCTGAATGGCCAACAATTCTCATCGCCCCATTATTTCTTTGATCGCCGCGATGGCGGAGAACCGGGTCATCGGGCAAGCGCATGGGTTGCCCTGGCGATTGCCGGCGGACATGCGCCGTTTCGTAGCGCTCACCCGAGGCAAGCCCATCGTCATGGGCCGGCGCTGCCATGACACCATCGGGCGAGCGCTGCCGGGGCGGCACAATATCGTGCTAAGCCGAAATCGTGCTCATCGGGCACCCGGCTGCACGCTCGCACACGACCTCGAATCGGCATTGGCAGCAGCCGCAGGAGCATCGGAAATCATGATTATCGGCGGAGAGCAGATATATCGGCTCTTTCTCCCCCGCGCCGACCGCATTTATCTGACCCTAGTGCACGGGCGAATCGAAGGTGATACTTTCTTCCCGCACTTCGATACAGCCGAGTGGCAAGAAGGTGACCGGCAATCGCGGGCCGCCGATGCCGACAACGCTTACGCATTGACTTTCCTAACCTTGCTCAGACGCGCAAGCGAGCCCACCGATGAAACGGCTCGAGCATTTTACCCACAAGGTTTGCATAACAAGTGCTAGGCGCTTAAGCCGTCATAAGTGACATGCGTCATGGAATCTTGAATCGAACGATTATATACCCTCATCCTACACGCTTTCTGGCAACCCGCTCATGGGCAAAGACGGAACATTAGCGAAGCGTCGTGCCTACAAATGTACTAACGGGCGCTATGCTAGACGATACGAACAAAGGTTCACGGACGGAAAAAAGGCACGATGACAATGACTGTCAAATACCACGGACTGGCGAGGCCGTTTGTGACGATCGCATTGGCGGCATCGGTGGGCACGGCGGCCGCCTCCGGCTTTCAAATTCGCGAGCAAAGCGCCAAAGCCTTGGGCAATGCGATGGCCGGCGCGACCGCCAATGCCGAGGACGTCTCCTATATGGCCTATAATCCGGCCACGATCGGGCGGTTGCCGGAAAACCAGCTCACCGGCAACCTGAGCTACATCGATCCCGAACTCGAACTCAGCCGCGCTCAAGCCAGCACGGCTCTGGGCACTCCCATCGGGGGCAGCACCCCCGAGGGGGATGTGAACGCCGCCGTACCTGCGCTGGCCGGCAAATGGCGCCTAAACGAGAAATTCGATTTAGGCTTGGGTGTTTATTCCTTCTGGGGTCTCAAGACCGACTACAATCGCGCTTGGATCGGACGTTACCATGCCGTGGACACGAACCTCACCACCGTGGCCATCAACCCAGTCTTGGCTTTCAAGCCCACGCCGCAGTTCTCTGTCGCGGGCGGGCTGATCGCACAATACGCCGACGCGCGGCTGACCAACGCCATTGACTTCGGCACGATCGGCGCGGCGCAAGGCATACCGGGCGCAAGCCCAGGCAATCAGGACGGCTTCGCCCGCGTCACCGGCGATGACTGGGGCTTCGGCTTCAATCTCGGAGCGCTCTACGAGCTCACCCCTACCACGCGTATAGGGATAGCTTACCGCTCTAAAGTAGAGCATACGCTCGAAGGTAACGCCCGCTTCGATCCGGACCAAGCGGGGATCGCCAATACGCTCGGCGGTGCTTTCAATGACACCGGCGGCAAAGCGGATCTCACCACACCGGCCACGGCCAGCCTCGGTGTGTTACATCAGGTTAATAAACGCCTGGCGCTGATGGCGGAGGTCCAATGGACAGACTGGAGTGAGTTCGGTCGTCTGGTGGTGGAATTCGATAACAATACCCCCAACAGCGTAACCGACAATGACTGGAATGACACTTGGTTCGCATCGATCGGAGCGAGCTATCGCCTCACGGAGCGTTGGCTGCTGCGTGGAGGGCTCGCCTACGACCAAACGCCGATCCCCGACCCACGACATCGCACCCCGCGAATACCGGGGTCAGACCGTAGATGGATTGCCCTCGGAGCCACTTACAGCCCCCTTGCCAATTTCGATATCACCGGCAGCTGGGTACACGTCTTTCTCAATGATGCCGAGAGCAATCTGAAGGCCGGCGACGAGGGCAACAGCGCGCGCGGCAATCTCACTGGTACTTACGAAGTAGCGGCCGACGTGTTCTCGCTCCAGGCCGGTTGGCGCTTCTGACGCCTATCGTTGCGCGGCGTCTAGGGCGGCTCGGGCTGCCCTCTCCACAATAAAGATCGGTACGCATCGATGGCTTACCGGCGGGTCCGAGAGAGACGCGGGGCGAATGCGCAATAGAGAGGTACGAAACGGCGCTCTGCACGCTCCAAAGCGTGCCGGTCCAGCAGAGAAAAGTTCGGAAAAAGCACTTTGGGTTCCCAAAGAATTAGGGGCAACCCGATCAGCGCTTCATGTACTCGAAAAATTCCTGGTTCGTCTTGGTATCCTTGAGTTTATCCAATAGGAATTCGACCGCCGCCAGCTCATCCATAGGGTGCAGCAATTTGCGCAAAATCCAAGCCTTCTGCAACTCGTCAGGCCCCATGAGAAGCTCTTCACGTCGGGTTCCGGAGCGATTGATGTTGATCGACGGATAAATGCGCTTCTCCGAAATACGCCGATCCAGATGAAGCTCCATGTTCCCTGTACCCTTGAATTCCTCGTAAATAACATCGTCCATTCGCGAGCCCGTCTCCACCAGAGCAGTCGCGATAATTGTCAGAGACCCACCTTCTTCGATGTTGCGAGCCGCCCCAAAGAATCGCTTCGGCCGATGTAGCGCGTTGGCATCCACGCCGCCGGTGAGCACTTTGCCGGATGAGGGCACCACCGTATTATAGGCACGCGCCAGGCGGGTAATGGAGTCGAGCAGAATCACGACATCCTGCTTGTGCTCGACCAAGCGCTTGGCTTTCTCGATCACCATTTCGGCGACCTGCACATGCCGGCTGGCGGGCTCGTCAAAGGTTGATGACACCACCTCACCACGAACCGAACGCTGCATCTCCGTAACCTCCTCGGGTCGCTCGTCGATGAGCAGCACGATCACGTAGCATTCGGGGTAGTTGGCGGTAATGGACTGAGCGATGTTCTGCAGCATCATCGTCTTGCCGGCCTTGGGCGGTGAGACGACGAGGCCGCGCTGGCCTTTGCCTATAGGCGCGACCAAATCGATGATACGCGCCGTAAGGTCTTCGGTGCTGCCGTTGCCCCGCTCCATCTTGAGCCGCGACTTGGCGAACAACGGGGTCAGATTCTCGAATAGGACCTTGTGGCGAGCCGCTTCCGGCTTCTCGAAATTGATTTCGTTGACTTTCAGCAGTGCAAAATAGCGTTCACCTTCCTTTGGCGGGCGAATTTTTCCCGCTACCGTATCGCCCGTACGCAGACTGAAGCGCCGAATTTGGCTCGGGGAGACATAGATATCATCCGGTCCTGCCATGTAAGAGCTGTCGGCAGAACGCAGAAAGCCGAAGCCGTCCTGGAGAATTTCCAAAACGCCATCGCCCCAGATATCTTCACCTTTCTTCGCTTGGGCCTTAAGGATGGAGAAGATGACATCCTGTTTACGCGACCGCGCCATGCCCTCGATTCCGAGGGATTGGGCAATCTCCACGAGCTCGGTGGCGGGTTTCTGCTTAAGTTCCGTGAGGTTCATTGTTTAGTGCTTCATGGGTTGGATCGATCTAAACCCGGCGCACGGGGTCCCAGCCCTTGCGCTGGTCTTGAAAGGCGCGTTGCGAAAGCGCCCTATCAGGTTTCGCTGCCACAATCGCACTGGGTGGACCGGGTGCTGTAGCGGCTTGGTAAACGGACTGGTCAATACCGGAACGAAGAGGGCGGTCCGATCGACCGCCCTGGCAGAAATTAGAGGTTGCTGTCGAGGAACGCCGTAAGCTGGGACTTCGACACCGCGCCCACCTTGGTTGCCTCCACTTCGCCGTTTTTGAACAACATCAATGTTGGAATCCCCCGAATGCCGTATTTCGGAGGCGTTTCCGGATTATCATCGATATTCAGCTTGATCACTTTCAGCTTGCCAGCATACGCCTCGGCCACCTCGTCGAGAATGGGAGCAATCATTTTGCACGGGCCGCACCATTCCGCCCAATAATCCACTAGAACGGGCTCAGCGGCCTTTAATACCTCTTGTTCGAAGGTCTCGTCCGAGGCATGGACGATATTTCCGCTCACGGTCTGTAACCTCCAAATGCTGCCGTCGGGAGAGATTTGAGTGTTCTCAATATACCCGGCTTGGGGCGAAAGCGACTGGCTAATGCGGGGGGTCTGAAAATACATCGCGCTGGCTGCGCGTATAATTTTCAAGAATTTTAACGAGCATCATAATTCTTGTCAACGCTCGCTGTTGGGATTGTTGGGAGCATGTAACTTGTCCGGAGTTGTAGCACACGATCTGTCCGGTTCTCATTGTCCCTCTTGCTGGAGGGAGCGCGATGAGAGCGACAGAGCTGCTACAGGAGATCCGGAAGATGCGA
>JAGFJL010000037.1 GCA_024102725.1 Nitrococcus mobilis
ATAATACGTACGATTTTATCTTCCCCTTCCCATCGGAGAAACCCACTTCTCCTTAAGGAGCTTATATGATTCGCACACCAGAAAAAGCCCCTCTCCATGCCTTTGATTAGGCTGGATTTCAACCTTCAATAGCACGTTACTAGCGAGCTACTTTTGCTGTCAGCTACCGAACCGGTCGATGCGATTGGCTCTGGGTGGCGCCAACCTGCTCTCTAGCGCTGCTTCCGCTTCGTCCTGATCACGATAGGGACCGACCAGGCGCTGCTCGCGTGTGGCGAAGAACCACTGCTGATTGATGCAGTGGAACCGCCCGTTGCGATGCGGAACCGGCCCGTTTTCACCGCGCCTGCGATGTAGCATCTCGGGATCCCTCCTTCCGGCAAACATGTGATCGTTTCCCGTCCTCTATGGGAAAGCGTAGTCCACTTTAGCCGTTTGAACAGCATTGAGGAGAATAGTTTCAGGGCAGTGGCCTTTTCCTCTGTTCTCTGGCCTACCATACTAAATAGGGCTACGGCTCGGGCCGAGGCCAACAAAGCCTCGGGCAGTGTGTCGCTCTACATTAAATTGCGAGCTGGCCGTCGTTTTCTTGAAATGGCACATAAACGAAAGGGGGTACCGACTCATGCGTCGCCTTGATAATCAGGTTGCCCTAGTCACCGGGGGTGCTCGTGGTATCGGCAAGGAAATTGCCCTTGCCCTTGCCGGCTTAGGCGCGAAATTAGCAGTGAATTACAATCGCAGCGCAGAGGCGGCCAACGCCTTGGCGGAACAAATTAAGCAGCTCGGCAGCGAGTGTTTGGCCGTGCAGGCGGATATCAGTCGCAGCGATCAGGCTCGCGGGTTGGTCGGGACGGTTATCGAGCACTACGGTCGCCTCGACGTGCTGGTGAACAATGCCGGTATTACCCGAGACAAGTCCCTCAAAAGCCTCACGGATGAAGACTGGGAAGCTGTGATCCACACTAATCTTAATAGCGTTTTTTATACGACCAGTGCGGTTTGCCCAAAGATGATGGAGCAGGGCTATGGCCGTATCATCAATATCAGCTCATTCGTAGGCCAGGCAGGCAATTTCGGACAGTCCAATTACGCTGCCTCCAAGGGAGGTATGATCGCTTTCACGAAGAGTGCGGCCCTGGAGCTTGCCAAATACAATATTACCGTCAACGCGGTTGCACCCGGGTTCACATCGACCGAGATGCTGGCGATGGTCCCGGAGGCTATCCAGGAGAAGCTGTTAGCGAAAATTCCCCTGCGCCGGTTCGGCGAGCCCAAGGAGATCGCCGAGGCCGTCGCTTTCTTGGCGAGCGAGGGCGGTTACATCACCGGCCAGCAGATCAATATCAACGGCGGCATCTATATGTGAGTTTCGCGCTAGGCGAGCGATTACCGTAATCGCGCGGGTGCTCGACTGAACGCGGGTTAACGAGCGGTTGGGCAGGGCTCGATTGCTGCGCGGGACTGAGCTGCAAAAGTGGTTCACTTTTGGCGAGGCAATCAGTGCCCGGCGATCGAACAGCCCACGCTCTGGCGGCCTCCCTTTGCGATCACGGATCGGCGTGTGGCGCTCAACCGCCGCGGGGGCGGAGTGTGGTGTCATTGCAATGCATAGTCTAGAGTGTGCGGGCATTTGCGTGGCTGTCGAGCGCTTGGATCGGCGGAGCGATCCTGTTTTTTGAGCGATAAAGCAGACGCTGGAGGATTGCCAATCATGGAAATCAGCGACGGCTTCATAGGCGCCGTCGGTAATACACCGCTGATCCGGCTGCGTCGCCTGAGTGAGGAGACCGGCTGCGAGATCCTGGGCAAGGCGGAATTCATGAACCCGGGCGGTTCGGTAAAGGATCGGGCGGCCTGGGCCATCATCCGCGCGGCGGAGCGGCGCGGCGAGCTGCGTCCCGGGGGTACCGTGGTGGAAGGAACAGCTGGGAACACTGGGATCGGCCTTGCACACATTTGCAACGCGCGCGGCTATCGCTGTGTCATCGTGATCCCGGAGACGCAGTCCCAAGAGAAGATCGATCTGCTGGTTACCCTGGGCGCCGAGGTGCGCACCGTGCCCGCTGTACCTTATCGGGACCCGAACAATTATCAGAAGGTTGCGGGGCGACTGGCTGAAAGTCTTGATAATGCCATTTGGGCCAACCAATTCGATAATACGGCCAATCGGGACGGGCATTATGAGACCACCGGTGCCGAGATCTGGCGTCAGACCGAGGGCCGTATCGATGCGTTCGTCTCGGCTACCGGTACCGGAGGAACCTTGGCCGGAGTAGCCCGCTACCTAAAGGAGCGGCGCGAGTCCACTCGGATCGTGCTCGCCGACCCGGCCGGCAGTGCCCTCTACAATTACGTTTTACACGGCGAACCCGTCGCCTCGGAAGGCAACTCCATTTCCGAGGGGATCGGCAGTAGCCGGGTAACGGACAACCTGAAAGGAACGCCCATCGACGATGCCTTGGTCGTCCCCGATCGGGAGGCGGTTCCCATGGTGTATCGGTTGCTGCGCGAGGAAGGCCTCTTCGTGGGCAGTTCGACCGGGGTAAACGTGGCGGCGGCCGTACAAGTGGCAAGGCAATTGGGTCCGGGGCACAAAATCGTCACCGTGTTCTGTGACGGCGGTGGGCGCTATTACTCTCGGTTGTTCAATGCGGCCTGGCTTGCCGAGAAGGGGCTCACTGCGAGTGGCTAAGGCGATGTACCGAGTGGCGCTGTAGGCGGATGCACAAATTCGACTTGCAAACGGCGACTCGTTTGTATCTATCTGGCAACGGCGTTGGCTGCGCTGCCCTCGATCCCCTTGTATTAGGGCTTGATAGGGTGCAGATAAGTTTGCAGGGGTGGCAAGATTGAGCGCGAGTTTGGGGCGGGCGTGGGCAACGCGGCAAGGGGAATGAGTCGTTATGGATACGTTGGCCGAGCATCGCCGGCGGGTGGCGGCTTTGCAGCGTGCTCAGGGCTGGCCCCAGCCGGCAGAGAAAGTCGAGGTCATCGAGACGCATATCTCCACCGTTTTGCTTGGCGGCGATTACGCCTATAAGCTGAAAAAGCCGGTCGATCTCGGCTTCCTTGATTTCACCGGGCTCGACCGGCGTCATTACTATTGTATGGAAGAGGTTCGCCTCAACCGTCGCCTAGCCCCGCACGTCTATCTGGACGTGGTCCCAGTGACCGAGGATGCCAGCGGGTCACGGCTCGGTGGCACCGGTGAGGTGGTGGATTATGCGGTCAAGATGCGCCGCTTTCCGCAGGCGGCGCTGCTCGGCAACCGTGCCCAGCGTGGTGCGCTTGAATACGAGCTGATCGAGCGTTTGGCCGATAAACTCGCCGACTTTCACGCCGCTACGGCCATCGCCACGGATCCCCTCTATGGTGCCCCGGACCGCATCAGCCAGCGTGCGCTCGAGAATTTCGGCGCTCTGGAGCGAAACTTCGCTGGGCAAAAACAGGCCGTGCGGCTGCATCGTCTGCGCATTTGGGTGCAGGAAGCTGCCCAACGCCTTACTGCGGCCTTCGCTCGACGCCAACGCGAAGGGCATGTGCGCGAATGTCATGGTGATTTGCACCTTGACAATATCATTGCCTGGGATGGCGAGTTGGCCGCCTTTGATTGCATCGAATTCGCCCCGGATCTGCGGTGGATCGATACGGCCAACGACATCGCCTTCACCGTTATGGATCTGTATTTCCGTGCCCAGCCGGTTGCGGCCCATCACTTGCTCAATGCGTATCTCGAACGCAGCGGCGATTACAGCGCCCTCGAGGTCATTCCGTTCTACAGCGTTTATCGGGCGCTGGTACGTGCCAAGGTCGACACGCTCTCGCTCGAAGAGCGTTGTGCTACGCTGGAAGCACGACAGGTCACGCTTGAGCGCGTGGATCGCTACCTGGCTTTGGCTGAGTATTTGGCGCAGCCCGATCCCGCTCATCTCGTGATTACTTTTGGCGTGGCCGGCTCCGGCAAGAGCACCGCCGCACAAGCACTGGTGGAGCGCTTTGGCTGTATTCGCCTGCGCTCGGATGTCGAGCGCAAGCGCCTGTTGGGGCTTGCCAAATACGCGCATACCGGCTCCTCGCTGGGCGGTGGCGCCTATACGCACGCGCAAACTCAGCAGACCTACGCGCGCTTGCGTGCCCTGGCTGCGGGGGTGCTCAGCGCCGGTTTCGTGCCGATCGTCGATGCGACCTTTCTCGACCGAGCGCAGCGCCGCCGCTTCGCCGAGCTGGCCGAGGCACGGCAGGCCGGATTCGCGATTCTGGCTTTGGAGGTGCCACCGGCGCAGCTACGTTGGCGGATCGCACAGCGGTGCACGGAAGGGCGTGATGCCTCGGAGGCCGATCTGAGCGTTCTTGAGCAACAGCTAGAGCAATGCGAATCGCTGGATGCCGGTGAGCGCGAACACGCCATAGTCGTCCCCGCGCAGGCTACCGAGCCAGCTGGGTAACAAATCGTACCCTTGATCTATAGTACAAATTAGATTTTTTATTTAAGAATTTGATATTAATTCCAATCTGTTTGAATTTTTGGTGAATCGGCAGCGCGCGATCAACGGCTATTTCGTCAATTCCGGGACAGGTGCTTGCGCGGGCGCGTGTCAATCCGTATACATCCTTAAGCAATCGGGGGCGACCGCGCGACGAGACGTATGACACAGGCAAAGACATCCGTATCCGAAGAGCCCATCACCGACCCGCGGCAGCTGGTTGAATATCTGGTATGTGGGAGTAAATCGGAGTCGCATTGGCGGATCGGCACGGAACACGAGAAATTCGTGTTCCGCCTGGCGGATCGACGCCCCGTTCCTTACGAAGGTCAAGCCGGTATTAGGGCCTTTCTCGAGGCCATGACGGCGTTTGGCTGGGAACCGCTGCTCGAGGAGGGTCGGCCGGTTGCGCTGCAGCGCGGTGCGGCGGCGGTGACCCTTGAGCCGAGTGGGCAGCTGGAACTCTCGGGAGAACCGCTGACAACCCTGCATCAGAGTTGCGAGGAGGTCAATGCTCATCTGCGGGAAGTGCGCCAGGTTGCCGACGAGCTCGGGCTGGGGTTGATCGGCCTCGGCTTTCAGCCGTTGTGGCGTCGGGATGAGATGCCGTGGATGCCGAAAGCCCGCTATGGGATCATGCGCCGTTATATGCCGCAGCGCGGTTCGCTAGGGCTCGATATGATGACCCGCACCTGCGGTGTGCAGGTCAATCTCGACTACCGCGACGAAGCCGACATGGTACGCAAGCTACGTGTCGGCTTGGCCCTGCAGCCCGTGGCAACCGCTTTGTTTGCCAACTCCCCTTTCTATGAAGGGGCGCCGAGCGGATATCTGAGCTACCGCAGCCTAATTTGGACCGATACCGACCCGGATCGGTGCGGTATGCTGCCGTTCGTTTTTGAGCGGAGTATGGGCTTTGAGCGCTATACCGAGTATGCCTTGGACGTGCCGATGTATTTCGTCCGCCGCCAAGGGCGCTACATCGATGCCAGCGGCCAGTCGTTTCGTGATTTCCTCGCCGGTCGGTTGCCGGCGCTGCCGGGGTGTTTGCCGGTGCTGAGTGACTGGGAGGACCATCTCACCACCTTGTTTCCCGAGGCGCGCCTTAAGCAATTCATTGAGTTGCGTGGGGCCGATGCGGGGCCGTGGGGCCGACTGTGCGCGCTGCCGGCTTTTTGGGTCGGGCTGTTCTATGATGAGCTGGCATTGGATGCGGCAAGCCAGCTGGTAGCGGACTGGACGCATGCGGAACGCCAGGAATTGCGTGGCGCCGTGCCGCGCTGGGGGTTGCGGACGCCGTTTCGTGATCACTCGCTCCAGGAGGTGGCTCGGGAGGCACTCGGGATCGCAGAACAAGGGCTGCGCCGCCGCGCCCGACTTAACGAGGCCGGTGGCGATGAAACCCGGTTTTTGGCGGAATTGCAGGAGATCGCCGAGTCGGGCGTCACCCCGGCCGAACGTCTGCTGGAGTCCTGGGAACGGCGCTGGCACCACAGCGTCGAGCCGGTATTCGAAGAGCATGCATATTGAGCGGCTTTAGAAATCCAGCACCTTGGGTTTGACCAAGTGCAGATAGTCGCGCCAGGCGAATAGCATGACCTCGGATTGTAATCCAGCGTTAAAGGCAATTTCTTGCGCCTGGCAAAGATCCCGGCTTACATAGGTTTCCATGTCGAA
>JAGFJL010000046.1 GCA_024102725.1 Nitrococcus mobilis
CTTGCGCGGAAGGCTGGCGCCGGTGACAAGTCCAGTTCAAGTCGGTAACAGGCATAAATTGCTCATTTTATGCGCCAAATCAAGTGGCTACAGTGAGAGACGTTCGCCTTTTCCGGACAGTAGTGAATGCCTATACCAATTTCATGGCCGCTTGGTGCATCGAACACGCCTTGCGCCTGTTCGATCTTCTGCCCGATGAGCGCTGTCGCGAGCTCTGTGAGACGCTCCGGCTAAACCGCGCTGAGCTCGATCGATGGCAGGACGTCAGCCGAAGGATGTTCGTGCCTTTTCACGGTGACGGGATCATCAGCCAATTCGAAGGCTATGAGCAGCTCGAAGAGCTCGACTGGGAAGCCTACCGGCGCCGGTACGGGAACATCATGCGTCTCGATCTCATCCTTGAGGCGGAAAGCGATACGCCGAACCGGTACAAGCTTTCAAAGCAGGCCGATGTCTTAATGCTATTCTACCTGTTTTCGGCCGAGGCGCTGGCCGAGAACTTCACCCGGCTAGGGTATAGCTTCAACGGGGCAATGATCCCGAAGAACATCGACTACTATCTTCGACGAACCTCACACGGCTCCACGCTCAGCGGTGTCGTCCATGCGTGGGTGTTGTCGCGATCGCATCGGTCCCGCTCTTGGGCCTTGTTCAAACAGGCCCTCCATAGTGACTTCAACGATATCCAGGACGGCACGACAGCCGAGGGCGTCCACCTCGGTGCCATGGCAGGGACACTCGATTTGATCCAACGCTGCTACACGGGCCTCGAATTACGAGGGGACGAGCTCTGGTTCAACCCGGTGCTGCCAGAGGCGCTCTCGCGGCTCAAGTTCCAACTACGTCACCGTGGGCACTCCCTGCAGGTCGACATCACCGACAAGGCTCTTAGCGTGACGAGTGAGCCAGCTGATACGGCATCGATCACCATCCGGTGCAAGGGTGCATCATGGCGGTTGGGCCCAGGAGAAACCGTGCGGTTTTCCCTCTCACCTTCCGGATCGGGCGACAAAGGGGAACGCCTGGCTGATTGAAGCCGCGCATGACTCGGAACTCGCCGAGCTGATGTCAAACCTGTGCGTGCACCCTGACCGTCTCGAACATCCGCCAGGCCAGCAAGACTACCCACTGATGACCTTCGGCATCTATTATGGCTGAACTGTCCGCCCAATTTTTCGCCAGATGAGCTTCTCAAGCTCGAGCGCAGCGAGGAGGGTAACGCCCACGCCCACGATCGCAATACCGTCAAGGAGCGCGACTGGCCGTGAGGCAAAGAGATCCTGCATGAAGGGCATGTACGTAAAGACGAGTTGAAGAGCCGTGACGAGAGCAACGCCGATCAGGACGGCCGGCGTGCCCAACGCACCGCCCCAGGTTAGCGAGGTGAGGCGAAGGTAGCGCACGCTGAAAAGATAGAAGATCTCCATCACTACAATGGTGTTGACCACAATGGTGCGGGCCTCCTCGAGAGGCAAGCCCCGGCTCAACGCCCAACTGAACATGCCGAATACGCCGGCTACGAACAGTACCGATACTAGGGTGACCCGCCAGACCAGAAAGCCGGCTAACAGCGGCTCGTCGGCGCGCCGGGGCGGTCGCCGCATGGCATCGGGCTCCGTTGGCTCGAAGGCCAGGGTAAGCCCGAGCGTGGCCGCCGTCACCATATTGATCCACAGGATCTGGGCCGGCGTGATCGGAAGCGTGAGCCCGAGAAGCAGAGCCGCTATGATGCTAAGCGATTCGCCACCATTGGTCGGCAAAGTCCAGGCGATGACTTTTTTGAGGTTATCATAAATCGTACGGCCTTCGCGCACCGCCGCGGCGATCGAGGCGAAATTGTCATCGGCCAGCACCATCTCTGCCGCTTCTTTGGCAGCCTCGGTGCCTTTGTGGCCCATGGCGATACCGACGTCGGCCCGTTTGAGCGCCGGTGCATCGTTCACGCCGTCGCCTGTCATGGCTACGACGGCCCCTTCAGCCTGCAGAGCCTTTACCAAGCGCAATTTATGCTCCGGACTGGTGCGCGCGAAGACGTCGGTCGGCCACGCCAAGCGCCGGAGCCCGGCGTCGTCGAGCGCTTCTAGCGCCTGACCGGTCACAACGTCATGATGATTTTCCAGCCCGAGCTGGCGGGCGATCGCACGGGCCGTAGCCGCGTGGTCTCCCGTGATCATCTTGACGCGAATGCCAGCTGTACGGCAATCGCGCACGGCTGCAACAGCCTCATCGCGTGGGGGATCGATCAGCCCGAGAAGGCCAAGCAGAACCAATCCGCTTTCCGTGTCAGCGAAGGCGAGCTCCCGATGCCCGACCGCCAGCGGCTTCACGGCAACCGCAAGAACCCGCTGACCCTCCGAGGCAAGGGCTTCGACCTGTCTGTGCCAGAACTCTGCGTCCACAGGTCTATCTCCTTTGGATCCGCGCTGCTGCTCGCACATCTCGATGACCCGCTCCGGTGCGCCTTTGAGACAAAGAAAAGCGCCGTTTTCGTGGCTGTGATGCAGTGTCGCCATAAAGCGATGCTGGGCATCGAAGGGGATTTCGTCGGTACGTGGCAGCTGCCGACGCAGCAACGGTGCCTCATGCCCGGCTTTTATGGCAAGCGCGACCAAAGCGCCTTCCATCGGATCGCCGTCGACAACCCAACCCTCAGCCGTCTGTCGCAGATTGGCATTGTTGCAAAGCAGGCTCGCCCGGCTCAGCTCCCAGAGATATGGATGTCCGCGCGGGTCGACATCCCGCTGGGCGGAACGGAAGGCGCCGTGCGGTTCGTAGCCGACACCGGTTACTTCAACGACATCATGAGCCGTTACGACGGTACGGACCGTCATCTCGTTTCGCGTCAATGTCCCTGTCTTGTCGGTGCAGATAATCGATACGGAGCCCAGGCTTTCGACTGCCGGCAGACGGCGGACGATGGCGTTGCGGGCGGCCATGCGCTGCACACCGATCGCGAGCGTGATCGTCATGACGGCCGGCAACCCTTCGGGAATTGCAGCCACGGCCATGCCGACCATGGCGAGAAAAGCCTCGGCCACGGCATAGTCCTGGATCAAAGTCGCGAACGCAAAGACCGCACCGGCGGTCGCCAGGATGGCGCCGGTCAGCCACCGCGCAAAGCGATCCATTTGCCGGAGCAATGGCGTCGCCAGGGTCTCGACGGTACCGACGAGCGCGCTGATCCGGCCGAGCTCGCTGGCGTTACCGGTGGCCACGATTACTCCCGTGCCGTGGCCCGCTGTGACGAGCGTACCGGAGAAAGCCATGGAGG
>JAGFJL010000061.1 GCA_024102725.1 Nitrococcus mobilis
GGCAGGCTAACCGCTATCAGGTGCCGCGGATCGCTTTCGTCAACAAGATGGACCGGGCCGGTGCCGATTTCCTGCGGGTGGTCAAGCAAATCCGTCAGCGGCTCGGATCGCAAGCGATTCCCGTGCAGCTGCCGATCGGCTCGGAGGAAGAGTTTGTCGGGGTCGTGGATCTCATCCGCATGAAAGCCATTTATTGGGATGATGCCACTCAGGGGGCGACCTACAAGCAGGATGACCCGCCGGCGGACATGCTCGAGGCCTGCCAGCATTACCACGAGGCGCTGGTTGTGGCCGCTGCGGAAGCGAACGAGGAGTTGATGGAGCGCTACCTTGACGAAGAAAACCTTACCAATGAGGAGATTAATGAGGGGTTGCGCATCCGGACGTTGAATAACGAGATCGTGCCGGTACTGTGTGGTAGTGCGTTCAAGAATAAGGGCGTGCAGGCGCTGCTGGATGCCGTGATCGAGTACCTGCCGAGCCCGCGCGATATCGCATCGATTGGCGGCGAGCTCGAAGACGGCTCGCCCGCCGAGCGCCATGCCTCTGACGATGAGCCTTTTGCAGCGCTGGCATTCAAGATTGCCACCGATCCATACGTCGGTACGCTGACTTTTTTCAGGGTCTACTCAGGGGTGGTCCGGACGGGCGATACCGTATGGAATCCGGTGAAGGATAAACGCGAGCGCTTTGGTCGGATCGTGCAAATGCACTCGAAGGAGCGTAAGGAGCTCGACGAGGTGAGGGCGGGCGATATCGCGGCTGCGATCGGCCTCAAAGATGTCGCGACGGGCGATACGCTCTGCGACCCGAACCAGAAAATTACCCTCGAGCGAATGGAGTTTCCGGAGCCGGTGATTTCAGTCGCGGTGGAGCCCAAGACCAAGGGTGATCAGGAGAAAATGGGGACCGGGTTGCAGAAGCTCGCGCAGGAGGATCCCTCGTTTCGGGTTCGCACCGACGAAGAGTCGGGGCAGACCATCATCTCCGGTATGGGCGAGCTGCATCTTGAGATCATCGTCGATCGGCTCAAGCGGGAGTTCAAGATCGAGGCGAATGTCGGCAAGCCGCAGGTCGCCTATCGGGAGAGTATACGCAGACCCGCCGAGGCCGAGGGTAAGTTCATTCGGCAGACCGGTGGCCGGGGCCAATATGGCCACGTTTGGCTCCGCTTGGAGCCGCAAGAGCGTGGTAAGGGCTATGAGTTTGTCAGTGCCATTGTCGGCGGTACGATTCCGAAAGAATACATCCCGTCGGTGGACAAAGGGATTCGGGAACAGATGGACAACGGCGTGCTGGCCGGTTATCCGGTGATCGATTTCAAGGTGACGTTGTTCGACGGGTCCTATCATGATGTGGACTCCTCGGAGATGGCTTTCAAAATTGCCGGCTCCATGGCCTTCAAAGAGGCTTTCATGAAGGCCAACCCGGTTTTGCTCGAACCGATCATGAAAGTCGAAATCGTGACACCCGAGGAGTTTATGGGTGCCGTGATGGGCGATATCAGCCGACGCCGGGGTGCGGTTCAGGGCATGGAAGACAGTTTGGCTGGCAAGATCATCCGGGCCGAGGTGCCATTGAAGGAGATGTTCGGTTATGCCACGGATTTGCGCTCGGCCACTCAAGGGCGCGCCTCCTACGCTATGGAATTCCGTGGCTATTCCGAGGCGCCAGCCAACATAGCGAGCGAGATAATCCAGAAAGCCTCCTGATGACGAGATCACAGCGAACAGCGGATTGCAACAGCTTTGAGCGAAGAGGTATGAGCCGTGTCCAAGGCGAAGTTTGAGCGTACCAAGCCGCACGTAAATGTTGGGACGATTGGTCACGTAGACCATGGTAAGACGACGTTGACGGCGGCGATGACGAAGGTATTGTCGTCGCGGTACGGTG
>JAGFJL010000079.1 GCA_024102725.1 Nitrococcus mobilis
ACGCGCGACCAGGTTGTCGCTGTGCATATGCGGCTCGGCCGGTAGCGAGGCAAGCTCGCAAGCCAGGTAGTGGAAGCGCAGGTACTCATGGCGATCGCCGCCCAGAGCCAGCGCGCGCGGCGCGGCGGTGCCGCGCAGGAAGATGACCACCGGCACCACTCGGGTGATCTCGAGCAGCTCCGCGAGATCCAGACAGTAATGGGCCAGGCGGTGGATGGAGAAACGCCGTGGATCGCTCTCTTCCTCCACTACGAAGAGCATCGCCTCGCGCCGCCCGTCCGACCACTCCACCAGCAAGGGCACGTCGAGCTCACGAAACCGCTCCCCCAAGCGCTCCTGGAGTTGTTCCTGGCGCACCGGCAGGATGCGGGTGGCGGGGTCGATGCCGCCGGCCTCCTCAGCCGCGAAGAAGCGAAGCGCCTGGTGCGGATAATCCAGGATGAGGTTTTTGAAGTTCTGGTCGTGACTCACAGGCGGCTCTCTCTTCCTTGGCAGAGCGAATGGTGCCGGGTTTTAAGCTAGCATGGTTTTTCGGGTAGCCTGCGATCCCTTCGGACACACTACCGCTTGGGGTGCCGCCCAAAATATTACAAGACATTGGTTTTGTTGACAAAACTGTCTCAGAAATGACGGGAAATCCATAATCAAGGCACTTTACGCCTCGGCCAACACGCTCTCCGGCAGTATCAGCTGCCGGGTCGGCTGATCCGCCGCATAAGCGTTACTCTCCCCTTTCAGGCTTTTTATGCTTGTCATATGAATTGGTCGCGCCGATCTCGGCACGCAGCGCCTCGATCTCCTGCAGCAGCACCCGATGCTCCTGTTCTTTGCGCCGTAGAAAGCGCAGCGCAAGCGCCGCCTTCTCCGAAAGCCCCCGCGGGGTCAACTTGTAGAGGTAGGTGCGCTTGTTGCGGCTGTTGCGAAAATTCGCCGCCTTTACCAAGCCCCGCTCGATCAGCGCCTGTATGCAGTAGTTGCCCCACCCAAGGCTGATGCCGAGTGCGGCGGCGAGTTCGTGCTGGGTCATGTCCGGCTTTTGCTCCAGGTGGCGCAGCACCTGGAAGCGCAGATCCTCGGGGCGCATGGCTTGATCTTCTTGTTGTCCATCTCAGCGACCCCTGCCAGGAGGTACGCTGGGCGCAACGTACGTTCAACAAATGAACACACGCAATTTACACCACAACCCGGGGCGAAAGACAAGGGGGTGCAACCAAAGTGCAATAGGATCGGGGCGGCGAAGTCGGGTTACGTCTTACTGTTGATAGCTTAACAGCGTTGATCTAGGGCTCAGCCTCTCTGGCAAGGCTAACCCAAGTTTAACGCCCCCAAAAAGAACTTCCAGATACTCAGAGAGTTGAGATCGACAGCAACGGCAAGTGGCACTACATTGCGTTCATTTTATAAGTCAGCGGGCTCACACGATCGTTTTCTGCACGCCACCCCGGGCCGGATCAGCGCCGAGGGCCTGATAGATACGGGCCTGATCGGGCTCGGGCCGGGTGGTCTTGCGCACGTACAGGGTGCGGCCATCGCCGCGGTTGAACGTGGCTGTGACCCGGCACTGGCCGGCGAGGGTATCGCGCAGCGTGCTCCAACGCTCGTGGATGCCGTGGGCGGCAAGCCGGTGGCGGATGAGCTGGACGAACTGATAGGCGAGCACGGTGATGAACAGATGCCCCTCTAGGGCCGCGCGGTGGCGCAGCAGGATATCGGAGGTGCGATACAGCTGCATCGGGCTCATCGCCTCGAAGTCCACCTCCAGCAGTTCGCCGAGGCCGCTGCGCCGGGCGAGCCACTGATGCGTGGCCCGTTCCGAGCCCGGGGCGGCCATGCGCCCAATGATCAGCCCCACCGCCGCCGCACGCTGCGGGCCGGTCAGCCCCAGCGCCTGGAGCTGCTCCTCCAAGCCCGCCTGGCGCAGCGCCCACAGCCCGAGCTGCTCGACGCCCACCGAGCGCGGGCGCACCAGTGAGAGCGAGTCCACCTCCACCGACTGCACGTCACCACCGCCGCCGGGTG
>JAGFJL010000083.1 GCA_024102725.1 Nitrococcus mobilis
AGTGGTCCCGCTGGCGTTGGCTACACCAACGCCTCGCTCAGTTCTACCACTGGGTGAGACGGCAGCGAATCGCGGGGATCATCGTCGAGCTGTCCGTCGATGATTATTTGCAACTGTAGTACTAGGAATCGACTGCAATGAATCATTTTGGTTTTCCGATCGAGACGGTGGTGATCTTTTTCGCCGTGATCGCGCTCTCAGTCTATGCTGATTTGTTCGCCCACCGTAAGAGCCAGGAGATCACGCTTAAGGATGCGAGTCTTTGGTCAGTCTTTTGGATCGGTTTGGCACTTGCTTTCTATGTTTATCTCGCCGTTCGCTTCCAACAGAAGTGGGCCGACATGTATCTCACCGGCTATGTGCTGGAGAAGACGCTTTCGGTCGACAACCTGATGGTGTTCATGGCGATCTTCGCAAGCTTCGGCATCAAGGATGCGCTGCAGCACCGCATCCTTTATTGGGGCATCATCGGCGCGCTGCTCTTCCGCGCGGTCTTCATATTGATCGGTACCAGCCTTTTCCAAGCGAGCGCGTGGGTTGGTTTCGTGTTTGCGGCGATCGTCGCTTGGAGTGGCTGGAAGATGCTCACCTCAGGTGGTGCAGATGAGGGTATCGAGGATTATTCCGATCACTGGTCGGTGCGCCTGGCGAAAAGGGTCGTGCCGGTGTTTCCGCGCCTGCATCTGGAGAAGTTTTTCATTACCCGCAAGATCGTCGAGGATCTGCAGAGCGAGGATCCGTCGATCAAGGTCCAGGGCCGCGGCCATGCGGTGACGGCCTATTTCGCAACGCCGGCTTTCCTCTGTCTGATAGCCATCGAGACCTCGGATGTGATGTTTGCCTTCGATTCGGTGCCGGCGGTTATCGCGGTCACCCAAGAACCGCTGTTGGTCTACGCAGCGATGATCTTCGCCATTCTGGGTCTGCGCAGCCTCTATTTCGTGCTTTCAGCGCTGACCAAGTACCTTGTGCATTTGGAGAAGGCGGTCATCGGATTGCTGTTCTTTATCGCGGCCAAGCTCGCGTTGGAGAGCTACAATCACATCTTCGGCAATATCGGCTTCGAGATCGGTCCGAACTTGAGTTTGCTGATCGTGCTCGGGACCCTGGCCGTAGGTGTCGTTGCCTCCTTTATCTTTCCCGAGAAAGGCAAGGCGAGCGAGAATGGCTGCGTCTAAGGCATGAGCGGCCAGCCCGGGCCAGTGGGCTGTCGCCGCGGGATATTGTGAGTACGAGAGGCAATAGCGATTAAGGAGAGTACAGCAATGGCAGTTAGCCTACAGAAAGGTGGCAATGTTTCCCTGTCCAAGGAAGCCCCAGGTCTTACCGACGTCAGTGTCGGCCTCGGTTGGGACGTTCGTACCACCGACGGCAAGGACTTCGACCTCGATGCCAGCGCGCTCATCGTCGGCGAGAACGGCAAGGTCCTCTCGGACGGCCACTTCGTTTTCTACAACAATAAGCAGGATCCATCCGGTGCCGTGGTTCATCAGGGCGATAACCTCACCGGCGAGGGTGAGGGCGATGATGAGGTCGTCAAGGTGGCGCTGAACACCGTACCGGCCGAGGCGAAAAAGATCGTGTTCGTGGTCACCATCCACGAGGCCGACGCGCGAGGCCAGAATTTCGGCATGGTCTCCAATGCTTTCATACGCATCGTCAACGATGCCGGTAACAAGGAAATCGCCCGTTTTGATCTCTCCGAGGACTACTCCACCGAGACGGCGATGATCTTCGCCGAGCTTTATCGGCACAACAACGAGTGGAAGTTCAAGGCCATCGGGCAAGGTTACGCGGGTGGCCTGGGTGCGGTTGCCCGCGACTACGGCGTCAACGTTTGAACTTTGCGTCAGCCTATTCGACGGTCGGGCTGCCTCGCAGCCCGGCCGTCGATTCAAGGGCCATTTCTACGGCGCGGATCAAACTCAAATATATCTGAGGTGGACCGACAAGAATAATTATGGAATGGGGGTAGAGGGTGCGCTACGAGATCGATCTGGCGTGCGGTCGCCTGACTATCGATACTTCGAAAGAGGTGCTGCCACTCGAGGAGCTGCTGGATTTTGCTACACGGCGCAATCCAAAGCGGGGCTTTCTTTTTGTTTCAAAGGTGTTGGGCAAGCACATTCCGTGTCGACCGAGCCGCATGCGCGCCATCTACGATTTGCTGATAGAGTCGCTGCATGCGGTGCCGGGTCCGGTGTTAGTGATGGGAATGGCGGAAACCGCTACCGGCCTCGGCGGCGGCATAGCCGATAGCCTGGCCTTGCGGCGGGCTGGCGCAGACAGCGTAATTTACCAACACACCACGCGCCATACGGTGCCCGCGGCGGCCCTCGTGCGTTTTAACGAGGCGCACAGCCATGCACCCGATCATATCGTCTACGCGCCACAGCCGGTGCTTGCGCCCGATTATCACAACGCGCAGACCCTGGTGCTGGTCGATGACGAGATCACTACCGGGCGTACTCTGACGCGGCTCACCGAGGCGATGATTCAGCACCTGCCGAAGCTACAGCGCATCGTCTTTGTCTCCATCGTCAACTGGCTCGATGCCGATGCGCGTACGTGCGCGATCGGTCAACGCCTGCGTCTAGCGCCGAGCTTTGAGAGCGTACTCGAAGGCGGTTTCGGCTTTGTGGGTAATCCGAGCTTTCACGCCGAGTTGCCTGGACAGTTGACTGCAAAGCGCGAGGTCGAAGTGCGTGCTGACCTCGGGCGCCGCGGCCTTCGTATGGATTGTTGGGGTCATCAGCTCGTTCGCTCAACGCCGGCGCTCGACCGCCGGCGCCCCGTGTATGTGATCGGAACCGGTGAGCTCGGCTATCAGCCCTTTCTGTTTGCAGAACAGCTCGAACGCCAAGGCTTTGATGTCTATTTTCAGAGCAGCACCCGCTCACCGATCGCGCCGGGCGGCGCGATTGCGAGTTCAATCTCATTCGAAGACGAACACGGTGAGGGCGTGACCAGTTATCTCCATAACCCACCGCCGACAACAGCTCAAGTGCTGGTGGTCTATGAAGCGCCACACTGCGCTTATAATCACGCTCTGCCCGCGCAGCTGAATGCGATGCCGGTGATCCTGCCAGGATTCGACCGGAGGGCGAGCGCGTGACCCGCCCGGTCTATGTCTTTACTGATCTCGATGACACACTTTTCCAGGCTCGAGGTAAGTGTGGGAACGCCGCGGTGCATGAGGCGGCCTATGACAAGGCAGGCCGGGTGCTGTCCTTTCATACCGAAGAGCAGCTCATGCTGCTCGGTCTTTTTAAAACGGCAACACTCATCCCCGTAACCGGCCGTAACCTTGCGGCGCTCAAGCGAGTCCGCTCGATCGAATTCCCCTGGGTACGGATTACCAGCCATGGAGCGTTGGTGTTCGGGGCGGATGGGCGGTTGCTGCCCGCGTGGGAGCGGGTGCTCGAGACCGAGTTGCCGAAGTGGTCGGCACGGTTTGCGCAAGCGCTGGCTTACGCGCACGATCGCATCAAGGCCGCAGATCTGCCGCTGCGGGCCAAGGTCATCCATGATCGGGACATCCCGGTCTACGTCTCGATCAAAGGCGAGAGTGACGCAATCGCTCACATGGCCGAGGTCTTCCAACCATTTTGGCGCGAAGGCACGATCCATCGCAACGGCCACAATATGGCATTGCTGCCAGCGTTTGCCTGCAAGGCACGGGCAGTCGAATATGTGATGGGGCTTATTTGCGAGGATGCTTCGGTCCCGCCGTTGTTTATCGGTTTGGGTGACAGCCTCACCGATCTGCCCTTTCTCAAGCTATGCCACTTTGCGCTCACTCCGCGAGGCAGCCAGATTCATCGGAGCGCATGGGTATGAATATGCAGAGCGCCGCCTTTGTGGCCAATATCGGTAAGCCCATTACCGGCAGCTATCGTGCGAATGATTGCCAGTTTTTGCTGAGGCCGATAGAAGCCTGCTTTACCGGAGTGCTCGAGAAAGAGCGGATGATCCAGAGTGGCAAGCGCCACTACTCGGAGATGATCAGCCGGGAGTGGGTGCCGCCCGAGCGGTACCGTGCGCTATTCAAGGCTCTGACGGCACGCTACAAAGCGAGGCTTGCCGCCGAGATTCTGGTCCTGGCGCGCTACATCGCCGCCACGCGTCCGGCACCGATCACCATTGTCTCGCTCGCACGGGCCGGCACGCCGTTTGGTGCGCTGCTGCAGCGGGCGCTGACCGAGGTGCTCGCAGTCGACTCGGCTCACTATTCGATCTCGATCATTCGCGATCGCGGCATCGACATCGAGGCCCTGCGCTATATCCTACGCGTTGCGCGGCGGCCGGCTGCAGGCGTGCTCTTCGTCGATGCCTGGACCGCAAAGGGCGTGATCACGCGTGAGTTCAAGGCAGCGATCAAGGCCTGGAACCTGCGGGAATCGGAGCAACTCTCGGATGAATTGCACGTGATCTCGGATATCGGGGGCACGGCGGATGTCGCGGCGACCGAAGAGGATTACGCGATTCCCTCAGGTATTCTCAATGCCACGGTCTCGGGGCTGATCTCCCGCTCCATTCTCAACGAAAAGGTCGGTGAACGCGGGTTCCATGGCTGTATCGTCTATGATGAGCTGCGCGGTCACGATCTGACCAACTGGTTTCTGGATGAAATAAGCACAGCGTTCGCTGGCGCGACCACCGGTTACCCGCTGCGCTTCGCTGCCAAGGAAGATCGGGCGGCCCGTTCCCGAGCCTGGGTTGCGCGCTGGATGGCGCGCTATGGCGTCAAAGACGTCAACTACATCAAGCCAGGAATCGCAGAGGCGACTCGGGTGATGTTGCGTCGGGTTCCAGGACGGTTGCTGCTGCGCGATCCGGCAAGCTCCGATGTCGAGCATTTGCGGGTGTTGGCCGAGGAGAAGGGAATCCCGATCGGTATCGAACCGAAAATGCCTTTCAATGCAGCCGCCTTTATCAAGGTTTCGTAACAACAACGAGTTCAAAATCCATCATGACCGATCGTAAGGCGCAATTTGCGGCCACCGCACGCGTCAGGGAGGCTGGCGAGACGCCGGAGCCCCACTACATGGGCTTGGGGGCTACTCTTTATATGCCCGCCACGCGCGAAGATTTGGTGCCGCTGCTCAACCAGAAGAAGCTCTCCGGTCTTCGCTCGCTCGTGGTTTGTACGGAAGACGCCGTTCCCGAGAGCAAACTCGCCGTGGCGCTGGGCAATCTCGATGCCACGCTCGATCGTCTTTCGCCGGTCTCGTTGATGCGTTTCGTGCGGCCGCGCAATCCGAAGGTGCTCGGTGAGATCATGCGCATGCCCGGTATAAATGCGATCGACGGTCTTGTGCTGCCCAAGGTCGATGAGACCAATATCATCGCCTATGCCGAGACGGCAGCCAAGGCGCCCTGGCTTGCGCTGATGCCGACGATCGAGACCACCGTGGCCTTCGATCGTGGCCGTCTCGAACGGCTGCGGGATTTTCTTGCGCTGCTTAGTAATCCGGTGCTGTGCTTGCGCATCGGCGGGAACGACCTTCTGCAGTGCTTGGGACTCAAGCGGCCCAAGCATATGACGGTTTACGACACGCCGCTGCGCACGGTCATCAACGACATCATTGTGACCTTCCGGCCGGCCGGCTATGAGCTCTCCTCGCCGGTGTTCGAACACCTCGACAGCTGGCAGACTCTGGAGCGCGAGGTTGCAATGGATATCATGTATGGACTGTGGGCGAAGACGGCGATCCACCCCACTCAGGTCGGTATGATCGAGACAGCCTATCGGGTGAGCGAGCAAGAGTATGCGCTGGCCGAGAAAATTCTTGAGCGGGATGCTCCGGCCGTCTTTAAGATGAACGGTCAGATGTGCGAGCCCACAACCCATCGGGATTGGGCCGTGCGGGTGCTCAAGCGTGCCGAGCTCTATGGTGTGCACGGCTGAGGAGCTTTTTGCCGACAAAGAATGTATGTCCTCGGCAGAAGAATGCCGGCTGTGGTTCAGTCGGGCATTGCTCTCGCACCCGAAGGGAGCCACCCGGCCAGTACCTGCGCGGTGCTGGCGTTCTTTGACGGAGCCTATGGTCGTTGCCGGTACGTGTCGTGTTGCACCGGCGCCGGTCTACCCCGAACCGGGTGTAAAGACAATGCGTTGTTCGCCATCCCAATTTTCCGCGCGTTTTCTACTGAGTCGAACTTCGCTAGGCATGCGCCAGCTCCGGATGAGCTGCATGAAACAATCAGCGGGAAGCGGCTTGTCGAACAAGTAGCCCTGCATGAAAGGGCAACCGTGGCGAAGCAGAAAAGCCGCTTGATGGGGTGTTTCAACGCCTTCGGCGACCACTGCAAGATCCAATTGGGAGGCCAGCAGCAAGATGGATTTGAGCAGAGCGGTTTTGGTCGGATCCTGGCCAATGGCCGCAACGAAGCTTCGGTCTATTTTGAGCTTATCGAGTGGGAACCAATGTAAGTAGCTGATTGAAGCATAGCCCGTGCCGAAATCGTCGACAGCGATACATACTCCCAACTCCTGCAGACGTCGTAGCCCGTCGACTATCGTCTGGTCCGTCCCGACCATTCGAGTCTCGGTGATCTCGATCTCCAATCGATTGCCCGGCAAGCCGCTGGTTTCCAAAATGGCTTGAATCGTCTCGGCGATTTGCCTGCCCCCGTTCGAGGACAGATGCGCGCCGGAGAGATTGACGGCGACCTTCGGCCCGCGCGAAGGTGCGTGTTCTTGCCACCGCAAAGCGTGCTCGCATGCTTTTTTGAGCACCCATTGGTCAAGCGGCACGATCAGCTCGTTTTGCTCCGCTACCGGAATAAACTCGCTGGGTAAGCGCAGTCCATGTGAAGGGTCGTTCCAACGCACCAGCGCCTCGGCGCACTCGATCGTCCCGGAGTCTGTATCAATTATGGGCTGGAAATACAGGCACAGCTGATCGGTTTCGATAGCCTGCGCAATTTTGGCGCCGAGCATCAGTGAGTGCAGTGCCGCTGTATTTGCATCCGCATTGTAGAAGTGTATGTGCTGCTCATCGCCGGCTTCCACCGCTTGATCCACGGCGGCGGCTGCGCGATCCATGAGTGCATCAATACGGTTGCCGTCATTGGGATAGAGGCTGACACCGAGCCACAGAACGGGGTGTAGTTGGCGCGTGCCGATTACTATCGGTTCTCGAAGCATCTTGTGGAGCCGATCGAGCTCCGCCGTCATCTTGCCGACAGAGTCTACTTGCTCGATCAGTATGGAAAATTCATAGCTCCGCAGACGTGCTACGGTCACTTTCCCTTGCGGAACCGACTGGGCGAACGAGCGCAGCCGTGCAGCGATCCCGTTGAGCATGGCATCACTCGAGTGCGCCGAAGGGTGGTGATCCGCCAAGTGCCGGAAATGCTTCAGACGAATACCGCATACTGCCACGCTTTGGCCTTGAGAAGAGCGTTTCAGCGCTTGGCCGAGTTTGTCACGCAGATGGCGCCGGTTGGGAAGTCCGGTCGCTTGATCGAAGTACACCAATTTTCGGATTTTATCGGTGGCCTCGCGGTAGTGCGTGACATCTTGCAGCACCAACACCGTTAGCGGTGATCCGCCACCGGCGTCGCGCATCGTGTTGACGGTGACGTTGATCACGCGTCGCTCGCCATTCTGAATGGGTAATTCGATTTCAGTATGGAGCGGGCCCGGCGGCTGGCTCCTCAAAGGGTTCAGCGCCACCTCTCTTAGCGGTAACACCTCGTCCACGGTTTTGCCCAACAGCGCATCGTGATCGAATCCGAGCAGGAGGGCAGCACGGCTATTAGCAAGGGCGATGGCGCCTAACTCATCGAGCACTAGGACCCCATCGGAGAGCGTTTTAAGCACATGTTCTGCCGCCGCCCGCGAGGTCACAGCAATTATACGATAGCGCCAAGCCGCGTAACCGATGGTGATCACCATAAAGGCTACCATGAGGTAGCCGAATGGATAAACGCCAATCCCCCAAGCCGCCAGAAAGTCAAGGGCAGCCGTAAAAGCTACTCCGAAGCCGAGCAGCAGAATTCTTGCCCTGTGCCGGCGTGTGCTGTTGCGGGGCGATAGACACCACGTGCGCAAACATTCAACAAATAAATAGACCATCATGGCGCACAAATAGGCCGCCAAGAGGGTGCCACCAATACGATAATGCGCATAATAACCCCACCAATACAGGTACGGAGATTCCATGTACGCATTGGTGGCCAATAGCACATAAAGAAAGCCCAGGGATGCCGTCCAGACCCAGGGCGATAGGCGGCTGCGCCAACCGGTCAGCCCTAACAGACGTCTGAGCAGCTCGTAGAGCGTTGGTGCGAGGAACACAACGCCAACTTGACTGAGCCTAATCCACTGCAATGCGATCCCCGGAGTCAGCGAACAATAGGCGAGGGCAAAACCGCTCTGCCAAGTTGCCGCTGCGATGGCAACCCCCAAGGCCCATGTCCCCGTGGTGGATTCCGCTTCCCGCCACCGCAACAGCAGTCCCCAGCACAACAGACCGACAGCTACGGCAATGTTCGGTAGCGCAAATAGGTTGAAGTAATAGGCGGTCAGCGTCAGCACAATTAATTGGTTGTCATATGGCTGAGCGATATCGAATCCGGGTTGAGGCGCCGACGTGCGGGCATCCGTTTCTAAACACGGTATCCCCTGCTGGCACCGCTCCCTTTTACGGTACTTTAGTACATTTCGGCATGTGTAGGGCGCATCATCAGCCGCCGTAGCGACGAGGCGGCCATTAGGAACGGGACTCGTTCGAGCTATGGAGAATCGAGGTGGCTGCAATCGAAATCAATTGCCTGTGCGGGGCCGGCAAAGTATACAGATCGACGGCGAGCCATTAACCCAATTCTACTGCCACTGCGACGACTGTCAGGCGGTTCATGGCGGTGCTTACATCGGTGTTGCGATTTATCCAGCGCAAGTTCTCATTGTGAGCCAGGGTGATCTGGCGAGTTGGCGCCAGCTGAACCGGTCAGGGTTTGCGGGGGACAGGCTGCGCATCTCTACTCTATTGAAATCTGGTGGATTATCCCCATTTATCAATCAGAGACGATGAATCGTTCATCGAAAGAAAATACCAGTGGAGGTGATGAGTGATGGATCTGGTGCGTTATCGTCCGAGTGGGTTTCCGCTGCGCGATCTGAGCAATGAGATCGCTCGGTTGTTCGACAGCCCGCTGTTCGATCCCGGCCGGGATGTCTCCACGGTGGAGACCAGTCAGTGGGTGCCGGCGGTGGATATCCGTGAAGAGGCGGGCCGGTTTTTGGTCGAGGCCGACGTGCCCGGGGTCAACCCCGAGGACATCGAGGTGACCATGGAGAACGGCGTCCTGAGCATTCGCGGCGAGCGCAAGCACGAGACTGTCTCCGAGGAGGGCGGGGTGCGTCGCGTCGAGCGCTCGCAGGGTGTGTTCCATCGTCGCTTTTCGCTGCCGGAGAGTGCCGATCCCGATGCCATCAAGGCCCGGGGGTCGAATGGCGTGTTGATCATAGAGATCGGTAAGCGTGAAACGGCGCTGCCGCGGCGAATTCCCGTGGAAGGCTAGGCACGCTTTTCTTGGTGGGAAGCCACACCGGTTGATAGGGGACGGCGGAGCCTTCGCTCCGCCGTTCAAGTCGTAAAAGCAGAAAAAGCGGTTCCTCAGACGATGACTGCGACTTCCAAATCGCCTTCCTTACGCAGTACATTGACACCCACATCGTGCAGGTGGCGCCTCAGTGTGAGATCAATCACCGCGTTTCCGAAGCGTAGATTTGTGATCTCTAGGCGCTGGATGTAATTGGGTAGCCGGGGATGATGAAATCGTAGTTGGGGTTTTTCTTCAGAAAAAGTCAATCCGAGGCAGGCTTGAAGCAGATAAAATACCGTACCACTTGCCCAGGCCTGAGGTAAGCAGGCAACTGGATAGAGGGTCGGTCCCTGGCCGGGCAGGCGATTGAAGCCGCAAAATAACTCGGGTAAGCGGTGCAAATCCATCATAATACTGGCATCGAACAGACTGGTCAGGATCTGCAATGCCTGGTTTTTAAACCCGTAGCGAGCTAACCCCATGGCGACAATCGCATTATCGTGGGGCCAGATAGAGCCATTATGGTAGGACATGGGGTTGAAACAGCGCTCGGTGCTTGCAAGGGTTCGGATTCCCCAACCGCTGTAAGAAGCCTCGTTAAGTAGGGTTTCCGCCAAGTGTTGGGCGTATCTTTGGTTGGCAATGCCGCTAAAAAGCGTGTGACCGGCATTGGATGAGATGACGCGGCAAGGTTGCTTGTGGCCGTCTAGCGCGAGGGCGAAGGTGGCGATTCCATCGCACCAAAATGCTTGATTGAATTTTTCCTTGAGCGATTCTGCTTGGCGTTCCAACTCTACCGCGCGAGCCGCTTCACCGAGAAGGGCAGCTAGCTTGGCAGCTGTTTTTTTAGCTTCGTAAACATAGCCCTGGACTTCACATAAAGCAACAGGGGCCTGCGCAGGGCTTCCGTCTTGATGGAAAACCGAGTCTTCGGAATCTTTCCAGCCTTGATGGATCAAGCCGTTGCTGCTGTGGCGGGCATATTCCACAAAGCCATCGCCGTCGCTATCGCCGTAGCGGTCGATCCACGCGAGCGCGGCTTCGATGTTGGGCCAGATGGTCTCCAAAAAGGGTTGATCACCGGTACGCCGGTAATAAGCTCCTGCTAGCACGACAAATAAGGGTGTGGCATCTACGGTGCCGTAATAGCGCCAAAAAGGTATCTCTTGGAGGGAGGCCATTTCCCCACGACGGGTCTCGTGGAGAATTTTGCCCGGTTCGGCATCCTGGGCTGCGTTTTCTTCGGTCGCTTGGGTTGCCGAAAGAAAACTTAATACGCCTCGCGCCAATTGGGGGTTAAGCCATAAATACTGTAATGCCGTGACGATCCCATCGCGCCCGAAAGGAGCGTTAAACCAAGGGACACCCGCGTAAGGATAATCGCCTTGCAAGGTTTCGGTGGTCAGCATCTGCAAGTCGGCCGCCGAGCGATTGATCCAGTCATTAAACTGCTCATTACTAGTGAAAACGCTGCCTATTTTTTCACGGTCGACCACTGCCGCTTTATTGCTATGAATGAGCGCGATTTTATAGGATAAAATCGACGATTTTATAGCTTCCGTTTCACAGGCGATAGTAAGATAAAACGATTTTTCCTCTTTGGCGGGTAATTGAACATCGAAGCGGGCTCGGCTGTCCTGCTGCCAGTCCGGCGGTTGACAAAAGAAGATGCGGGTGCGGCGGATTTCGCCATCCAGACCTCGATAGCCAAGCACGAGTTCTTGTTCTTTATGCTGTATTGGCAAGTCCTGGCCACGTGCAAAACGTTTAGCCCCACGAACTTCAAAGATGTCAGCGTAATCGGCTGCAAACCGAAAATCCAAGCGAAGATCGATGGCTTTATCTCCATAATTGAAAAGACGCATATACTCATAATGGACGCCTTTCCAAAGCAGTTTGCTTCGAAAAATATGCAGAATTCCTTTCTGTATTACAAGCCGATCATTTTTATAAAGATCGGGTGTGGTGAGATCCACCGTCAATAGAGTGTTGTCTTCTTTGACCGTGGAGTTGAGAAGGAGAGGGCGCTGTTCGTTGACGTTGAATTCGAAGTAAGAGAGAAAGCGTGTACCTTCGTGGTAAACCCCTTGTTCTCCCATCCCTAGGTGTTGGATGTCGCCATGGCGGTCGAATACGGCGAAAGTCTCGCTGTGTTTGAGCACATGGGTACGGTCATCGGCTCGCGAAGAGGTGGCGAGCACATACCATTGGTCATCGATCCGAACAACATCGTCTACTGCCATGGGGCGGATCAACTCACCAGTCGCGGCTGGAAAGCGGATGCTGCCGTAATAGTCTGGTATACTTCAAGGTATTCTTTGGTCATGCGTCGATCGGTAAACCGCTCTTCGAATACCTGGCGGCAACGCCAACGACTTATTTGACTTATTCTTTCTATCGCTGTCAATGCTTGGTCTGAGTTTTCAACGATAAAGCCTGTTTCGCCATTTTGTATCACTTCAGGGACGGAACCTCGAGGATAGGCGATTACGGGTGTGCCACAAGCCATAGACTCCACCATGACCAGCCCGAATGGTTCAGGCCAATCGATAGGAAAGAGCAGCGCACTGGCTCGTCCAAGAAAGTCATTTTTTTCCTTTTCACCGATTTCGCCGATATAGTGAACGAGAGGATGAGCCAAGAGAGGCTTTATTTGATCTTCGAAATATTCTTTATCGGCCTTGTCCACTTTGGCTGCAATATAGATTTCCATTCCGGCGCGAATAGCCATTTCAATCGCCCTGTCTGGACGTTTTTCTCGAGAAATGCGCCCAATAAATGCAAGATAATTATCAGGCTGCGGATAAAATTTGTAGAGTTTTTCTGGTAGCCCATGATAAATAGTGGCTTGCCAATTCAGGAAAGGCAGAGGACGTCTTTGGTCATTGGAGATCGATATCGTAGGCAGGTCTGAGAAATGCTGATATAGTGGAATAAAATCTGGAATGTCTAATCGCCCATGCAATGTCGTAACATGAGGTATTTTAAGTGCACGAACCAGCGGAAAGTGCAAGTAGTCGATGTGAAAATGGATAATGTCAAATTCGGGCGCAAGCTTCGCTAGCTTATCTAACATAAGGATATGGTATGCTAGCAGGTCCTGATAACGGCAATCAAGCCGTAACGCGCGGTCTACTATAGGATAGAGCGTGGCCCTGGTTATAGAATCGCCGCTGGCAAAAAGGGTGACTTCGTGCCCCTGTTCGATGAGCTCTTCAGTCAAATATGAGACGACGCGTTCCGTTCCTCCATAGTATTTCGGGGGGACGCTTTCATAAAGCGGTGCAACCTGTGCAATTTTCATGTTTCTATTCCCTTTATCTAATCGTCAATCGGAAGCAGGTTCTACTTGCTGGAAGTTAAAAATCGTCAAGGCTCTGGCGAGTGTATTGAAATAATAGGGGCGCGGGTGGGAATTCCAAGCCTTCTCCAATCGGTTCGTGCGCGAACGTGCTCGGGTGTGCGACACCGTGACTACCTGAAATGAGCTGTTGCTGTACGATCGCACGGCTACCGGCTCGGGGCGCCGATCTCTCCCCCGATTGCCCCATACCTATCCCCTTTGCTCCATAATGCAAGAAAGCCGGAATGCCAATAACTAGACAAATCAATGGCTTCTGCAAGACACCCATCCAGAAACCGGACACGGCTTATCCCGTCTCCATGCCGGATCCTTGATAAGGATTGATATGGACAAACTGCTCTATGAGTATCCCCTCTATGTTTACTCGGCTATCGTGCTGAGCAAAGAGGCGCTTCCCCAAGGTTGAGTCGAGCCGCGGGGTTGACTGGAGATGAAGATCCCAAGATCGATAATCTTCGCGGCGATATTTTCGGTGGCCTCACCGCCGGTGTCGTCGCCTTGTCGTTAGCGCTCGGGTTCGGGCTTGCAATCCTCGTCGCACTCGGGTCCTACGCTTCCCGGATTCCCATGGCGGTTCTGGCTGGGATTTTGATCACCGTCGGGATCGGCATCATCGATTACCGTGGTCTGAAGCATCTCTGCCGCGTGCCGCAAGCGGATTCCGCGGTTATGCTCGCGGTACTGTTGCTCACGGTGCTCGTAGATCTCCTGCAAGCCGTGGCGGCTGGGATGATCATGGCGTCGCTCTTTTTTTATCAAGCGCATGAGCGACATCATCGAGAAAAAGGCCCAGCCTCAGCCGATCCGGGTGCTCGAAGGCGAGTTGTCTGGACGAGCGGGGGATTCCCGTGCTGATCACAGACATACAGGAGCAGCCCGCGATCTTCTCTGGGGGATTGGGTTGATCCCGCGGTCATTCCCGAAGAGCATGCTTTTAAAACCTTCCGGGAAGCGGCCGATTGGCTGAATCAGTACCACTTCCAAAGTGAGGGAGGAGGGCAGCGGCGGAGGAATCTGGCCCCTGGCATGGGAAAATGGAAGCGCAGGAGAGGGCCGAGATAGAGCCTCCATTATGGAGATTTGCCGTAGGGTCACGGCGCGGGCGGTGAAAAACCTTCGGTCCGCCGTACGGAGAGTATGCAAGATCGCCTGATCCCGGTAACTTGGTTCGTCTGCATCTCCTCGATGCCTACCCGATGGGACGGTCCATCTCTGCGGCGACGCCGAAGCCGTATGCATCCAGCCAGCGCCAAGTTCCGACGACCTCGACGCCGCGGTAGTCACGGTAGCCGCGGTTGTCGAAACCATTTTGACCGGCTGTGGCCTGAGCTGCCATCACGGTAAGTGGGCATTGCTCCTTAGATAGCGTGGGGTGGTAGCCGGTGAGAAGATTTCCCCCTGGATCGCACACCCGCAGCAAGTGAGGAGTTTGGACCATCTTGTCCGGCGGCAACAGTCCCAGGTGGCGCAGTTGATCGGGAAACCGGCTGTTGGAGAGCATGATGCCATGCTCGTCGAAGGCGTAAGTCTCGGCTGAAGGGGCCGGCCCGGGTTGGGCGAGGATACGCAAGAAGTCCTTCCGTGCGTCGAATACATAGACGAGTAAGACATCGGCCGTGCCGCGTACCGGGACCTTGGCGGCGCCTAGAATAACGCCGCCCGAGCGAGGGCCGTTGGAAGTAGCGGTCATGGGGATCGACACCGCGGCGTCTTGCTTGCGTGCGCTCGCCAGGAAGCGGGTGCAGACTTCGCTGGGATCGGGTTTAACACCGTAGCCGACCAGCGCCTGCTCACTCGGATCGAGCAGGTAGACCCCGATTGCACCTATCGCCCGTCCGAATTCGCCAAGCTCCAACTCGAGCAGGCGTTGGGTGCGCGCGCGCTGCGCGGGCCCGAGACTTCGCGGTCCGCTCGCTACGAGCCCCGCCGCACCGTCTTGGACGCCCAGGCGATTCGCTACGGTCTGCACCGCGTTACGTTGGACGGACAGCCACCATTCCAAAGCATCCACCCGCGCTGCCAACATGACCTGTAAGGCTTGGAACGGGACGTCCGCGTGGTGCAGCTTAGGCGGTGGTGTTGCGACTGGGCCTGTGCTGGGGCCAGGTGCGCGGTAGGTCACGACCGGGCAAGGGGCGCGCGCCATGATCCGTTCGACGGTGCTGCGCCCGAGCATTCGCCGAAGCGCGGAGCGCGGTTGAACCTCCAGCAGGATGCGGTCCACCCGTTCGCGCTCGGCCACCTCCAAGATACGGTCCTCGGGTTCTCCGGTCTCCAAAATGTGGCGGTAAGGCACCGCGGCGTCGGTCGGTGTGAGACCGGCCAGTATCTGATCGGGGCGTCGCATGGAGGCGTCGAGAACCCGGTGGAGAAGCGCCTCGCCGTCACTGGCATGGTAGGGAACCACATGCAGCAGCAACAGCGTTGCCGCGTGTTTCAACGCCAGGTCGGTTGCCAGGTGCAGCCCGCGTCCGAGATCCCCCTCGAGATCCGTTGCAAACAGGACCTTCGGCTCGAACATCAGCACATCCCCCTTGTGCGGCGGGAAACCTAATGCAGTATCCACCTTGCGACGGGTGCCCGTCGAGCTTTTTGGCCCGCACTCGTGCGGCCAAATACCCTCTCGTACAGGGGAGATTGCTCAAGAGTGATTTGCTTGTAGCGATAACCGCCCGGATGATTTGACTTTGGCGGTGTTTAGCGCGGGTGGGTCCGCAAGCGCGCTCGTTTTTTTGTTCGTCTGAGGTTGGAATGCGCACGTTCGCCTTGCATTGGCAGATTCTCATCGCCTTGGCGCTGGCGGCCGGGGCTGGCTTGTTCACCGACACGCAAACCAAGTTGTTCGGTGTGTCTTTGCTCGGCAGTTACGAGTTCATCGGTACTTTATTCATCAATGCCTTGAAGATGCTGATCGTGCCGTTGGTGGTGGCAGCCATGGTGACCAGTATCGGCAGCATTGGATCCGCCCGAGGTTTTGGTCGCCTGAGCCTGCGCACCTTGCTGTTTTACCTGGCGACGACTGCAGCGGCGGTTTGCGTCGGTGTGCTGCTGATCAATCTCATCAGCCCGGGTCTTTCCGGCGGGCAGCCGGTCGGCGCGCAACTCGGTTTGGATGCACGCGCGGCGCAAATCGCGCAAAACATCGAAGGCGGTGCAGGTGAAGGGTTGACCAAAATGCTGCTAGGGGTGGTGCCGGAGAACATCGTCGAGGCGGCGCGCACCGCCGATATGCTGGCGTTGATTTTCTTCAGCCTCGTATTTGGCTATTTCATGAATCAACTCGAAGGCGTCCCCGCTGCGACCTTGAAAGCCTTTTGGGAGGGTGTATTCGATGTGATGATGCGCATGACGATGTGGGTGATGCGCTTCGCGCCGCTTGGGGTTTTCGGTTTGGTGGCCGAAGTGGTGGCCAAGACCGGCCTAGGGGGCATACAACCGTTGCTGGCCTTCGCCGCGACCGTGCTCGTCGCGTTGGCGTTCCATATGTTCATCACATTGCCAGCGCTGCTCTGCTTTGTTGGCCGAATCAATCCGTGGCGGTATTTCAAGGCGGTTTCACCTGCTCTGTTAACGGCTTTTTCCACCGCCTCTTCTAATGGCACGCTGCCGGTTAATATCGCTTGCCTGGAAAACAACGTCGGGGTTTCTAAAAAAATATCGAACTTCGTGTTACCGTTGGGCGCCACGCTGAACATGGACGGAACGGCACTTTATGAATGTGTCGGCGCGTTGTTTCTGATCCAGGCCTACGGCATCGATCTCACTTTCGGCACCCAGGTTGTGGTGGCGGTCATGGCCTTGCTGACCGCCGTAGGGGTAGCCGGCGTGCCGGCCGCTTCGTTGGTGGCCATTGCCGTGATCATCACGTCCGTGGGGTTGCCGGCCGAGTCGATCGGGGTGCTGTTCGTTACCGATCGCCTGCTCGACATGTGCCGCACCAGTGTGAACGTCATGGGTGACGGTGCGGTGGCCACCTTGGTCGCGCGTTGGGAAGGTGAGGCGCAGTTTAAAGTCTAGGCGAGCGGGGTTATGGACGAGAGCGGTCTGTGTTCGGGAACGGTTAAGGCGAAGCGCAGCTCGAAAGGATAACAGAGGAGGTTTGCGCCGGAGGTGCTACGATGGCAAACAATGAGCGTATTCTTATTGCCGTGGAAGATTGTGCGGTGATGTATCGTGTGATTGATTACGTGGCCGCCCTGATTGCGGGACGCGACTATTTCGCGGTGCACCTCTACCACCGATTGCCGTCGGTGCCTCCACTTTTGCGCGAACACGGCGGCGCCGAGGATCCTGATCGTGAGCTGCAGCTTCATGACGAGCTCGAACGCGATATTCGTAGATGGATAAGCGAGCAGGAGGACAAGTGCCGCGTTACCTTGAACAAGGCGCACGATCGCTTGATCGCAGCCGGTGTATCGGCCGATCTCGTGCACATGAAAATCGGGAGCCCCGCTCTTGCGGACGAGGAGCTTGGCGAGGCGCTATGTCACACAGCGAAGGAACTCGGTTGTCGCACGATCGTTCTGCCACATGAGCATGTCTCGGCGATTCGCGATATTTTGCGCAACCGAGTCGGCGGCCAGGCTGAGGTGCTCGCTGTCTGGCTGGTCAGTTAGGGTGAACAGGGTTCAGGGTGGGTCGGTTCAGCGCTCGAGCGTATAGATCACGTCACCGCCGGTGCCTATGCGTGATGATTCGGTGACCAGCTGCCAATGGCTGCTCAGCGTGTATTGGAGCTTGACCGTCGAGACCTGATCGAACAAACCGATGCCGTAGCTCACGTAGAGATCCGGTGACAGATACTTGCCGACCACTAGCGAGGCTTCCTTGGTATTATTGGCGGCGCCGGCCTCGCCGGAGCCCGTTTCGATGCCGATGGTGTCGACGCCGAGACTCCCGCCGAGCTTTTTCGCCAGGAAATCGCCGCCTTTCAGTCCCAACGCCAAAGCCGCTTGCATCAGCATAGAATTCTCGGAACTGGAGGCGCCTTGCAGGGGGCGCCCGAGCACCAGCCACGAGAGTTGCTCGGCCTGCGTCATCGACGGATCGGAGAAGATTGTGAGCTTGGGCTGCTTAAGTGTACCGCGTGCCTGGACCCCAACGGTGATGTTTTCCGCGGGATGACGTACCGCGCGGATGTCGATGCCAGGCTGATCGATCGGTCCGCCCGCGAATAGGACGCGGCCGGTGTCGATGACGAGTCCTTGCCCGTAGGCGCGGTATTCGCCCTCCACGATGCGCAGCTCACCGCTGCCCTTGGTCGGTTCCTCCGGCTGTTGAACGACGAGCAAGCGCCCTTCTAGGCGCCCCTTGAGGCCGAAGCCCTCAAAGTGAACGTCCTCCCCCAGGATGAGACGGACCCGGACATGCAGCTTGCGCGCGGCGGCAACGGCCGGTGTTTCCTGATCCGGTCTGACGATGACTTGATCTTCGGACACCGTGACCGCGGAGGGGGGGATTTTCTTGGGCGTGATATCGGCGCGTGGCACCCGCACTTCACCGTTTACCGTAATGCCCGCCGCATCGAGCGATATCTGTAGGGTCGGGGAGATGAACACTTGGGCGTCGTCGGTGTTGAGCGCTTGAAAGTTCTGGCCATCGATCTGCATCTCGGCACGTGGTGCCACACCGGTCAAATCCGCGTTGCCCGCAAGGCGTAGTGTGCCCCCGCCGGACTTGGCATCGACGCTGTAGTTCAGGCCGCCATCGCGCTGGCCGATGATCTCTAGGCTCAGATCCGTGATGTCCAGGCCGGGGGTGAGCAGTCGAGCGGAGCCGTCCAGTAATGCGAGCCGCCCGAGCAGCACCGGTTGTGCCAGAGTTCCCGAGATCTGCATTTGGCCGTGCAATCGGCCGGCGATACGTTCGATATCGGGAGCCAGTTTGGCGAGAAAACCAATATCGCGTATTTGTGCGTAGACCGCTCCGTTTAAAGGTCGGGCGGTCAGGGGTTTGTCACCGGCGGGGATTTGAGCGTTCATTTGGAGTCCGCCCTGATCGACAAGGGGCAAGTCGACGCCGAGCTCAAGGCCTCGATCACCTAAGTCGGCGTGAATTTCGGCCGACTTGAAGCGCAGAACCGGGGTCAGAGTGTTTATTTCGTCGGTGGCCGCAAGGATCTCTCCGGCGCTGGTTTCGATCTGCACATCGGCGGCCAGCGCTGCCCCGCTGGGTTGCCTGATCTCGCCATGGCCGCTCAGCTTGCCCTTGAGGTCGATGTTCGTAGGCAGGAACTCGGCGAAATATCCGAATGGTAAACGCTCGAGTTGGAAGCTGGCCTGAAGGCCCGCGGCGGATCTTTGGCCGCGCAGACACAGTTTGGCCTGTGCGCTGACCCAACAGGTGCGCTCCAGGTCCTGGGCTTCGGTGCTCACCCGGCCTTGGGTCGGCTCCGCCAATGTCCAAGCCGGCAGCGTTGGATATTTGAGGCGCGCCTGGTTAAGCCGGAAAGACCAGATGGATTGTCTCAGCCTGCCGTCAAGGCGCAGCTCAGCGTCCCCCGTGTCGGTGTTCGCTGCCAGCTCGAGCTCATGGTCCTGCGGTGTTCCATAGCCTATGAAGCGTACTTTGCTCAATTCGACGCCAGCGGCCGCGCCGTTCTGCAGATTGAGCTCGACAGACGATTGCGTTTGGCCTTGCAGGTCGACATCGGTCTGAAAATCGAGCTGGCCGACTTTGTACTGGGTATAGCGCAGCCCCTCGCCGGTTAGGGTGGCTTTGACTCGCGGTTGTCGCAGAGGGCCGTCCGCTTCTCCTTGGCCGTGGAGCGAGCCGGTGGTTCCCGGCCAGAGCGTGGTGAGATTCTCGCTATCAATCCGCCAATCGATCCCAAGCGTGGAGCCGATTGTGCCGGAGGCTTGCACGGTGCTGGAGCCCGAGACCAGCGACAAGCGCTCGAGCCGCAATGCATCGCCGCGGTAGTCGCCCCGCGCCTTGAGGGCGAAGTCCTGATTGCGTAACCGCCCGGTAATATCCAGTGCCGCAAGCTGCGCGGTGAGCTTCTCCGCCTGCTGGGCGCTCGCTTGTATTTGCAAAGCCAGCTTCCCTGGCCACTCGGGCAGCAGCACGCCCGGGTTGATCCCAGCGCCATCGAGGCTTATTCGGGCGTCGAGCTGCGGTTGCCAGACCACGCTGGCGTTGCCCTTGATCTCACCTTGCAGCACTTTCAGGTCGATGCGCTTTAAGTCGAGCGATTGGTTGCTGCCAATCCCCTCCACGATGACGTGGCCGTTGGCTTGCTCCGGCATATCAACCTGGGTGCTGATGGCCAGGGTGTACTGCTGCAGGGTGCCCTTTACTCGCGCTGTGCCTTGCGGGCTTGCTATTCGGGGTTGTTGCAATGGCCAGTTCAAATCATGCCAGTCGAGCGCAAGTCGAATGTTGTCTTTTTCACGCCGGATGCGCGCGTCCAACCCGCCCGTATCACCCACCGCGGCATCGACTCGGGCGGTCAGATCTATGGGTGTGCCGGCGATGGCGAGGCGGCCGTCGGGACTAGTGAACTGTGGCTCGCCTTGCAGCGGCCAACGCAGCTTCTGCCAGTCTGCTTGCAGATTTAAGTTAGGTTGCTCGCCGCTGAGATTCACCCGGCCGTTGGCCTGCAGGCGAGTTGGTGTATCCACCACCGTGACCGCCAAGCGCTCGATATCGAGCATCTGCTTTTCCAGATCGCCGTCGAGCGCGAGCATGAAAGTTCCTTGCGCCGGGTCGACAACCTTCGCTCGGGCTGTGTACTCGATGTCTGTGGCTCGGCCTTTGGCGTGAGCGTTGGCATTGATCGTCACATTTGGCAGATCCTTGCGGATGGCCGGCAGGTTGATGGCATTCAGCTTCAATTCGGCTCGGAAATGCGGTTCCGTCAGGGCATCGGTTAGCACCACCGTGGTTTGGGTGCGGTATGGTGCCTCGGTGCGCTGTTTGACGTGCAACTCCTGCAGGCTGCCATTGATCATGATATGGCCCGCTGCCGTTGGGTAGTCCGGCAGTCGAACCTGCCAGCTCAGCTCGCCCTCAGTGGGTTGACCGTTTTGCGGCTTGATGCTCGCCTGGCCTTCGAGTTCGAACAGCGGGCCGGTCGCCCGCAGCGTGTCGATATGTAACCCACGCGTGTCGAGGCCGGCCGCCAGCTCGGCACGCTCGATGACGAACGGCTCGCTCTCGGAAGTGCGGTATTCGAAATTCCGCAAGGCAATGTCGTTTAGCTCGACGGCGAGCGGTGGTTGTAACAGCGCGAGCGGATCGGTGGGCTCGCTCGCCTCCGGTTCCTTCGGTGGGGCGGCGGCGTAGCTAGTGAGCCTCGCATTCCGCACATGCAGGCGATCGATTACCACCGCGCCGAGGAATAATCGTGCCGGTGACCAATCGAAATGTATGTGGTCCGCCGTGAGGCGGGAGGTCCCGGTTTTGAGGTCCAGGTTGCGGATGGTCAAGGGACCGATCAGCCGACCGTCGATTGAGCTCACAGAGAAGCGCTTCGGAAGAAACGCCTGCGCTTGTCCCAGCGTAACTCTCAAACCGGTTTCGGTTGTCAGTACCAAAGCTACTGCCAGCACGGCCAGACCGAGCGCGGTGGCGGTCAAGCTGAGCACGATCGCTAAGATAGCGCGCATGGTCAAATATCCGGGCCGATGCTGAAGTGGATGCGAAACGCCTCGTCACTATCTAGAGGATGGGCGACATCAAGGCGTATCATCCCCACCGGTGAGCGGTAGCGCAGCCCGCCTCCAACGCCTCTTTTCAAGCTGAAGCTCGGGTCGAGCGTGGCATCGCCGGCATCGAAAAATACCGCGGCACCGAAATCACCGATGAGCAAATAATCCGCTTCAACGCTGCCTACCAGTAAGTAGCGCCCGCCGATGTCATCACCATCCTCGTTTTCTGGACTCAACGTCCGGAATGCATAGCCGCGTACGCTGCGGGCGCCGCCGGCATAGAAGCGTTGCGAAGGCGGCAATTTATCGAAGTCAGTGGTGATGGTCGCCCCATAATCGGCTCGTAGCAATAAGCGGCCGCGTTTTGCCCACGGCAGCACGCCTTGCCCGCTCAAATGTGTCTGCAGGAAACTGGTGCTCGAGAGCACTGGCTGCGCGGCGCCGTGTAAGCCCAATGCTACGCTATATCCCTTGCGGGTGAACAAGGGATCGTCAGCGACCTGGCGGGAATAGCTGATCCCCGGAATGAGCAAATTCGCGGTCTGGGCGGAGTTGTTCCCAAACGAGAAACGCTCGCGCCTGAAGTCCAACGACAGGCGCCGACGCCCACCCAACCAGTCCTGATTAAGACTACTGCCGATCGTGTATTGCAAGGAAATTGCGTCAGCAATAATCGCTCTTTCGATGGTAGCGGTAAAATCTAGGTATTCACTGGCGATATTTCCTATCGGAATCTTATATTGCGAGCCCAGTCGCAACGTTATTTGAGATATTTCTAAATCAGTGCGGAATTGATGGCCAGTATGTGTTACCCGCCGAAATAACACGCCAAGCCCCAGTCGAGGTCCGGTATCGGTACCAAACCCTCCGCTGATCCGGTATTTTTGTGGTTTTTTTGGCTCGGTCTTTATGCTGACCGGCACATACTGATTTTTAGCCTTGTCGCGAGGGGCCTGCAACTCGACTTGACTGAAATAGTCACTGTCGGTCAACGCAAATTGTAAATCGAGTAGCCTGCTGCTCTCGAATGAATCACCCCGCTTTATTTGTACGAATTTATCGACGAAGTCTGGATTAAGGATATCCTGTTCAATGGTGATGTCGCCGAAATAGAAGCGGGGGCCGGTCTCCAGAATTAGGTAAATTTCGGCGCGTTGCTTATCAGGATTGACGATGATCTGGCTGCGATTGTATTTGGCATCGAGATAGCCTATGGTATAGGCAGCCTCCAATAGATTATGTTTGAGCGTTTTATATTTCTGCTGCCGCAGTCTTTGGCCCACCGCGATTTTTACTGACTTTAGAGCCTTCCGTATGGAAGGCTCGTCACGCCCTTCACCCGTTAGGCGGATCTCCGCTTTGCGGATCCTGGTCGCAGGTCCTTTGTTTATTTTATAGCGCGCCTGCCAGATATTTTTCTTTTTATTGAGACGGCTATCAATTACCGGTTGGTAATACCCGAAAGGTTGCAGTGCCTGTTTGATTTCACCAGGTGCTTTCCGGTGCAGCTCTTGAATTTTTCGGTCGGATATTTTTTTTTCAATGGCTTCGTTTTCTCGGGCTATGCTTAGAAAGGCCTGCACGTTCTTTAGCATATCACCGTCTATACCAGAAATCTTTATTTCCAGGTTGTCGGCCGCCTGGACGATGGGTGAGCACGTGCACGCTCCAAAAAGCAAGAATGTTGCCCAGAAAATTGCGCTTATCGGCAGAGCGGACGCGCTGGCCGGGGGCGCATTTCTAGCCGGATTACCTGCCGCGCGGCCGCCCTTATTAAGATGTGGGTCAGACTGATGCGGCGGGTTTGGGTATGCGCTTGATTTCCAGGCGAGGGGGGTCGAGCACGTCCTTGCTCGAATGGAATGCCTCATACAACGAACCGTTTCCTATGCCACGAGCGCCTCGAATCGATTGCCTGCAGCAAAGACTCTTCTCACCCCATGCTCGCCAGGGCTTTCTGGCAGAACTCATACCATCGCATGGAATGAGACAGGCTACCAGTTCTATGAGGTACAGCCGCCGCTTGCCCTGCTGAGTGGCGCTGCCTCCTTCTTTAGCGCCTTCTTTTCTTTGTTAGGGATGATGTGCAGCTACCGTGACGCCTCCCCCTGAGGAGCGGCGGTTGCTGAACGGATACCGAGGTTCAGCGCCGTTCACTGGGTGAGCTTTTCTGCCGCAAGCCGGGCGTGTTGCTCACGCTCTTCCCGCAAAAGCTGGGCCACACGCCTTGTCTGGTTATTGAGCCGCAGGCGATAGACCACGTTGTTAAAGACCACGGCCTTGAGATAGCGGCGCGTCTCGCCATAAAGAAGCGTCTCAATCCAGCGTGCGCTGCCAACCGGCGGTTCCGCTGTGCTTATCCAGCCGGCTACATTGCCGGGGCCGGCGTTGTAGGCGGCCAAGGCGAGAATGTGGCTGGAGAAGCGCCCACGCAGATAGGCGAGGTAGTCGGCGCCTACCGCGATGCTGTTGGCTGGATTGCTGATGATCGCGCTCAGTTCGGTACTCTCCTTGCCGTTGCGCTCAAGTATCCAACGCGCCGTAGCCGGCATCAGCTGCATCACGCCGCATGCCCCGGCATGGGAGCAGGCGCTGCCGCGAAACGCGCTTTCCTGGCGGATCAGCGCCAGGAGCCAGGCAGGGTCGATGCCGCTTGCCTGCGCGCTGCGGCGCACCTCGTTCAAATAGCCCAGCGGAAAGTGCAGAAACGAGGCATTGTTCACGCCGGCCGTGACGGCCGCGTATAAAGTCGCCCATGGCCAGCCCTGCGCCTCGGCGATGCGTGCCGCCGCCAAGCGATCGCGTGCGCTTAAGCGGCGGATGAACGTACGCCACTCGAGGTGAGCCAACTCATGCTGCTCGGCTTGATGCAGCAGTAGGGCACGTTGTACGGCGGCTCTTCGGCGCAGTGTGCGTTTACGCAGCGGATCCGCCGTCGGCATGGCGGCTCCCCACCGGTACGGGGTTCCCAGTGCATCGGCGGCCAGAAAGCCGTAGTAGGAAAACTGTTTGGCGATCGTGCGGTAGAGGCGCTCGGCCTGCTCGCGCTGTCCCAGTTTTCCCATGGCCCAGGCGCGCCAATAGCGCCATACGGCGGCGTTGCGCTGCGCAGCAGGCATCTCTTTTACGGCGCGGGCGACCTCCCCCCAAGCACCGGCGCGCAAAGCACTGCGCACGCGCCAGGCATGGACACGCGCATCCACTTGCGCCTCGGGCAGCGCTTGCAGCCACTCGCCCGCACTCGGTAGGGCGTGATATGCGGCATGCAGGGCGATGCGGCGCTCAACCGGACCAGTTACCGTCTCCGGCCAGACATGTCGAACCTTGATTTTCGACCACAGCCGGTGGGCTTGCGCGGGATCGGCACGGGCCACATGGCCCAAAGTGGCTGTGAGCAGCTGCGATACCACCGCATCGGAGCCCGTCGGCGGGTTTTGCAGTGCCGTCTTAGGGTGGCGGTACACTTCAAGCCAATGCGTGGCTTTGGCTCGGTCGGCGGACGGCAGTCGCTCGAGCAGCTCCGCGGCAAGCTGGCTATGGCCGGCTTGCAAGGCCAGTAGAATGCGGTGCTCGACGCTTTCGCGCGTCAGCACACCGGCCTCGGCCAACAAATCGAAGGCGGGATTGCAGCTTTGTGGTTGTCGATACCCCACCGGCCACAAACGCTTGGCCGTGGCGATGGCTTGCGCCTTGTGTCCAGCGGCAAGCTCAGCTTGCACCCGGGCGCAGCGCAGGTGGACATTTTGGTCTCCACGATAGTTTGCCAAGAATGCGGTCCAGTCTTTGCGCCGGACGAGTTCGTGCAACCAGGCGGTACGCAGGAGCGGTGTGGCAGGCAAGTCGGAATAACGCTCTAGGTAGGCGTCCACCGCCGCGGGCGCTACCGATTTGATCTGATGGCGGAGCTCGGCGTAGCGCAGATAAGGGTAGAGTGGGAAAGCTTCGAGCTGTTCGGCCAACGCGCGAAAGCGTTGCAGTTGGTCGGCCTCGAGGCTGCGCAGAGCGGTCTTATATACGGATAAAGGCGTCGCCGCACCGCGCTCATTGGCCTCGGTGATCCCCATGCTGGTGAAGAATGCCAGCACCGTGAGCAGGCTCGCTCGTAACACCGCTTGGATGTTCGGTTGGCGGCGCCAGTGCATGCGGATCCCTCCTGGCAAACGCTTGTTATCTTGAGCTATTCCTCAGCCGCAGCCGTTGACAGGCCAATCCATATCAGGGTGGAGGTCGAACAATTTTATTGGCTGAGTGCCGGCTTCTTCGCAAGGTACTAAAACAAAGGGCTCAGCGCCATGAGCGCGTTGCGCACGCTGGGTCATCTATGGGCCAGCGGCTCGCGGAGCGGTTCGGTTGCATCTGGTGTCGGTGGTTGAGCCGTTTGCGATCGTGCTGCAACATTTCACAGCTGATTGCCACCGCTCGAAAAGCCACGCTGCAATGACGAGGAACTCTTGCCACTGTGCCGGACGGACTGTGCCGGACGGACTGTGTCGGACGGGTGTGGCCGCAGCCGAGCAAGGCGCCGCGATCCGGAGGATACAATGGAGGCCCCGATGAACAATGTCGAACTTGCAAAAGCCTACTTCGAATCGGTCTTGGACAAGCCGCTTTCCCAGATGCAGTTCGTTCAGCTCGGCGGAATGCGAGTGCTCGAAATCCTGTGGCCGGTGAACGACATCCTGCGGCCCCGGCTCTATGAGATACGCGGCATTCCCTACAGTAAACACCATGGCCGCAAGGCCGATGAGGCCATCGAAGCGTTTTCCGTCAGGCCGTTTGCGCAGACTTGGCAAGATCTGGCGCCGGAAGTATGGCGGGTGCTTCTGGAGCGACATCATCAGATGCTGATGGTTGCGGCCACAAACGAAGTGCAAGGCTTTCCGCTTACGAGCATTCCAGCCGATCTGCCGCCGGAGGCGGTGTTGCCTGCGGTGATGCTGCTTTTGTTGCACAGCATGCAGTTGCCGTGGCCGCCGGGCGATCGCTCCGAGCTCGAATTGCCGGTCGAGGATGGGCCGGAGACGATGCTACATCGCTGAGCAGGCTCGGCCGAACTCGAGTGTTTGCCTCGGGAGGATCTCTGGCGAGGCAACTCACCAAGGTCGGTGGGGCGACCCAAGCGGTGCTGCCCTAACAGGGTTGCCCGGCGATCACTTCCCCGGCGCTGTTCAATCGCAGACGCAGGCGACCGAAACGCTCGATGTGCCTCGCCACGCAACCGCCGCCCTGGGTCGTGATTTCATCGAAGGTGACGCTCACCTCCAGCCCCGCGGTGGTGCGCTTGACTATCTCCCAGCGCAGCGTGTCATTGTCGATCCAGCCGTTTTCGTAGCAAAACGCGCTCAATTCGCGGCAGCGCCGCAGGTACGCTCCGATTTTATCCATGCCCTTTGCCGTGCCCATATGGACCTTTACTGATCCTTATCCGGCAGGCATTCACCGCACACGGCAACGCCGAACTTCCAGCCGGATCAGCAGGTCTAGATATTCAATTGACTCGACTGGCCGCATGTTGAGTCAACACACCACGATTGTAACGTGTGCGGCGACGGGCGACACCCAAAAACACGCGTTGGGAGGGTGAATTGATGCTGGGAAGCAAGCCGGTTATGAGGCCGAGATCAAAGCCGTCATCGCGCGCTGCGAGCGCGCAGGTCCCAGGCACTTCGCTGAGTGTGGCCGAGGTCTATGCGATCATGGCCGCTAGACGCGGTTGCGGGGAACTGTTCCGGCGGTTCCCCGATTTGGACCCCAATGATCTGCGTGATGCGGTGGAGCGGGGGAGTCGATTGCAGCAATAACTATTACAACACTAGATAAGTTGCATGGCGTGGTTTGGCCGTCCGGCGATTGGGCGGGCGGAACACGGCAAAGGCGTTTACAGAGGCCAAGGCGGGAGGAGAGATTCGTACGCGTATTGGCGGTGGAATGAGCGAGCGGCATGGTGCACAACGCGAGGAGGGTAAAGGCGATGAATGGATCGAGCGAGGTGGTTATCTGCAAAGCGGTGCGCACGGCGATCGGTGCTTACGGCGGCACCTTGAAGAATATCCCGGCTCCGGAGCTCGGCGCGGTGGCGATCCGCGGGTGTCTGCAGCGTGCCGGTCTGGAGGGGCGGTTGGTCAACGGCGTGGTCATGGGTCAGGTCGTACAGGCCGGTGCGAAGATGAACCCGGCGCGGCAGGCGGCGATTAATGGCGGGTTATCGGTCGAGGTGCCGGCGATGACCGTCAATCGCGTTTGCGGCTCGGGCGCGCAGGCGATTGCGAGTGCCGCCCAAGAGGTGATGCTGGGGCTGGTCGATTGCGCCATCGCCGGGGGCATGGAGAACATGGATCAGGCACCGTATGTGGATCTCGGCGGGCGCTGGGGCCATCGGATGGGGCATGCGCAAGTCTACGACAGTATGCTGCGCGACGGGCTCAACGACGCCTTCTCCGACCAGCACTCCGGCTGGCATACCGAGGATCTGGTGCAAGAATACGCCATCAGTCGCGAGCAGCAGGATGCCTGGGCGCTGCGCAGTCAGCAACGCTTTGGCGAGGCGCAGGCGGCCGGTCGGTTCGAGGCCGAGATCGTGCCGGTGGAGGTACCGGCTAAAAAGGAAACGCTAACCTTCGTTCGGGATGAGGCGAACCGGCCGGATACGAGGTTGGCCGGCTTGGCCAAGCTGCGACCGGCTTTCCGCAAGGAGGGTACCATTACGGCCGGCAACGCGCCGGGGCTGAACAGCGCGGCGGCAGCCATGATAGTGGCTGAGCGCGGCTGGGCCGAGCGGCAGGGCCTCGAGCCCATGGCTCGGCTGGTCAGCTACGGCATCGGTGCTGTGGAACCGGGGTTTTTTGGCTTGGCACCGGTGCCTGCAGTGAAGCAAGCGTTGGAGCGAGCCGGCTGGACGATCGAGGACATCGAGCGTATCGAGATCAACGAAGCGTTCGCCGCCATCGCGATCGCGGTCACCCATGATTTGGGACTCTCCGAGGAAATCGTCAACGTCGAAGGCGGCGCCATCGCCCACGGCCATCCCATCGGCGCGACTGGCGCGATTCTTACCACACGGCTGTTGCACTCGATGGCGCGGGATGGCATCCGCCGCGGGCTGGTCACCTTGTGTATCGGCGGCGGGCAGGGCATCGCCTTGGCGCTCGAGCGCCTGTGAGTAGACGGTAAGGTTTGAACAATGGTTCAGCCTCCACGTGCTGGATGCAGCGTCTTACGGAGTTCAACGGCAAGATAGCGCACTACGTCGTGACAAGAGAAGCTTGCATTTCTTGCGCCAGCGCGCTCCGTCCTGACGCGGCAATGTCGGCTGGAACTTTGTGAGTGGACGAGTAGACGAAAGACAGAGCTGGCCGGTGCAAGTGTTGACCGAGTCTCCTCTGGTGTGGGAGGTGATGAGACCGACCCAGGCGTCACTTTAACTCCTTCGCAGGTGGCGGGCTGAGGGTGTCGCAGGTGCATCAACCAGATGAGTGCTGGGTGGGTTTCTTTTGCCCAAGGCTGGCCTTGCAACCGCTGCGGCCTAGTTAGACATCTCCTCATTAGCCCGCTCAATCGGCCCGGGTACGCTCGCTCAACGGCGTTGCAGAGAGGGTGCCGGATGCACGCTCTTTATGATGAGAGTTTGCGCTGAGGCGCCCCTCCAGAGGAGGAAAGCAATGGTCGATCGTGTTCGTGCAGCCCAAACGACACCGAGTAAGCCACGGACATCAGGGGCAAGCGCTCGGCTACGGCCCGAACGCGGCGTTTCGCAGCGAGCGGCCGCGGAGCGGCCGCAAGGCCGGGCCGTGCGAACCAAAGAGCAGGTCAGCGGCCGAGGGGCAGCGGACGAGGATCTTTTTGCCGCCTGGAATCGGCTTGCCCACTATTCGATCGGCCGCTTTACGGCCGGGGTGTCGCCGGCGGCGCTCATGTTGGCTTATGGGGATTGGTGGTCTCACTTGATGATCTCGCCCGGCAAACAGGCTCAGCTCGTCTACAAGGCATGGCGTAAGACGAACCGCTTCGCCGCCTATTTGCCGCGAGCCGTGCAGAGCGGACGCTGCCCTCCCTGTGTCGAGCCGCTTGCGCATGACAAGCGCTTCCGGGACGGGCCGTGGCAGGAGTGGCCTTTCAATGTGATCCAGCAATCCTTCCTGCTGACACAGCAGTGGTGGCATAACGCCACAACCGGTATCGAGGGGGTGAGCAAACATCATGAAAATGTAGTCAATTTCACTATCCGGCAGATTCAGGACATGTTTTCGCCGGCCAATTTCCTGGCGACCAATCCGAAGGTGTTGCGCCGCACGCTGGAGCGCGGCGGGCAGAATCTTGTTGACGGCGCATGCAACTTCTGGGCGGACATCGCCCGCTTGGCCAGCGACCAACCACCGCAGCCCGTAGAGCAGTTCGCTCCAGGGCAAGCGGTGGCCATCACGCCGGGTAAAGTGGTTTTCCGCAACCGGCTCATCGAGCTGATCCAGTACAGCCCGGCGACCGCCAAGGTGCAGGCCGAGCCGGTGCTGATCGTGCCGGCTTGGATCATGAAGTATTACATCCTCGATCTCTCCCCCCACAACTCCCTGGTCCGCTGGCTGGTCGAGCAGGGTTACAGCGTCTTTATGGTTTCGTGGAAAAACCCGAGTCGGGAGGATCGGGATCTGACCCTGGAAGACTACCGTCGGTTGGGTGTTCTGGAGGCGTTGACCGCGGTCAATGCCATCGTCCCCGAGCGCAAGGTGCATGCCGTGGGTTATTGCCTGGGCGGCACGCTGCTCTCGATCGCCGCCGCGGCAATGGCCCGCACGGGTGATGATCGGCTGGTCAGCGTGACCCTGTTTGCCGCGTTGACCGATTTCGAGGAGGCGGGGGAGCTCGAGCTGTTCATCGATGACAGCCAAGTGCATTTCCTCGAGGATCTCATGTGGCAGCAGGGTTACCTCGAAGCCCGGCAGATGAAAAGCGTATTCCAGCTTTTGCAGTCGAACGATCTCATCTGGTCGCGCGTGGTGCAGGAATACCTTATGGGCGAGCGTGCCCCTGCCTTCGATCTGATGGCCTGGAGCACGGACGGCACGCGCATGCCGTTTCGCATGCACTCGGAGTATTTACGCCACCTGTATCTGGCCAACCAGCTCGCCGAAGCCCAGTATCGGGTCGATGGTTACCCCGTGGCCTTGAGCGACATCGAGTTGCCGTTGTTCGTGGTCGGCACCCGCAAGGACCACATCGCGCCTTGGCGCTCCGTCTACAAGGTCCATCTATTGGCCGGGGGCGAGGTTACGTTTGTGTTGACCAGTGGCGGTCATAATGCCGGCGTCGTCAGCGAGCCGGGCCACTCGCGCCGGGTGTATCAGATCGCGGCTAAGCAAGCCGATGCCGCATATGTCGATCCGAATACCTGGTTTGCAGAGGTTCCTGAGCGAGCGGGCTCTTGGTGGCCGGAATGGTGCGCCTGGCTGGCGGAGCGTTCCTCCGGCAAAGTGCGACCGCCGGTGCTTGGAGCGCCGGAGCGCGGCTATCCGCCGCTTGAGGACGCCCCAGGCCAGTACGTGCTGCAGCGCTGAGAGTCGGATGGTGGAAGAAAAAGCCAGGTGGCACAAGGAGGACGCTTCGTGGAACCCAACGGCAAAACAGTGGTTGTAACCGGTGTGGGCCGAGGGTTCGGTCGGACGATGGCGCGGATGATCACCGACAAGGACGCTCGGGTGGTCGCTATTGCCCCTGGCTTTTGTAATACTCGGATGGCTATGGCCATGCCGTCGAAAGTGCTGGACAGGATCAAGGCGAGAATCCCCCTCGGGCGTTTGGGTGAGCCGGACGAGATAGGGTACTCCGTGGTCTACCTTTTCGAGAACGACTATTTCAATGGCCGCGTGCTCGAGGTGGAGGGTGGGCTGCGTTTGTAGGAAAGCGCCTACCCTTTCTCGTCATGACGGCGAAAGTCGGACAAATCCGTAGGAGCGGATTTGAGTTGCCGGAGGCGGGCCCGAAGGGCGCAATTCAGGGAAGGTTTGCGCAATCCAGTAGGAACGAGAAGGCCACCGCCTTCGCCGATGTGACGAATAAATCAGAGCCGCTCTCGGGGCTGTCCTGACAAGCCTGCAAACGGAGGGAGATTGAGATGGCCGCTACGGACGATCTTCGCAAGGAATTGGACAAGCTAAAGGCGGATTTGGCGCGCTTGCGAGCGGATACGAGTGAGGTCACGCGTACGCTGCGCGAGCTGGGGAATGAGAAGCTGGACGATGTACGCGGTTCTGCGCACGAGGAGTTCCAGCGCGGGCGCCGGATACTACGCCGCGGCGTCGAAGCGGGCCAGGAGCGGGGCCGCCGCGCCAAAGAGGAGATGGAGGAAGAGATAGGCGCACATCCCTTCGCCAGTGTTTTTGCGGCCGTCGGGGCCGGCTTTATCTTGGCGAAGCTGTTGGATATCGCCACCCGGCGCTGAATTTGATACAGCCCATCCCGTACCCGATGTCGCTCGCGGCGTGTTTCACCCGCTTGGGCTGCTGGCGGGCGGTAAAGGGCGCATGTTGGATAGAAGAAATTACCACCCGGCACCCCCCGATAAGCGTTCGGATCGGCTTTTGCGGTAAACTTTCAAGCCCCCGGGAAATAATTGTGTTTGCGGGAAACAAGTTGTGTTTGTCTCCGGCGCGAAAGGGCACGATCAACCGCGAACCCTAGCCAGTCGCCGGCGTTGCGATGGCGATGTGCGGCTGTTTTCCCATTGCCCGCCGCCCGCAAGCCGAGGGAACAACCCCCCACGCTCTTCTGGCTCGTCTGCCTATGCAGAGCGAATGTAGGGGTGTGATCAAAGAGAAAAGAGCAATGAAGCGCGTCAGAGAGCTTCCGTATACGGTGCAAAAGCAGGATCCGGTTTGGATACCCATGGCCGACGGGGTCGAGCTTGCAGCTCGGCTGTGGCTGCCCGAGGGTGCGCGGAAGGCCCCGGTGCCGGCCATACTCGAGTATATCCCGTATCGTCGTCGTGACGGTACGGCGGCACGGGATGCGACCATGCACCCTTATTTCGCCGGACACGGCTATGCCAGCGTGCGAGTCGACCTGCGTGGTAGCGGAGACTCGGGTGGTGTGCTCAAAGACGAGTACCTGGAGCAGGAGTTGCGCGACGGCGAGGCCGTACTGGAATGGATCGCAGCGCAGCCTTGGTGTAATGGTGCAGTCGGGATGATCGGAATTTCCTGGGGTGGCTTCAACGGCCTGCAACTTGCCGCCCGCCGTCCGCCCCAGCTCAAGGCCGTGGTCACCGTATGCTCGACCGATGATCGCTATGCCGATGATGTGCATTACATGGGGGGGTGCCTGCTCGGGGATAATCTCTCTTGGGCGTCGACCATGTTCGCATACAATTCCCTGCCCCCGGATCCCGAAGTAGTAGGCGAGCGGTGGCGCGAGATGTGGCTTGAGCGTTTGCAGGGCAACGAACCGTGGTTGGCGACCTGGCTCGAACATCCCCACCGCGATCCTTATTGGCAGCACGGCTCCATCTGCGAGGACTTTGCTGCCATCGAGGCGCCCATACTGGCGGCAAGCGGCTGGGCGGACGGTTATTCCAATGCGGTGCTGCGGTTGCTCGCTAATCTGAAGGTGCCACGGCAAGGGTTGATCGGGCCCTGGAGTCACAAATACCCCCATCTGGGGGAGCCGGGCCCGGCCATCGGTTTTCTGCAGGAGTGCCTGCGGTGGTGGGACCAATGGCTTCGGGGCAAGGACACCGGCATCACCAAGGAGCCGATGCTGCGCGTATGGATGCAAGACAGCGTCCCGCCGACGACGAGCTATGCACATCGGCCGGGCCGCTGGGTGGCCGAGCCGGTGTGGCCATCGGATACGATCAAGGCCGTATCCCTGCCGTTGGCACCGGCGCGCTTGATCATGCATGAGACCGAGTTGCCTTTGCAGGAGTCCACCCTCACCGTACAGTCTCCGCTGACGTGTGGTTTGTTCGCGGGCAAGTGGTGTTCCTACGCATCAGGCCCCGATTTGGCCCACGATCAACGCGAAGAAGACGGTGGGGCCTTGACCTTCGATAGTCTGCCGCTCGAGGAGCAGGTCGAAATTCTGGGCGCGCCCATCGTGGAGCTGGAGCTCTCCGCCAATAAACCTGTGGCGATGATCGCTGCCCGCCTCTCGGACGTGGCGCCGGATGACAAGGCAACCCGAGTGACCTACGGGCTTCTCAATCTGTGCCACCGCGACGGCCACAGGCGGCCGGCGCCGCTCGAGCCGGGTAGACGCTATCGGATCCGGGTAGCGCTGAACGATGTCGCTCAGGTTTTTCCGGCTGGCCACCGGCTGCGGCTGTCGATCTCCACCTCCTACTGGCCGCTCGCTTGGCCGCCGCCGGAGCGTGTCCGGCTCACGCTCTACGATCGCCCGAGTCGTCTCGTTCTACCCGTGCGACCGCGGCGTCCGGAGGACGAGCAGTTGCGGGCGTTCGGCCAGGCGGAGGGGACGCCCCCCATCGCTTACACAATGGTCGAGCCCCCGCTCCATAACTGGTATGTGCACCGTGACCTCGCCAAGAACGTATCGACGCTAGAGGTGATCAACGACGAGGGGGTTGTCCGTCTCAAGAATTTGGCGCTCGATGTTCAGGTCAAGGCGGTGGAGCGCTACTCCTCGCGCGCTGATGATTTCGACTCGATTCGGGGCGAGACGCGTTGGGAGCGCGCTTTGCGGCGGCGAGACTGGGCCGTGCGCACCGTCACCTACACCCTGCTTACGTCCACGGCCGAGGCCTTCCAGCTGCACGCTTATCTGGATGCCTTCGAAGGAGAACGGCGGATCTACTGCCGATCCTGGAATTACACCATTCCACGTAATCTTGTATAGGCAGGCACTATTCGGACTGCTTATGGATGCAGGCTTTCCGGATCCGCTTCGAGCAATGCGCTGGTGGCGCGGACCAAGGCGCGGGCCACCCGTTCCGTGGTGTCGAGCGACACCCACTCGTTGGCCGCATGCGCCTGTTCCAGGTCGCCGGGTCCATACAGGACCGTCGGCGTCTCGGCGAGCCGGATCCAGGCCGACATATCGCAGCCGTAAGGCGCGGCGACGATCTTGGGGCGTTCGTTGAAGACCACCTCAGCGGCATCGGCCAGGCAGTCCACGAGCGGATGCTCGATGGGGGTTTGGGCCGAGCCGAAGCCGAGAGCCTTCCAATGGAGGACGGGCGGGTGAGCGCGTAACCAATCATTCCCCTGGATGCCTTCGTACAGCGTGCGCTCGAAGCGAGCCTGGGCTTCGGGGATGGTTTCGCCCAAGGCGACCCCGACGCGCAGCTGAACCTCGAGGCGATCCATCACGCTCGACGACCAACTGCCGCCTTGGATTACGCCGATGTTGGTCGCATAAGGTAGCGCAAGGTCACGCATCAGGGGGTGTTGTTCGGCCTCGTTGAGCTTGCTTTCAGCCTGGCGCAGCAGCTCGTGGATGGTGAGGTAGTGATCCAGGGCATTCTCCCCCGCAAGCCGGTCGCTGGCGTGAGCGGATAGGCCCGGGACCTCGATGACGCAGGACATCGCTCCGGCATGAGCCACCACCAACTCCGGCCGGCCGCCCCGGCAGGTCGGCTCGGGGATGATGGCGGCATCGGCCTTCAAGCCACGCCGGATGGCGGCCAAAGTGCCCAGGCCACTGTCCTCCTCGGCCGGTACCGCGACGAAAGCGACCCGGCCGGGGAAATCGCGCGGCCCGCCGGCAAAGGTCTCGAATGCCTCCAAGGCCGCAATGACCCCGGCTTTCATATCGGAGGCCCCGCGGCCGTAGATGCGGTCGCCGTCACGAGCCCCGGAGAAAGGGTCTAAGTGCCACCGGCTGTAGTCGCCGGCCGGGACCACATCGATGTGGCCGGTTAACAGCACCGTGGGCCCGGATCGGGCGCCACGGATGATTCCCGCGACCACCGGCACCCACGCCCGTTCGACCTCGTGCCCGGGATAGGCCGGGTCGCTGACCAGTTTGGCGATACTGTCGTACCAGTAGTCCAGCTCGGCGCCTCCCGCGCTGAGCCAGTCGGCGATCCGCCGCACGACGGGTTCTTCGTCGCCGGTAACGGAGGGCAGGCGGATGAGATCCACCAGGCGATCTTCGATACGCTGCAAGTCGATGAGTTTTGATCGATCCTTCACCTTAGATCCTTGGCTCGCCAGGACAGTGTCAGACTCGCGTATGATGCCGCTGAGCGCAACCGATCTCTTGCTTTTTGTGAGGGGTTCGGCAACGGTCTTTGTGACATCGGTGTTGTTTCTCGACCTTGCTGCCTGAGCGCAATGCGCAGCCTTCGTGCGCAGCAGCGCCAGATCTCTCGTGCAATGTCTGCGGATTCCGTGCCCCAGTTAGATCAGCGCAAGCCCTCATTGCCACTGTTTTATGCCTTCGCGTTAACCGCTAATCGATGCGGTTTATGGAATCAATGGCTCTTTAGTGGGAGAGCGGGACTGTATTCGGGCCGCACCACAGCGGCGCAGGTGGCCATCTTGCAATCAGTTTGTGCGGCCGCGTTTCTGCGGGCTGTTTTGGCGTTTGCTATCGTTGCAGCGCCTGAAGGAACTGGCTCAACGGGCGGGTGTTGAGCACATCCTGCGGCTCGATCCAGCCGCGTCGCGCCTGATCGATGCCGAAGCGGATTTTGGCGAGATCCGTCGTCGAGTGGGCATCCGAGGAGATCACCAACCGCACACCCATTTCCTTGGCCAACCGGCAGTGATTGTCCTTGAGGTCCAGCCGGGCGGGCTGGGCGTTGATCTCCATGCAGACACCGCGTTCGCGGGCCGCTATCAGCAGTTGTTCCAGGTCTATATCGATGGGATCGCGCTCGCCGATGAGCCGCCCGGTGGGATGCGCCAGGATGTGCACCCGCGGGTGATCCATGGCCCGCCGCAGGCGATCCATCTGCCGTCGGCGCGGCAGTCGCAGTTGAGAATGTACGGCCGCCACCACTACATCCAGGCGCTGCAACAGCGCATTCGGCACGTCCAGGCGACCGTCCTCCAGGATGTCTACCTCGCAGGAGGCGAGCACCCGGATACCCGGTTCCGTCTCATTGTAGCGCTTGATGGCGTCGATGTGCCGGCTCAGCCGCTCGGGATCCAGTCCGCCCGCCACCCGGACCTGCTGCGAGTGATCGGTGATGGCGAGATATTGATAGCCGCGCGTCCGGGCCGCCTCGGCCATGGCCGCGAGCGTGGCGTGTCCATCGGTGGCCACGGTGTGGCTGTGCAGGTCCCCGCGTAGATCTTCTACCCGGATCAGCTGCGGCAGGCATGTGTGGCGTGCTGCCTCGATCTCGCCAGTGTTCTCACGCAGCTCCGGAGGGATCCAAGGTAGATCGATGGCCGCGAAGATCTCCTCCTCGGTGCGGCCGGCGACCTGTTGCCCATCGCGGAATACGCCGTACTCGTTGAGCTTGAGACAGGCGGCGACGGCCATGCGCCGAATGGCCACATTGTGCGCTTTGGAGCCGGTGAAGTAATGCAGCGCTGCGCCGAAGGCGCTCTCAGCGATTACGCGAACATCCACCTGCAAGCCGCCACTGAGGAAGACCGTGGCGCGGGTTTCGCCTTGGGAGGCCACCGATTCTATGCCGGGGAAGGCGCGCAGCGCCTCCATGACGGGGGTGTCGCGTCGGCAGTTGACCAGGATGTCCAAGTCGCCTACCGTTTCCTGGCGCCGGCGATAGCTGCCGGCCACGATGACCTGTCTTACTCCCCTGACCGCAGCGAAGTGCTTCAGAAGGGGGCGGGCCCGATCCTCCGCGACATCCAGGCGGGTACGCCGCTGTCGATCGGCCCGCTGCCGAAGGGTTTCGAGGAGCTGTGCTTGTAGCTTCGCGCCGAAACCTTCGAGTGAGGCTAGGCGATCCTCGCGGGCGGCCTGCGCCAGCTCGGCGGTGCTCTTGATTCCCAGCTCCTGGTATAGCTGTTTGACCCGTTTCGGGCCCAGGCCGGGCAATTCCATCAGTTCGGTGAGTGTCGAAGGCGTGGTTTTGGCGGCTTCGTCCAATGCCGGTAATCGGCCGGTATCGACAAGGGTGTGAATCTTCTCGGCGATGGCCGAGCCGATGCCCGGCAGCTCGTTCAGGTCGGCGCCGGCGGCTGCCTGATCGGCCACGCTATGAGGGTAGCCGGCGATGACTCGGGCGGCGTTGCGATAGGCGCGGATCCGGAACGGGTTCGCGTCTTGGATCTCCAACAGATCCGCCAGCTTCTCGAAGAAGCTAGCGATCTCGGTATTGGATAGCGCCATACGGATTGGTTCCCGCACTCCGCCGGAGTGCCATCAATCAGCCTCGAGCCATGGCCTCCAGGCGGCGGATTCGCTCCTCGGTAGGGGGATGGGTGGTAAACAGCCGCGCGAGGCGCAGCCCGCTGAGCGGGTTGACAATGAAAAGATGCGCCGTGGCCGGATGTTCGGCCGCCGTCCGCATCGGCGCGCGCGCGTTGGCCTGCTCCAGCTTGCGCAGCGCGCTCGCCAGCCACAGCGGGTTTCCCGTGAGCTCCGCGCCGCCTTGGTCGGCACCGAACTCGCGGGAGCGCGAAACTGCCATTTGGATCAGCATGGCGGCAAACGGCGCCAGGATCATCATGATCAGGGCTCCGAACACGCTGCCACCGCCCTGTTCGTTGTCGTTGCCTCTCAGCCCACCGAATAACAGCATCCACTGCGCCATATTCGCAAGCATGGTGATGGCGCCGGCGAGCGTTGCGGCAACGGCGCTCACCAGCGTATCGCGATGACGGACATGGCTGAGCTCATGCGCCAACACCCCGATGAGCTCCTCACGGTTCATGATGCGCAGCAGCCCTGTCGTTGCCGCCACGGCCGCGTGCTCCGGATTGCGCCCGGTGGCGAAGGCATTGGGGGTGTCGGACTCGACGATGTAAACCGCTGGCATAGGCATCTTGGCCCGCCGTGCCAGATCCTCCACTACCGAATACAGCTCGGGTGCCGTACCCGGCCCCACCGGTTGGGCGCGGTACATGCGCAGCACCAGCTTGTCCGAGAACCAGTAGCTGCCGAAGTTCATCACCACGGCCAATACCAGCGCCACGACCATACCGCCGTTGCCGCCCAGCGCCTTACCGGCTATCAGCAGCAGTGCGGTGAGGCTCGCAAGCAAAACGGTGGTGCGCAGTGTGTTCATCGATCCTCCCGAAGAAAACCTTAGGCTTCACACTATGATCCGCCCTGCTCGTGTCGATTTTTATATATAGAGTCGGTGCTTGCGGTTCTCAAGCCCCCGCTTGGCCGGCCGGAGAGCCTGTTCCGGGCGGTGGCCCGGGCAAAAAAAGGCCGGAGGCAGGTGACGGGCGGCTTTGGCCGTGAGTTCTCTCTTGAGTCATTATCGGCAAGGGAGCTTGCGTCATCTAAGCTTGTCTAAAGATAGAGTGTCACAATTATAGCTATGCTCGGCGAGGAGGAGGGCAACATGCGATGCGTCGCTCAATTTGAGGTTGGGTATACCGGCTACCTGGACCACGAGTTTCGGGTAACCGGTCCCTTGCCCGAGTTCGCCCGCGAGCCGGCCCAGTTGATTGCGGCCTATCGGGCCATGGCGAGTGCGCGTGCATTCGACCGCAAAGCGATCAATTTACAACGCACCGGCCAGCTCGGAACATTTGCCTCCTGCCTCGGTGAGGAGGCGATTGCCGTTGCCGTTGGTCTGGCGATGCGCCCGGAAGACGTACTGTTACCCATGTACCGTCACCACGGCGCGTATCTCAGCCGGGGCGTGCGCATGGCAGAGTTGCTGGCCTACTGGGGCGGTGACGAACGCGGCATGGATTTCCAAAGCGTACGCGAGGACTTCGCAGTCGCCGTGCCCATAGCGACCCAGGCCCCACATGCGGTAGGCGTCGGTTACGCATTCAAATATCGCAAAGAGCCGCGGGTCGCGGTCTGCCTGCTCGGCGACGGCGCCACCTCCAAGGGGGATTTCTACGAGGCCATTAATGCGGCGGGCGTCTGGGAACTGCCGGTGGTTTTCGTGGTAGCCAATAACCTGTGGGCCATTTCTGTGCCGCGCGCGCTCCAGAGTCGGGCACAGACTCTGGCACAGAAAGCCATTGCGGCCGGTTTCGAGGGTGAACAGGTGGACGGTAACGACTATATCGCGGTGCGCGATCGCCTGGATCAAGCCCTAGAGCGCGCCCGCAGCGGCCAGGGCCCCAGCCTGATCGAGGCGCTTACCTATCGGATGGGCGATCATACGACGGCGGATGACTCACGGCGCTATCGCAATGCCGAAGAGGTCGAGGCGTGGCGGCGCCGTGATCCGTTGGATCGTCTGCGCGGTTATTTGCTGCAGAGCGGGGTTTGGTCGGAGGCGGACGAGGAGGCGCTGCAGGTTGAATGTCAGGAGGAGGCGGACCAGGCGGCCCAGATCTACCTGGAACGGCCGCCACAGCCGCCGGCGAGCATGTTCGACTACCTCTACGAGAGGCTGCCGCGCGCGTATGCCGAGCAACGTAAGGCCTTGGCGGGTCCGAGTGATATTTGATAGGAGGCGAGTGCGAACACCTCATCCCATATCGTCATCCCGATTTGCGCCGGAATAAGGCGCAAAATGGTCGTTGCGGGGAGATGGCAAACATGCCTGAGATGACCTTGGTTGGCGGCGTTAATGCCGCGTTGGCCTACGAGATGGCCGCCGATGAGCGGGTGCTGGTCTTCGGCGAGGACATCGGGGTTAATGGTGGTGTTTTTCGCGCCACCGAGGGGTTACAGCAGCGCTTCGGGCCCGAGCGGGTGATCGATACACCGCTGGCGGAGGGGCTCATTGCCGGCATGGCCGTGGGGCTTGCCGCGCAAGGGCTGCGCCCGGTTGCCGAGATTCAGTTCATGGGTTTTAGCTACCCCACGCTCGATCAGTTGATCAGCCATGCCAGTCGGCTGCGTAATCGCACCCGTGGTCGGTTGTCCTGCCCGATGGTGCTACGGGCCCCTTTCGGGGGGGGCATTCACGCTCCCGAGCACCACTCGGAGAGCACCGAGGCGCTGTATGCACACATTCCGGGACTGCGGGTGGTGATTCCATCCTCGCCCGGTCGAGCCTATGGACTGTTGCTTGCCGCCATCCGTGATCCCGATCCAGTGGTTTTTCTGGAGCCCAAGCGGATCTATCGGCTGACCAAACAGGAAGTGGCAGATGACGGTGAGGCCATGCCGTTGGATGTATGCTTCGTGGTTCGTGACGGCACCGATATCACACTGGTTACCTGGGGGGCAATGATCCATGAGACGCTGCAGGCGGCCGAACAGCTCGCCGAGGAGGGGGTCAGTGCCGAGGTGATCGATGTCGCTACGCTGCGGCCCCTCGATACCGAAACGATCCTGGAGTCGGTGGCCAAAACAGGGCGTTGCGTCATCATCCATGAAGCGCCCCGCAGTGGTGGTTTCGGCGCCGAAATCGCCGCCGTCGTCGCGGAGCACGGTCTGCTCAATCTACTGGCGCCGGTTGCCCGGGTCACCGGCTATGACACCATCATGCCGTTGCTCAAGCTGGAGCAGCACTATCTGCCCTCGGTCGAGCGCATTATGGACACGGTACACAAGACGATGGAGTTCGCATGAGCACATTTAAGCTGCCGGATCTGGGTGAGGGGCTTGTCGAGGCGGAGATCGTGGAGTGGTTCGTCCGGGTGGGTGACCAGATCGAGCGTGACCAGCCGCTGGTCTCGGTGGAGACGGACAAGGCGATCGTGGAGATCCCAAGTCCACAGGCCGGGCGTATTGATGAGTTGTTGGGCGATGCTGGCGATGTGATGCATGTCGGCGATCCGTTGGTGGTGTTTGGCGGGGACGAAGCACAGGATCAGGAACGGCGAGCGCCCGCCGCCGCGCCGGAACCGCTCGATGAGTCCATCCGGGACAGTACCACCGTCGTCGGTGAGGTGCGCGCCGGTGAGGAGGTCATCACCGAGAAGGCGGCTGAGGTTGGTCGGGGGATTCGGGCAACCCCGGCGGTGCGTGCGCTGGCGCGGCGGTTGGACGTCGATTTGGCGGCTGTCA
>JAGFJL010000089.1 GCA_024102725.1 Nitrococcus mobilis
GAAGGCGGCAGCAGGTAGTTCGTCTGGCGGTCAACCTGGATGAAACGGCTCATCGCATCCTTACTCAGATCGTGGGCTCGGTAAACATTATCCCATTACAGCGAAGGAAAGTCCGACAGACTGCTAGCGCGCGATCCTTGGCGTGTTCTACGGCGGCCAGGACTACGAGGCAGTCTTGCAGAACCGCGTGGGAGAGTCGACCAACCGCGATCCGCGCAACTCTGACAGCGAATAGCCCACCAGCGGTCATGGGTTTCGGGCTCCAGAACCCCGCCGCTCGGCTTAGGCTGCGGGGATGGAACTCGTCCCGCAAGCAACACCGAATAGCACGCCGCCCCCCGCTCGGCGGTGCCGGTGGGTATGTGCCACCATGCTGGCCTCCTGCCTAACTCTGCTGGGGGGGACAGCACGCGCCGCTGGCGGCACTACGGCCGCGCCTGACCCCAATGCCCCGTGGATGCACCGCTGCCAGGCGATTATCGAGCAAGCCGTGCAGGCCGACGAGCCGGACTGGGTGCGCCCGGAGATCACAGAGCGCCAGCGCCGCTGGGCGCGCAAAATCCTGGAGCACACGCAGCCCATGCTGGAGAAGGGGCGGCCCGATAGCCCAGCGCCGGACCCGGACAATGGAAACGCTGCGTCGAATGCCGATGTAGGCACTGTGCGCGTGTTCCTCACGCTCGGCGAGAACGACGCCGACCGGCGCCGCTTCGTGAATCAGCTTCGCGCACTCGCCGGGCGCGAGAACGTCGAGGTCGTGCTGCGCGGCCTGCCGCGGGGGATGCGGCGCATCGGCGAGCTGATCGGCCTGCTCGCAGACATTACCGAGCCCATCGACAACGCCCCGCCCGTAATGCTGCATCCCGAGCGTTTTCGCCAGGCCGATGTCGAGGTATCCCCCACCGTGGTGTTCTACCGCGACGGTGCGCCCCTGGCTCGGATCGCCGGCTCGTTGGAGATCGCTTGGCTGCGCGCCCGCGTCGAGGCAGGGCACCGGGGACGGCTCGGGATCCGCGGCCAGGTGCATGCCATCGCTGAGCGCGACCTGATGAGCGTCATACGCGAACGCTGGGCGAGCATCGACTGGAAGAAAATAAAGCGGCAGGCCATTCGCGATTATTGGCACGCCTACGAGCCCACCGCGCTACCCGAGGCCCGTGAGCCCCGTGTGAGCACTGTGGAGCCGAGCATCGTCGTGGCCCGCACCCTGCGCACGCCCGAGGGCAGGGTCATCGCCCGCAAGGGCCAGCGCATCAACCCACTCGCCCTGGTGCCGTTCACAGGCGCCATCATCGCCTTCGACGGTCGCTCGCCGGAGCAGATCGCGGTTGCCGGATTGCTTGCCGAGCGCGTGCGCGCCGACGGTTTGCGGGCGATCCTGCTGACCCAGGGGCTGCCCGGCGGCGGCGAGCCGAGCTTCAAGGCGCTGGCGCGTCTGGAGCGAACGCTGGGCGCGCGGGTGTATCTGCTTGATACCCGCGCGGTCGAGCGTTTTGACCTGCAAGCGCTGCCGGCGCTCGTGCGCACCCGGGGCACTGTCTTCAAGGTCCGGGAGCTGCCGCCGGCGGCAACGCCGGCGAGGCTCAGCAAGGCTAGCGAGGAGGCGCAACAATGAGCGGGATGGCGACGGCGAGGAGTTATATTCGCGCCGCGCTCACCGCGGGTCTGCTGGCAGTCGGTCTCGCGAATGCAGCCAGCGCGGAGTCCGCCGGGAGCAACCCCGCTTGCCCCAACGCCCGGCTGTTCGGCATGGGCATGATCACCCACATCTGCTGGGATTGCATCTTCCCGATGCGGGTCAGCAAGGCGCCTATCGGCGGCAGCGGCGGATCCGTGCCGCCGGGCGCGGCGGACCCGGGGCCGCTTTGCCTGTGCAAGGACAACAATGGCGTCTACCGTCCCGGCGCGCCGTACAGCATGTGGAAGCCGGCGCGCCTGGTCGAGGTGGTGCGGGTCCCGTACTGCTCGCCGGTGCTCGGCGGCGAGATGCTGCAGCGCGATCTTACGCACGTCGGCGGCCCCGGCTATGACTCCGCGACCGCCGGCCAGCACTTGGCGTTTTACCAGTACCACTATTTCGCCTTTCCGCTGCTGGTGATGCTCGATCTATTCATGCAGTCGGGCTGCAACCCCGGCGGGTTCATGGACATGGATCTCATGTATTTATCAGAGCTGGATCCGACCTGGAACGACGACGAGTTGGCCTTTTACTTGAATCCGGAATCCGCCATCTTCGCCAATCCGATCGCCCAGGCCGCCTGCGCGGCCGATGCCGCAGCGGCGACCGTCGGCCCGCCGCTGAGGAAGCTCTTCTGGTGCGCGGGCGCTTGGGGCGGAGTCTACCCGTTGACGGGCCACGTGCGCACCAACGCATCGCCGCCGCGGACCACGAGCCTGCTCGCCACCCGCGCGCTTGCCGCGCTGCATCGCCGGGGACTCGCGCTCCAGACAATGGGCGACGAGGCGATGTGTGAGAACCCCATCCAGGTCACCCTGCCGAAGACACAATACAAGCTCGAGCAGGTCTACCCCGTTCCCGAGGCGAACGGCAATCACTGGCTCGGCGAGCCGACTTATCTCTGGGGTGAATGGCGCAACATCCCCGCCGTCGGCGAGGACTTCGTACACCTGATCTGGCGGTGGGACGACTGCTGCGCGAAGTTCTGAGTCAAGCAGCGTTCGGTTTGACCTCGGCGGCAACCCGTTCCCCTATGTCGCGCTCTGCGACGGCCAGGGCGTAGGCCGTCTGGAGGTTGAGCCAGAAGCGGGCGCTATTGCCGAAGTACCGGCCCAGGCGAAGAGCCGTATCGGGCGAGATGCCTCGCTTGCCATTCAGGATGTCGGTGATACGGCCAGACGGCAGATGCAGCGCCAACGCAAGGCGGTTGGCGGACATTTCCCGCGCGGCAAGCTCGCGCCGGAGAACGCGGCCAGGGTGAACAGGGGCCATGATGTCCTCCTCAGTGATAATCGACTATCTCCACGTCCCACGCATCGCCATCCTTGAACCGGAAACAGATTCGCCACGGCCCGTTGACCGTCATCGCCCACTGCCCCTTTCGGTTACCATGCAGCCTGTGCAGCCCGACGGACTTCAGCGGACTGAGATCGTGTAATGCGACCGCAGCGTCAAGGGCGGCTAACAAGTCCTGTGCCGCCTCCCGGTCGAGTCCTGAGAACCTGCCCTTGCCGCTTTCGCCAAACCGGCGAGTGGCACTGTTAGCCCAGGACTTGATCATTAGGGAGCGTACTACGGTCGACGTAGTATTTCAATCGTTGAGCCGTTGCTACAACGGCTCCACAAACAGCAGCGGCTCGCCCTGGTTGAGGATCAGCGGATAGCCGTGGGCCTCGGTTGGTGGCAAGTAGATGTAGACCCACTCGGGCAGATTGGCGCTCAACTTCGCGAGGTAGGCGCGGGCGTTGAGGTCTTCGGGCCAGGGGAGGCTGGCATGAGATTCAGTGTCCACGCGATAAACGAGAAGGCTGATGTTCCGCAGCTCAGCGCTAGTTGTTGCCCCGCGCTCCCAGTTGGTCCATACATAGGCAAGGCCCTCCTGTAACCAGTCGGGCGGCCCCTTTACTATCGATGGCTTACTGACGGAGTGCAGATCTATTGCGCACGCGACTTGCGAGCCACACATACCAGCTTTCACAAAGGCTGCGGCGACGCTGAATTCCCCGTACCGATCAATCTCGACGCCATACCCCTGAAATTTACCGCGCGGCAGCGCGTCGGCAACCATCTTCATCATCTTCTCCCGCGCCTGGGCGGGGCTGTCCGCCATCAATTTCGGCATCCACGCGATCATCGTCGGCACTAGCGCGGGATCGTCCAGGGTGCTCGGCTCGAGGAAGATGCTGCCGATACTCAGCACCCCAGCCGACCAACCGCTTAACCCGCTGACAACCGAGGCCGCGCCGGCGATCTGAGCCGCCCCGTGACCGACGGACCAGGCATCGGCAAGCGTCTCGGTGATCTTGATGTTGCTCGCCGCGCGCAGCGACTCCGGCAGCTCGGATCGCGGCATATCGGAGAGTGGCTTGCACTGGCCGGCCTCGCATTCGGTCAAGCCCGTGGCCACCGCGACGTTCAGCGCGCGCGAACGGGAGGGGTCCGCGCTGTAGTGGCCCAGATCGGCGTGGCGCTGGGCGTAATTGGTGGTGCTCGCGCACCCGGTGAACGCTAGGGCAACCAGCGTGACCGCGGCGGCGAAGGTGATGGATTGATTCACGGCTGAGCCTCTTAACGATTCGATACATCACTACTGCACCGCAAAGCGACAAAGCAGCAAGCCGATGAGCGTCGGAGACGAAACCACCGGTTTCCGGTCGGTCGTTTCGGCCCCTTCGGCCGTGCCAGTCTCGCTAGGCTCGCACCATGATACGTGGACCTTTCCCCACGGCGATTGCCTGGGTCCTGAGCGCGAACATGGCCATGGCGCCGACCGCCCGAACCTTGGCGGACAGCTTCGATGACGCAGCCAACAAGGGTCAAGCTTACGGCCGGGACATCGTGCCCGACCCGCATGAGCTATTCCGCTCGGACGGGGAGGGCAGCTACGACCTTTTCCCAGACAGCGGGGAGTCTCTGAACATCACCACCGAGCAGCTGTGGAGGCCGGACGCGGGAAACGCGAGGAATCTCAAGGATCTCAAGAGCCTATGGGGAGATGACGAGGCGATCCAGCAGCAGACGAGCGACACGCAGGAGCGCCTGAAAAATGAGGCGTCGGAGTACGCCGAGGCTTACCGCGCGCTCACCTCATCAATGCACCGCGCGCACCCGGACTTATCCAGTGACCCCATCTGGGATAGCAGCCGGCATGTCATGGAAGACATTTTTACCGGCACCGGCCCATTCAACGCCTGTGAGGTCACGCGCGAGGTCACTGAGGATGGCATTACCACGCACCTGCCCGATTACCGGACCTGCAACCTCGTCGTTCCGGTCGCCGGGAGCTGCGCGATCCACCACGACTACAAGGCGGGCGTCATTGAGCATGCCGCCGGGCCGATGAACATACAGAGCTGCGGGGCCGGGTGCCGAGCGCTGTGGCTCGGCCGGGTCGGGGACAATTACTGGAACCACGAGTATTACAACATCCACACGCAGACGATGCAGGTGAGGGTGATTCAGCCCGACGCCATCACCAGCGTCGTACTGGAAGACGCCTGGTGGGACGACCACATGCAGGTGTGGATCGACGGGGCGAAAGTATGGTGGAACCACAACAGGAACTTCCCGCCGGACCACGCAAGCTGTGACGACGATCTGTACGGCCATGGGAGCCCGGGTCTCGATGTGACATCGTATTTCAAGAACGTGGCACCGGGCTCGATAGTCACGATCAAGACGCGGGTTCTGGTCTGCGACCGGGGTGAAGGCTATGCCCGCCTACGAGTGCACTTCGATTCCACCGAGAAAATCACGAAAGACGTATGGCACATCAGCAATGAGTGCCAGGCGGCGATCAAAGCCATCGAGTCGGGTTTCGCCTCCGGTGGCTACACCTGCACCAATATGCCGCCTGCCACGAACGGATGCATCTCCATTGACGAGACCACGATCTGCGAGTCCGACCTCGCTTCGTCGCCGGTGCCCGGTACATCGTCGTTATGCCGGGAAGTGCGCGTCGAGGCCGATCTCGACTTCAACGAGGGCGGGATGTCGTGTTGGGCCGACCCGCAGGGCAACCAACACTGCCCGACGAACGACGGCGATGTGACCAACACCTGCGCGGCCCTTGCGTCCAACCCGGACTGCCGGTTCATCGAAAGCCAGTGCATCGAGAGTGCCTCGGACGCAGGCGGCAACTGCTACGCATACACGGTGCGCTACGACTGCGGCGAGCCTGTCGAGATCCCCACCGCGAGCGTGGAGTCCACCTACACCTGCCCGGGCGGCATCCGCTGCATGGGCGAAGAGTGTGTGACCACCTCGGCGGAGTCCAACCACGACTTCGCCCGCGCCGCCGCCGCGCTCCAGGCTGCCGACTACATGGCCATGGACATGAGCTGCCCGGTCGATGGACACCACAACATCCGCCCGGACACCTGCAAGGTGTTCGCCGGTGAGGCCTCCGAGTGCAAGACTGCCGTTGGAGGCGCCGTGGACTGCTGCAAGAAGCCAGCCTCCGGCGTCTCGCTCGCACAATACATCACGCTGCTGGAGAAGACCCGCAAAGCCGCCATGCTGGTGCTCGGCGAGGGCGGGGTACTGCATGGAGCCTGGACCAAGCTCACCGGCCCGATAACCAACGCGTGGTCCTCGGTCACCTCCTATTTCGCCAGCGCGCTGGACGCCAACACCGCCTCGACGCCGGTGCGCATGGTGGGCGTAGAGGGGCTAAAGCAGACGGCGATGAAGCAGACAGCGCAGTTTCTGGCCAAGTCGTTCGGCAAGCAAGCGGCGTCGATGTTCTTCACCGGCGCGAGCGGCCCTCTTTATTCCAGCACCGGGAAAATGGCCTCCACCGTCCAGCTCGGCGGCGCGGTCGGCACCGCGCTGAGTGTGGTCATGTGGTCCTACACAGCCTACGTCGTGGCGATGCTGGTCATTCAGATCGTCTGGAAGTGCGAAAAAAGTGAGCTGGCGCTGGGGGTAAAGCGCAAGCTCAAGAGTGCTCATTACGTCGGCTCATACTGTGCCACCGACGTGATGGATGTGTGCATCGAGGAGCGCCGGGCCTACTGCACATTCAACTCGCCCCTCTCGCGCATGCTCCAGGAGCAGATGCGCGCGCAGCTCGGCATCGGCTGGGGCAGCTCCGAGGACCCGAATTGCCGTGGGCTCACGGTCGCCGAGATAAATCGGGTCAACTGGGAGCACATTAACCTCGACGAGTGGCTGGCGATCTTGCAGACCACCGGGCACATGCCAAGCTCGCCCGCGGCAGCGATGGGTGCGTACTCAATGGGGGAGCTTACCGAGGATGTGCCTATGCTCAACGCCGACGGCACCCGCGAGGACACGCTCGAGCGCAATCAGCAGCGCCTGCAAGGCGATGCGACGCTTCATCGCAACGAGGAGCGGCGCCAGCGGCTGTGGGGCCGGGGCGGCGGAGAATAGGCCGCTATTCTTAGCGTACGCTGCCGGAATCGTCGCGCACAACTCCCCGCACCAGGAGCTGAACCTCTAATTTGCCGTTCCACTCGTTGAGCTGCGGAGTAAATGCCAGACGCGCCGTATCGCCGGCACGTAATGGCGGGCCGCTTTCAGATTCGGCGGCGAAGAACCAGATGCCCTTGAGCCCGCGCCGGCCATCGGTGAGCATGAGCTGGGCGTGGCTCTTGTTCGCGCCGACCAGACGCACCTTCGTCACCCGCAGATCGGCCTCGAACAGCGGCGCGGCGAAGCCTTGCCCGTAGGGCTCCAAGTCCGCAAGCGCCTCAATCAGCTCATGGTCGATCCGTGCGGCGTCGATCTCCCCGTCGGTGCTGATCACGGGGCCGAGGGCAGAGCCATCCAGCGCGGCGGTCTCGGCGACGAAGGCGGCCTGGAATCGCTCGAGATCGCAAGCAGCGATCGACAGCCCGCCAGCGGCCGCGTGGCCGCCAAACTTCGCGAGCAGGCTCGGGTGGCGGCGGTGGATGCGCTCCATCGCATCGCGGATATGTACGCCGGCCGGCGAGCGTGCCGAGCCGGTGATAAGCTCGGGATCGCTTGCATGCGGGGACAGACACACGACCGGGCAGCCGAAGCGCTCCAGCACACGGCTGGCGACGATGCCGTGGACGCCCGGATGCCCGCCGGCAAGCCAGATGGCCAGTCCCTGCTCGCCACGCTCTCGCGCCATTTCGGCTTCCAGCATCGCCACTTCGGTCAGCCCGCGTTCGATTACCTTGCGCTCACGGTTTTCCACTTCCAGCTCTCTCGCCAGCCTCGCCGCCTCGACATCGGATTCGGCCAACAGAAACCGCACGCCTGCCATCGCCTCGGAGAGACGGCCGCGGGCGTTGATTCTCGGGCCGATGCCAAAGGCGAGATCGTGTGCGCCAAGGCGGCGTTCCTTGCCGGTGAACACGCGGGCGGCGCGCCAGCAGGGGCGCTGGGTGCGCTCGATGAGCGCAAGCCCCCGGCGCACCACGGCGCGGTTGTTGATGCTGGCCCCGAGCGAGACGCAATCGGCGACTGTGCCAAGCGCGACGAAATCGAGCAGGCCGGCGAGCGAGGGCGTGGCGGCCGGGATCGCGCCGGCCTCGATGAGCCGCGCGCGCGTCGCGCATAGGGTGAGCCAGGTGACCATGGCGCCGCAGATCAGCCGGTCGCCGTACCCGCTATCCAAGCGCGCCGGGTTGACCACCGCGAGCGCCGACGGCGGCGGCATCTCGACCAGCTCGCCGGCGGCGTTCTCGGAGAACCCCAGCTCGTGGTGGTCTGTGACGATGACATCGACTCCAGCCGCGGCAAGGCGCGCGATCCTCGGTTCGTCGCTGGAGCCGCAGTCGGCGGTGATAACAACGTTCGGCGCGGGCGTGTCGGCGAGGATGCGGTCAACCACCGGCTCCGAGAGCCCGTACCCGTCGTGCAACCGGTGGCCGATGTAGGAGCGCAGCCGCGCGTGCGGCACGCCGAACCACCGGTTAAACGTCGCGATCAGCACCGCATGCGAGGTCACCCCGTCCACGTCGTGATCGGTTACGAGCCCGACGGTCTCGCCCTCGGCGATGGCGCGCGCGAGCCGCCCGGCAGCCGCATTGATGTCGGGCAAGCCATCCGGTGGAGTGAGCGAGGCGAGTGCGGGGGCGGCGAGATCGGCCGCCTCAGCGCCGCAGCGCGCGGCGAGCACCCGAGCGGCAATGAGGTGATAGCCATTGCCGATGAGCGCGCCCGTAACGCCCCGGTCGACTTGGCAGCGCTGCAGACGCGCGCGATGGTGCCCGGTGTCGAGGTATGGCATGTTGATCCCCCAGTCCTCGGCTGCGCTACGCTGGTGCGGCATTGCCCGCACGAGCGCGGTGCGCATTGATCCGCGCATCCACTTGGCCTGCCGAGCGCACTGTTCTGCACTCAACCGTCGCGGCGCCTTGTAGCGGACGCTGGGCTCGCGGAATGCTCCCCCGCAGCGCATCCGCCGTGTCCATCTGCCGGCGCACAAGATCGAGGTAAATCCGCGTGAGCCGCCAACCGTGAGCGGCTTCGCGCCGCCCGACGGGCGGGGTATCGCAGCAGTGCGCCAGCTCGTGACGTAGAATCAGCTCATAGTGATGCCCCCGCTGCACAGAGATTATGCCCCACATCGGTACCCAAGGCTGGAGGTCACCAGCCTCGCGATCCTAGCGCATGCACAGCGCCCCCACGTCCATACCTAATTTCATTGTCTCGACCGCGTGACGGCGCCGAAACCAGGCGGTGCCCAACAGCCGATTTTAGTAATCCTGGGTCGCCGGCACGGCGGCAAAGCGGGGCTCATCGCGGCTACTGAACAGGCCATTCTCCGCTCGGTACAGGCGGCTACGCTGAGAGTCTCTGACGCGTCGCGCCATGGTGCGTTCTCCTTGTAATTCAGACATATGCCCGTTATCCCGGCACAAGTAAAGCAGCATGCGGCCAGAACACTGACGCGCTCAGCCTCGCCCGTAGAACGCCCGCAGCGTGGCGATCACGCCCGCGGCATCGAGCCGCGCCGGGCTACCCTGCTGGATGGCTCGGATGACAAGCTGCGCAGCATAGAAGGCATCCTCCCGCGCCATCGGCACCGCGCGAAGATTGCCCTTAGCCTGCCAGACCTTGACGAAGAAGCTCTGGCGTTCCGCCTGCCAGGCGATGGAAAATCCCTTGTCGTTTGCCGGGCCGTGATTGGAGAAGCTGCATTCCGGGGAAATGCCGAGCAGCACCGCGGCGACCACCGGGAGCTCGCGCGCGGTGAACTGGATGCGGGCCTTGGCGCTCCAGTTGTACTTCCGTTCGCCTACGGCGATCGCGGCATCGAGCGCCACGGTGGGGGCGCCGGCAGTCGTCTCGTCCAGCTCGAAGGTCAGCGCTGCCCGGCCGCCGTAGATGTGGTGGCTCGGCCGCCGTGTCGGTTTTTCCCCAGGCGGCCGGACTGGCCCAGAATCCGAGGCCGGCGGCGCCGGGCGGCTCTTCCGCTCGGAGCCGGAGGGCGGCTCTGCGAGGGTGGACTGGGCAGCCGGCGGATCGTTGACCTGACCGCTCAGCCCCGCCTCGGCCAGGGTACGTTCCAGATATATCCGGGCGCCATTGTCTCCGTGGTCCTCGACGCGGGCGAGCGCCCGCAGCACCCGCTCGCGCGGGGCGGCATCTTTCAACTGCGCCGCACTATCGGCGGTGAGATGAAACGGCAGCCCAACGGCTGCCAGGCGCCTGTTCAATTCGTTCAGACTCAGGGACACGGCCCGCCCTCCCATGGTTTTGTCTATCCCGAGTTCCATTATCCGGGCTAGCGGAAAGCAGCAAGCAGCGAGCACACCGGGACACGGAGCGACCGCGGGCTGCCGGCGCGGTGTTTGCCGGGGGTCATAACCCGGGATCGTCGGAAAGCCGTATTCGCTGCCAGGAGGTGGGGTTGCGGCGAGCGGTGGTGGTAACCCCACGCGCATGGGCGCTGACGAGCTTCGTTGGTATGAGCGTCAAAGGTACGACGCGCATGTGTAAATCTGCCGGGGAGACTGCCGAATGCGCCGCAGAATCGAGGACAATTGCGCCTTAAAACGAGCACACAAGTTTGTTGTATCTCACGGTTGACGATCCCCGGGCGCGGGCAGAGGATACGCGAGCGCGGCCCGAAGTGCGCCCGCGCATGTTCCCGCACGCGCCCGCACGCGCGAGGGTTACGGTACAAAGCTAAGGTTTTCAGATTCCCATCTCCTGGCAACGATTCTTACTCTTAGAGATTTCCTGTCCTAGATACTTCTCCTCCTAGATAAAGATCTTAGAGAGGAACCGTAAATCCCGATGAAACCCTTGCTAGACAAGGCATTGCGGATTCCAGGGCGTGACCGTTGGTACACTCCAGCGTGACAGTCGGTACACGCCCTGCGTGACAGTTAGTACACCCACGCGTGACAGTAGGTACACCCCCGGGTGGGAGAGTAAGGACACCTCCACCCCGGCGACGGTTTGGACGCACCGCGGCGAAAGCGACCCCGGACGCACGCGATCTTTTCGCCCGTCCCAGGCTGTCTACTTTGCGGGCCCCGGTCCTAGTGTCAGTCAATTTGCGGCCTACCAACATTAAATTTGTCAGCTGCCTGCTCTGTGACCGCCCAGCCTAAGGACTTCATCTCGTCCAATGCCTCTCTGATACGCTGTTTGCGTTTCCTCATGGTGGCGGCGCTGGCGGCCGGGCGCGGCCACAAGTAGGTGCACAGCTTGTCGATCGAGATCGAGCCGGAGCCGCCGGGGTTGATCCAGCCGCATAATCGGCTGTGGATGAGCCGCGCGGTCTCCTTTTTGATCCGGCGGACCTCGTCCATTTGGATGCGGATATATCGTTGGTTGCCGACTACCGCCTGGGCGATGAGCGGATTGAGCGCGAAAACAAGACGCCCGTCGGACTCGTCGCTGGAGTACTCGGCCAATAATCGGAAGCCCTGGCGCTTGTCCCCGGACTGGGCGATGATCGAGACCTTCCACAGCCGCTCAATGCATTTTTGAATCACTCTGAACTGTTTGCCCCCTTTGTCCCCGTACCCTATCACTCGGGCTAACGCGCTGTAGGTGGTCTCGACGATCAGCGCGGGCTCGCGGACAGCATCCCACTTGGGTTTCAGCGCCGTGCGCAGCCATTGACCCGTATGGGTTTTCGGCTCCGGCCATAGCACATTGCCGTAGGGTCCAGCCATGGCAACGAGGCCTTGCAGGATGCGTAAATCGTCGGCGCCGAGCGGCTCTGGACCGCTGAACTCAATCCGCTCGCACTCGCCGTAGCGGTAGACCACGTCCAGCTTCTCGCGCTTGCGCTCGCCGCGCTTGAGGCTGCGAAATAGCCCCGGCGCCAGGCAGTGCGCGGGCTCGCAGCGGGCGTGGGAGAGGTCGTATGTCCGCGCCGAGCCGGACCGATCCGAATGTTTTGCGGACGTTGGCTCGCCTTTGCCGGCTTTTCGCTTGCGCTCGCGGACCGTCCCTCGCTGGGCCGTTCGACCGGGGACCAAGGGAATCACGTTTGATTCTGTCTCGCGTTGGCTCATACGCTGCTCGCCGCGAGATCTGCGGGTACGGCAATTGCCGTCAGGTGGGTCAGATCCGCTTCCTCGATGAACCGCGAGGGGCGGCCCTCGTCGCGGGCGAACGAGAGCACGAGCTTTTCCTGGGCGCGGGTCATGGCGACATAGAGCAGCCGGCGTTCCTCGTCGACCTCGGACTCGGTGTGCGGGCACATGCCGTCCTCGCAGCCGACGATCCACACACGCGGGAACTCCAGGCCCTTGGCCGCGTGCATGGTCATGAGGCTCACACCCTCGCTGGATTCGGGCTTTCGGACCCGGGTAATGGCGGCGATGCGGGCCGACAGCGGGCCATGTATCCGGCACAGCGCCTCAGCGCACCATGTGAACAGCGTGCGGCGACGCTCATCGACGGCGGCGGCGAGCCACTGTGCGGTGCCCCAGGCAATTAGCGGGATGTGGCCGCGCCGCGCGGCCGCCATCCACTCGGCATGGAGCATCGCCAGCGTGCGCGCGGCCCGCGCGGAGGCGCCGGTGG
>JAGFJL010000095.1 GCA_024102725.1 Nitrococcus mobilis
AGCAGGCCAACCGCGCGGCGATGCGCAAGGCAGAGCGGCGCCGCGAAGCGCAGCAGCGCGCCGCGACGCGGCCGTTGCGGCGGCGGATCGACGATCTGCTGCACGAGCTGGAACGGGTGGCCGACGAGATGAGTGCAATCGAAGTCGAGCTCGCCGAACCGATGTTATACCAGACTGAGGAAAAGCAGCGTTTGAAGTGGTTGCTGCAGCGTCAGGGTGAGCTGAGAAACCGTCAGGCGAGGCTGGAGAGCGCTTGGATGGAGGCCGAGGAAGCCCTCCAGGCGGGGCAATTGCCGTAAGAAGCCAAAGGGGTTGTAAAACCCGCCGCTGGTCCATATGCATTAAGCTTATAAGTGCATGCTCGTGAAATGGGAGGGCGGGCTCATGAGCTATACTGTCGCCCACAAGCTCATCGCCGCTCATCGGCTGGAGGGCGAGATGCAGCCGGGTGCGGAGATTGGGCTGCGCATCGATCAGACCCTCACCCAGGACGCCACCGGGACATTGGCCATGCAGGAGTTCGAGGCCATGGGTCTAGCGCGGGTGCGTACCGAGCTCTCCGCCCAATATGTGGATCACAACTTGCTCCAGGTGGATTTCAAAAACGCCGATGACCACCTCTTCCTGCGCAGTGCCGCGCGCAAGTTTGGGTTGTGGTTCAGTCCGCCCGGAAACGGCGTGAGTCATCCCGTTCATATGCAGCGTTTCGGCGCTCCAGGCAAAACCTTGCTGGGCTCCGACAGCCACACATGTGCGGCCGGCTCGCTGGGGATGCTGGCGATCGGCGCCGGTGGCCTGGAGGTCGCCATGGCCATGGCGGGTGAGCCGTTCTATCTCAAGATGCCGCAGATCATGGGGGTGTGCCTGACCGGTAAGCTGCCCGACTGGGTCAGCGCCAAGGATGTGATCTTGGAGATGCTGCGCCGCCACGGTGTGGCGGGCGGGGTGGGGAAGATCATCGAGTACTACGGTCCGGGCCTCGCTGAATTGAGCGCCATGGACCGCCACGTGATCGCCAATATGGGCGCGGAGCTCGGCGCAACGACGACGGTTTTCCCCTCGGACGAGCAGACCCGCCGTTTTCTGCGCCAGCAAGACCGTGAAGCCGAGTGGCGCCCCCTGCAAGCCGACGCGGGCGCCGATTACGACGTGCACGAGACGATCGATCTCGCCGCGCTCGAGCCGTTGATCGCGCTGCCGAGCAGCCCGGGCAATGTGGTTTCGGTGCGCGAAGTCGCGGGCCGGCCAATCTATCAGAGTTATATCGGCTCCTCCGCCAATCCGGGGCTGCGTGACTTCGGCATCGCCGCCAATATGGTCGCCGGCCGGCGGATCGCTCCGGGGGTGTCGTTCGATATCAACCCCACCTCACGCCAGCTCCTCGACTCGCTGATCAAGCTCGATTTGCTGAGCGCTTTGCTCGCGGCCGGGGCACGGCTGCATCAGACCGGCTGCAACGGCTGCATCGGCATGGGGCAGGCGCCGGCTACCGGCCGCATTAGCCTGCGCACCGTGCCGCGCAACTTCCCGGGGCGCTCCGGCACCGAGGAGGACGCGGTCTATCTGTGCAGCCCGGAGACGGCGGCGGCATCGGCCCTGACCGGCGTGATCACGGATCCGCGTACCCTCGATAGGCGCTACCCGCGCTTCGTGGAACCCGAGACGGTGGCTACCGCGGCGGATTTGCTGCAGCCGCCGGAGGAGGACGGTGCCGCCGTCGAGCTGCAGAAGGGGCCTAATATCCGCGGGCTGCCCGCGCTTGAGCCGCTCCAAGACGAGATCGAGGGGCCGGTGCTGCTGAAGGCCGGTGACGACGTCTCGACCGACGAGATCATGCCGGCCGGCGTGCAGGTGTTGGCGCTGCGCAGCAATATCGAGGCGATCAGCCGGTTCGCATTCAGCCGTCTGGACGAGGGTTACTACGGGCGGGCCATGGAATATCAACGGCACGGCTCGCTCATCGTCGCCGGGAGTAATTACGGTCAGGGTTCCAGCCGTGAGCACGCGGCCGTCTGCCCCGCCTATCTCGGCGTGCGGGCGGTGCTTGCCAAGTCGTTCGCCCGGATCCATTGGCAGAATCTGATCAATTTTGGCGTGTTGCCGCTGCAGTTCCGCAATCCGGAAGATTGGCAGCGGATAGGCCAAGGTGATGTCCTCGTGCTCAAGGGAATTCACGAGGCCCTGCGCCAGGGCGATGAGCTGTGTGCGAACAATCGGACCCGCGATGAGGTCTATTTACTTAGGCACACCTTAAGCGGGCGGCAGATGGAGGTGCTGATGCATGGCAGCCTGATCAATTACGTTCGCCACAAGCACGCGGCCTGAGACTGCTATGGGTGTTACGGGGTCGGTTTTAGCAATGAAAAAGATTGTTGCACCCGAGCATCGCAGCCGTGCAAGCGAGGTGCAATGGTATGCGATTGCAAAGATGGTGGCTTTTCGCGGGCATGCTGGTCGTATTGAGTGGCTGTGGCACACAGCCGGTGATTCCCGAGGCGCCTGCTAATAATCCGCGACTCGCTCAAGTGCATACTCGACCGAATGATTATCGGGGGCTGGCGGTGCGCTGGGGGGGGACGCTCGTCGAGGTCGAGAACCGCGCGCAGGAAACCGTGTTGCTGATCATGGGCCAGCCGCTGGATGATGACGGTAGGCCGCGACCCGACGGTGCCAGCCAGGGTCGCTTCATGGCAAAGATTAATGGCTTCCTGGATCCGGTCATCTACTCGGCCGGCCGTTCGGTGACCGTGGTCGGCATGCTGGTGGGTGCGGAGCCGCGCAAGATTGGCGGTTACACCTATCACTATCCTGTCGTCGCTGTGGAAGCGTATCATCTCTGGCCGCAATCACGGCAGATGGCTCGCTACAGCCCCTGTTTCAATCGGTTTTGGTACGGCTCGCCATTTTATTATCCATGGTACCGGTTCGGGTATTTAGGGCCAGCTGGTTATTGTTGGTAGTGGAACCGGTCTCGGGGCGAGGGCGTCTCGGCTCGGTCAGAGTCGAGGTGTTGCGCTACATCAGAAGCGTGCAAGGATGCGCGATCTCCACGGCCGCATCGCTCAGGCAAGCGATCCGCCGTAACCAGCTCGATGCCTTCGCTGAGCGCGATGGCAAGATGCAGCGCATCCAGGGTGTGCAGTGTGCATGCCACGGTATCGAGCAGGCGAATCGCTTTGGTGAAATGCGGGTGCTGCAGCACACGGCCAAGATCATGCGCAACCGGCTCCATTCCCACCCCCCGCAGTCTCGAATTCTATTGAGGTCGAGCCGTCGGCGATTCTGTGAGTTGGAATATCTGCTTGTGCCTGATACTGGCCCTTTCGCTCAACGCAGGTAAGCTCGGTTCAGTGCGGGTGACCTTGTTTCGCCCGATCCTTCGCCCCGCCTTCCGGATCCAAGCAAATGAACGAGGGAACCCCGTCTTCGATGGCATAGGCCGGTAGATTCGACGAGCTCGAGCAGACCTTGCCGTCGTCGGTGAACGCCAGGTCACGGAGCCAAGTGACGCGGGTCGGGCTCGGGTAGCTGACGAAGCGCTCCTCGCGTGGAATGAAGCGCAGGATGCGATCGGACATGTTGGAAGTGATCCAGACGTCTCCGGTCGCGCGCTGAACGTTGAGCGCATAGGGGGTCTCGTATTCGTCCGGCGAGAGCGTTGGCAGCGGGTAAATCTTGAACTCGGCGGTGGCGGGGTCGAAGCGCAGCAGGGCGCTTTCGTCGAAGGATGGAATCCAAAGGATCCCATCGGCGTCGAAGCGCAGGCGCCTGGGTCCCTTGAGTGGCGTGTCGTACTCGGTGATTTTCAGCGTCTCCGGATCGACGTGGCCGATCTTGTCCGCCCATACTTTTGCATACCAGACACCGCCATCCTTCGGGTTGATGTCGATGCCGTAGGGCAGATTGAAGAGGTCCTGGTACTCGATGCCATCGAGCACCTTGTGAGGAGAAAGCTCAATGTGCTTATTGCCGCGCGGTGTTCGAGCCGCGTACTCGAGCAGCGTCGGAAAGAAAGTGTCAGTGGCCCAGCGCCAAAAGCCATTGTGCGGAAGCTGTAGTACCTCGAGCTCCTTGGTCTGCGGATCGAAGCGCCCTAGCTGATTCGATACGGCAATCGTGAACCAAACGATCCCTTCATTGTCGATACGAATGGTGTGCGGGTAGAGCGCACCCTCGCCGATTTCGATAACCTCGAACTCCTTGGTCTGCGGATTGAAGCCCATCAAAGTTGCCGAAAGGGCATTGGTGATCCAAAAGCGCCCGTCCTCAGCTTGCACGAGGCTGTGCGGCCCGTGCTTGCCGGTGAAGATCCCAATTGGAAGCGCCGCGCCCGAGAACAGTCCGCCCACCGGCAACTCCGAATCGGGTAGGGGGATCTCGTCGACTTCGGCCGTCTCGCGATCGAGCACCCAGACGACGTCGTGGCCCTCGTCCACGCCGTAGAGTTTTCCGTCTTCGCCGACCGCGGCGTCATGGATGAAGGACATGCCGTCGCCAACCAGCCACTCTTCGATCTTGGCGCGCGCGAGTGCGGGGCTGGCGTCGTAGGTCTGAACGATGTCGATCGGCGGCCCGTCGAAGCCGGTTGCAAGCACTTTGCTGAATCGTTCGACCTGGGCGTCCGTGACGATTGCCATGTAGCCTTCCATCCTTTGAATCGATTTCCTCCAGGAATTCACGCTTCGCTTGCCTCGGGTAAGCGGGTTTCCGATCTGATGGCAGTAGTTGCACTGCGCTATGAAGGGTTGACGCTCCATGGCATCATGCCACGGCAGCGACGTGAGGTGTGCCGATGCGGGAAGTGCGTTGGAGCGGTCGAGCTTGGACTCGAACGGACCGACCTGCAGATCGAGCGTCCGTCGATCGTTGCTGCCGAGCGTCAGCGTCTGTGTTTGATCGGCGAAGCTCGGTGCTCGCGCCCGGACCGTCAGCTCGCCACCGAAGCTGACGTCGATGAGATACCGCCCGTTGCCATTGGTGAAGACGGTCTCCTTGCGCAGCCGGCTCGGACTGAATACCGTCACCATCGCACCGTTGACCGGTTGATTCGCTGGCGTGGTTACAATTCCCTCCAGCGCCCCTGCCCGCGCCGTCGCCGCGCTCACGAGGACCGTCACGCTAAAGCAGAGGAAAAAGAGCAGTCGCAACATCGGTTTGCCCTCCCGGCAAGCGATATTGCCCAGTTCCTCGAGAAGGAACAAGCTTCTCCGAGATCCCGCCAAGCACGACAAATAAATATTAGCCCGTGTGGTGGATCGCTCGCACCGGCGCGCCCTGGCGCGATTTGCCGGTCGGGTTGGGCTGTTGGCACGTCACAAACGGTCCCGGCCGCAGGTGGTCAGCCGGGGGTGCGAAGGGCGGGCTCGAACCGCGGGTATGGGCTCCCACCCGCCATCCTATCGTATCACACGGCCGGTGAGCCGGTCATTTGGTGGAGCTGGTCGACGGTTTCCGCATCCAGGTTCAGGGCTTGGGCGAGTTGTCGCAGATAGCTGCGCTCCGCTTGTGTATCAACATCGATGGCAAGTAGCGAGGCGGCGTAGACCTCGGCTGCCACTGTTTCATCGGGAACTTCCGAAACCAGCCCCGGCAGGTCCATCGGGCGGCTCAGCTCTGCAATGACCAGCTGGCGGTCCTCGTCGGTAACCCCATCGCTGCCGATTTTGCCGAGGATCTTATCCATTTCCTGTTGGCTGATCTGGCCATCCGCCTTGGCGGCGCTGATCATGGCCCGAATCAGCAAGCGCTCGGTTTCAGGGGCAGTCAATGTTTCGAGCTGCTGCTGCGGCAGGGATTCGGTAGCGCTGCTGTCATGCGCGGATGTGGCGTTACCACGGCTTTGTAGCGCTTTGATGGCCAAGGCGCCCAGAATGGCCATCGCACTCCCACCGATGGCGCCTTTGGCCGCGCCGCCGCCACCGCCTAACAGAGCGCCGGCCAGAGCCCCGATCCCACCCACTTGGCCACCGGTCAGACCGCCCGCCTGCTGATTGCCGAGAAAATCCTTGGCGGTGTTCATTAAACCATCGAGCGCGCCGCCCGATGCGTTGCGCCCGCCGGCTTGGCCACCGAGCAGGCCGCCCAACATCTGCTCCAGGGTGCCGCCGTCGGTGCCGCCTAGCCCTTGTGGGCCGACCGCGCGCTCCAGCTTGGAGCGGCTCTGGCTGGCCATCCCTTGTTGCAACAACTGTCCAATGACATTTCCGAGGCTCATGAAGTTTGCTCGCTAGAATCCGCAGATTCTGAGTATAAGCCGAATTCGAAGCGAAATCAGACTCCGGCGATCTCGATCCCGGCGCGCGCTCGCTACTCCCCCGGTTCCGTGTCGGGTCGAGGGTGATGCACCAATCCGTTCGCGATGTGGGTCCGGGCGGTTATATTGTTGGTAGCGGGGCTGGTCTCGGGGCGAGGGCTTGCCGGCGCGGGTTTTCAACCGTGCTCCGCTTGTAGATTCCTGGATCCGGTGATGTCTGTGGGGTAGATATCGCAGGCAGAATCTCCAGCCGTACGGGGGCTGGGGCGGCAACTGTGTGGAGGTGGCGGCGTGGCGGCTGAGCAACATCCCGATATGGACGAATCGGCCACTAGTGCGGAAACGCATGGCGCGCACCGCCGTCCAGTGCGCTCCGGGGCGGTCGAGCGGATCGCCGTGATCGGGGGGTTGCGCACGCCGTTCGCCCGACAGCTCACCGCCTACCGCGATCTCAATCCCGTCCAGCTCGGTACGTTGGTCACCAATGAGCTGCTAACCCGCATGGAACTCGACCCCAAGCTGATCGAGCGGGTGGTCTTCGGCCAGGTCCTAGCCTTGCCCGAAGCGCCCAATATCGCTCGGGAGGTGGTGCTGCGCGCGGGATTGGACCCGACGACCGATGCCTACAGCGTGACACGCGCCTGCGCCACCAGCTTTCAGGCTACGGCGGATATTGCGCAGGCGATACGCCTCGGTGACATCGAGGCGGGGTTGGCCGGTGGCGCGGATACGACCTCGGTTCTGCCAATCCGGCTCTCGACGCGGCTCGCCAGTGCCCTGCTGCAAGCCTCGAAGGCGAAGACGTTGCCCAAGCGGTTGGCGCCGTTTCGCGCGTTGCGTCCCAAGGATTTGATGCCGCGCTATCCGGCCGTGCGGGACTACACCACTGAATTGAGCATGGGTGAGATCGGCGAGCAGATGGCGCAGAGCCATGGTATTACTCGCGCGCAGCAGGATGAGTTCGCACTGCGCTCGCACCGTCTGGCTCACCAAGCCTGGGAGACGGGTAAATTGGACGGCGAGGTGATGCACGCCTTCGTGGGTGAGGAGCACCAGCCCATCCACCGCGATAACAACATTCGCGGTGATACTTCTCTGGAAGCGCTGGCCAAGCTCAAGCCGGCGTTCGATCGCCGACACGGCACGGTCACGGCCGGCAACTCCACGCCCTTGACCGATGGCGCGAGCGCCCTGGTGCTGATGAAGGACAGCCGTGCCCGCGTGCTTGGCTATGAGCCCTTGGGCTGGATCCGTTCCTGGGCGTTCGCGGCGGTGAATCCATTTCATGATGCACTCATGGGGCCGAGCTACGTGACCCCGATAGCGCTCGAGCGGGCTGGCCTGCGGCTCGAGGAGCTGACTCTGATCGATATTCATGAAGCCTTCGCCTCCCAGACGCTTGCTAATTTGAAGTATTGGCCGGATCCGAAATTCGCCCGCGAGCAACTGGGCCGGAAGGAGCCGATTGGCGAGGTGGACTGGGAGCGGCTTAACGTGCTCGGTGGATCCATCGCTTATGGACATCCGTTCGCCGCCACTGGCGGGCGCATGATCGTGCAGACGCTGCGCGAGTTACGCCGGCGCGGCGGGGGTACTGCCTTGGTGACGGCCTGCGCGGCCGGCGGCCTGGGAGCGGCCATGGTTCTGGAGGTGGCATGATGGCGAGGCAGGAGACCGCGGCGCAGGGTGAGAGCACGAGGCGGGAGGCGCTGAGCCTCGAGCTGCGCGATGATGGTATCGCCTGCATCCGGATCGATTGCCCAGGGCAGAGTCAGAATACGCTCGGGCGTGCGGAGATGGACCAGGCCAGTCGGCTGCTCGATCGCCTGGAGCGCGATGAGTCGGTCAATGGAATTATCTTTATGAGCGGCAAGGCCGGCACGTTTATCGCCGGCGCCGATATTCATATGATCGAGGCCTGCAAGAGTGCCGCGGAGGCGAGCGCGCTGGCCGGTGAGGGGCAAGCGATTTTCCAGCGCATCGCGGGCTTTGCGGTGCCTGTGGTGGCCGCCATCGACGGGGCATGCCTTGGTGGCGGGCTGGAATTGGCACTGGCCTGTCACGCCCGGGTTTGCACGGACAGCGATCAGACCCGGCTGGGCCAGCCCGAGGTTCAGCTCGGGTTGCTGCCCGGCGGCGGCGGCACCCAGCGGCTGCCGCGGTTGATCGGCCTGCCGGCGGCGCTCGATCTGATGCTAACGGGTAAGCGCCTGCGATCGGCGCAGGCGCAGCGACTCGGCCTGGTCGACGATCGGGTGCCGGAGCCGATCCTCCTGGAGACGGCTCTGCAGTGGGTTGCGATTTGCCAACGCGGTCGGATTCGACGCGGCGGCGGCTGGCTCCAAGAGCTGACGGCTTGGGCGCTGCGAGGTAATCCGCTGGGCCGGGCAGCGGTCCTCAAGCAGGCACGCAAGCAAGCAGAGGCTCGCACTAAAGGTAACTACCCGGCACCAGCGCGTCTCATCGAGTGCGTGGAGCGCGGTCTCAGTGAGGGGATCGAGCAGGGGCTCAAGGCCGAGGCGCAGGCGTTTGGCGAGCTGGCGATGACCCCCCAGGCGCGTCAGCTCATCAATTTGTACTTCGCCACCAGCGCCATGAAAAAGGACACCGGTGTGGCCGACCCGGACGTGGAGCCCCGGGCCCTGCGGCGGGTAGGGGTGTTGGGAGCCGGGCTGATGGGTGCGGGGATCAGCTTCGTGACCGCCGTGCGGGCCAAAGTGCCCGTGCGTCTCAAGGACGTCGAGCCCAATGGCCTTGCCAGCGGATTGAAGTACATCAATGAGCGTATCGATCAGCGCCTGCGTCGGCAGGCTATCAGTCGCTTCGAGGCCGAGCGCGCGCGCCATCGGGTCACCCCGACCCTGGACTTCAGCGGCTACCGGGGTCTGGATCTGGTCATCGAGGCGGTGTTCGAGGATCTCGAGCTCAAACATCGAATGGTCCGCGAGGTGGAGGCGAACTGCAACGCGGACGTCATTTTCGCCAGCAACACCTCGTCGCTGCCGCTCGCTCGGATTGCGCAGGCCGCCGAGCGGCCACAGAACGTCATCGGCCTGCATTACTTCTCGCCGGTAGAGCGCATGCCGTTGCTGGAGGTCATCGCGCATGAGCGTACCGCACCGGAGGTGACCGCCACGGCGATGGCCTTCGCCCGGGCACAAGGCAAGACACCGATCATGGTGCGCGATGGGGCCGGCTTCTACGTCAACCGCATCTTGGCCCCCTATCTCAACGAGGCCGTGCATCTGCTGGAGGAGGGGGTGGCTATCGATCGCATCGATCAGGCGCTGGTGCGTTTCGGCTTTCCAGTGGGTCCGTTCAAGCTGCTGGACGAGGTGGGGATCGACATTATTGCCAAGGTGGCCCCCGTGCTGCACGAGGCCTTCGGCGAGCGGATGCGGCCGGTGAGTGCGATCGAGCGGATGCTCGAGGCGGACCGGCTAGGCAAGAAAAGCGGGCGCGGATTTTACCGCTACGGCGGCAAACGCAGCGGCAAGGAGGTCGATCAGAGCATTTATCGGCTATTGGCGGTGAGCGCCCAGCAGGAGATGGCTGACGCGGCGATCGTCGAGCGCACGCTCATCCTCATGCTCAATGAGGCGGCCCGCTGTCTGGATGAGGGGGTCATTCGGCAAGCGCGTGACGGTGATGTCGGGGCGGTATTCGGCATCGGTTTCCCGCCGTTTCTGGGCGGGCCCTTTCGGTATATGGACAGCCGCGGCCTTGATGCCGTGGCGAGCACGCTCGCGGGTTTCGAATCCAGCGTGGGTAGCCGCTATGCGCCAGCCCCGGTGGTGAGCGCCATGGCCCGGGAGCCACGTCGTTTCTACCCTGGTTAGGGGCATTCCATTACACACAAGTCTGTTCCAGTCGATT
>JAGFJL010000115.1 GCA_024102725.1 Nitrococcus mobilis
AACCCGCAGCCAAGGACGCTTGGGTGCAAGCAAAGCCGCGGCCTTAAGCAATAGATCGACCCGGTTGGCCACCTCGAACCGCGATACATATAGGATCGACTCCACTTGAGGATGGAAACCCTGCTCACGGCAAAACTCGTTCAACTGCGCCGGGTCCTCCAGAAACTGCCGACGCGCCGCCTGTATCGGCTGCTGATCCAGACAGTTGGCCGCGACGTAAACCCGCATCGCATTTACTCCGGAGGCCACATAACGCTCCGCGACCGTTCGCGAATAAAGCAGCATCGCGTCCGCAATCAGGCGAACCCTCTGCCCGATCGCGCCCCGCCACCGAGCCGCGTTCTTCGAGTACCCATGTCCCCAGACGATGGTTCGCACGCCCCGTCGCCGCGCCAATAGCAGCGCCAGCGGCAAACTTAGGGACCAACTGTTGGAGCTGAGAATAAGGACGTCCGCATGGCGACGATCCGCATATCTGAGCTGTGCAGACTGCCACACGAACGGGAGCTTTGGCCCAAGCCCGATAAGCCGCTGAGGCTCGCACCCTGCGGAGAAGCCAACCGCTTCGGCATTCGGTATAGAAGGCTCCGTGCCGTAAACGACAAATAGCTCGACTCCCGCCTCACGCGCTAGGCACCGGAAGACCGGCACCCGATACATGGGGAGCGCGGGCTGCACAATAACCACCCGGACAGGACTAGGTAGATCGGAAATCATTGAGCGCACTGCTACGATGTCGGCTCACACCAGGTGAATAGATGTCTCACACCAGGGGCCCCGTTCTATTGTGCGACAGCTTACAGAGCCTGCCGCCGACGCACGCAAACCCACATACCGTCGCGCCGAACACCAAACGAGTCCTTTCCACACGACACCAAGATTCCAGCCGCATGTATCCTTAAAAGGTCTAGCAGGAACTCGCCTCCTAACCCGTACGTCCAATTACCGCTCACCAACCGCTTGAATCAACCCCAAGGCCCCAGAACGTAAAGTTGCACCCGTGCTGCCCCGCCGCCTTGTTACTAACCGACTTCACCGAACGCTTCGGATGTAGATCCTGGAGCATTGATTGACGCACGCGGTGGGGCTTGGCTCGTGGCGCTTCCTGCTCTTTGCCCGCATAGGGGAAAAGCCAGAGAATGCACTGCGTCCATTCTCACCGGATGCCATAGACACCCGCGGGACGCCCAGTCCGGCTTTACCACCATACCTACCCCGACTTGCATGGCGTGAAGCGACCACGTTCCCGGGCGCAACAATCACAAACGCGCAGACACGTCGTTCAGGAACAATACCAGAGCAAGACTGTGCTCTCGACCGCATTACTATAAGCACGCCTCAAAAAGACGGAAAGCCGCTATTAGGACTTTCTCGCAAGCGTCAATTTCGACACATAAGGAGCGGTAAACCTACGAAAAGTAGCGAAAACAACCAAACGTCCAACGGCGCTGGCGAGCCGCCGTTGCATGCGGACGGCCTTTAGGGCATCTCGTTACACACAAGTCTGTAAGTGGCTGATTTCTGGTGCCCGGTCAAAAGTGACCGTTCTCGAAAAATCAAGCACTTAGGATGCAGCTAACAGAGATGTGTGTAACGAGATGCCTTTAGGGGCATTCGACAAGAGCGCAACGCCTGCCCAGTGCTCCTCCAATGCGTCGAATCCTGTTTCATGAAGCATATACCGAAGACTGCGCGAGCTGAATTGATGTAAATGCGCCGGCGCGCCTATTGAAACCCTCATGATCGGCCATCGTAAGGCAAGAATACCACCGCGCCGCAGGCATCTATTGGCAAACCGACAAAGAGCCGCTGGATCATGAATATGCTCGATTACGTTAAGGGCGACCACCGCGTCGCAGTCGCCTTGAGCCTGGTTCGAGTCCTCAAACATTCCGTGCTCTAACGGCACTTCGCCTCCGAAGCGCCGTCTTGCCACAGACCACAAGGATATATTAGGTTCCAATCCGGCAATCACCCATCCATCCGACTTCGCCCTATCCAACAATCCGCCGTATTCCATTCCGATATCTAGTAGTTTCCCACGTCCCGGACAACGCCGCGCCAACGCACGACAGGTTGCATCAAAAATGTTACTTCCCTTTTTATCAATATCTCGCCACTTGGTGATTAGCTCGATGGCTCAGCTCTCGCCCGTGTCCGCGAGCCGCAGCCAGTGCTCCGGGCAGGGCGCGGTCCTCGCGCAGGTGTGAACCAGGCGGCCGACCAAAGAGGCCAGATCGAAGCGGTGG
>JAGFJL010000004.1 GCA_024102725.1 Nitrococcus mobilis
GGCAGCGGCATGGCCGTTGCCTCCCGGAGCATTGTGCATTGTGCACCAATGACGCGGCGTTGGCAGCCTGCTCACTGTGTCGGCACCGGCTGGCCGGCCGCCGGCAACTTCGAAGAGCCAGCAATCCAGGCAACCCCTCCGAATTAAGATCACCTTCGTGAAGGCGCGGTTTACTCCGACCAAGCCACTACCTCACTCGGCTGTCAGTAGGATCTTGATGGCTTTCTCCGCCGCGGCCTTTGAGAACACCTGGTAGGCCTGCTCCACTTCATCGAGCGGGAATCGGTGGGTCACCAGCGTGGCCGGCTCAAGACCGCCAGCCTGCACAATCCGCATTAGGACGGGGATGGTGTTTGTGTTTACCAGCCCAGTACGTAGAGTGACGTTCTTGATCCAAAGGTCCTCAAGGTGAAGCTCGACGCTGCGACCGTGGACACCGACGTTGGCAATATGGCCGCCCGGCCGTACGAGGCGTTGACATATATCGAAGGTCTCCGGGATGCCAACCGCTTCAATGGCGACGTCCACCCCCTCACCGGCGGTGATCCCACGGACGGATTCCAGCGGGGTATCAGTCACGATATCAGTGGCTCCGAGCTTGCGAGCCATCGCCAGACGATTCTCGTCCGGGTCAATCATGATGATCCGGGCGGGAGAGTAAAACCGCGAGGTCAACAAGGCCGCCAGTCCAATGGGGCCGGCGCCAACGATGGCGACGGTATCCCCTAGGCCCACTTCGCCATACAGTGCGCCGATCTCGTGGCCGGTAGGGAGGATGTCGCTGAGCATGACAGCGGCAGCGGAATCGAGGCTCTGTGGTAGGGGGTGCAGGCTGTTGTCCGCGTGGGGAATACGTACGTATTCGGCCTGGGTTCCATCGATTAGATGGCCAAGGATCCAGCCGCCGTCCCGGCAATGCGCGTACATCCCACGCTTGCAGAAATCACAGCGGCCGCAAGAAGTGATGCAAGAGATGAGAACCCGATCGCCCGCCTTGAAATTGGTTACGCCCTCGCCAACCTCCGTGATAATGCCGACGCCCTCGTGACCCAGTATGCGGCCACGCTCCACGCTTGGTACATCGCCTTTAAGGATGTGCAGATCGGTGCCGCAAATTGTGGTATGGGTAAGCTGGACTACAGCGTCCGTAGGTTTATTGATCGCGGGCTTCGCCCGCTCCTTCCAGACGCGCTGGCCGGGCCCTTCGTAGACAAGCGCTTTCATTGTTCAGCTTCCTTGTTCGCGATGAGTCAACTTATACGACATTCGTAAACCCGCATCGGTTCGTCCAGAGCAGTGACGAGTCGGTTGTGGCTCTACACGTCTCTCTGGCAGTGTAGATGCCGAACAAGGAGAGGGAAAATCCATTCTATAAGCATTTACTGATAAGCTGGCCAGTATTGCTCGCCGACAGCGCCGCCAATCCGCCGTTTCAATTTTTTTGACACAAAGGGGTTCTCGAAACTGCGAGTGAGGTTCCATCGCAGCCGCCATCCACGGCTAAAGGCCAGGCCCCCAGTTTAACCGCGAGTCAGGCGAGGCCCAGATCAGTCGGTGTAGACGCCCGATCGAATGTGGCGCACGTGCGCGTGCCGTAAAACAGATACGGCCGCGCGTGTTTCGCTATCGTTTGTTGGATTCGCCGTAGCGGGCAAGACTAAACTGAACTGCCTCCGCCTTTCCGGAGATTCGTTGGGTCGAGCCAGGCCGGCAGGGCAAAGAAAGAATGCATAGGAGCTGACCACCAGCGTCGGTCGAAGCGGGCGTAAGCGTGGAGGTATTGGGACATGACGCAGACTCTTGCGCGGTACACGCAAATCGTCTCTATCATCGGCGATATCCTCCAAGTGCGGGTGCCGAACATCGGCGAGGGCTGGGTTCGCCCGCGTTTGCATGATCTTGCTTTCACTGAAAGCCAGGAGGGTGAGCGTTCCCTCGCCCAGATTATCCGCATCGACCAGGAGGTGGTCTCGCTTCAGGTTTTCAGCGGCACCGAGGGTCTGTCCACCGCCGCCGGCGTACGCTTCATCGGCCGGCCCATGGAGGTGACATGCTCGGCTAACATCATGGGCAGGGTGTTCGACAGCACGGGCCGGGCGCTGGACATAGGGCCGGATCTTGCTCAGGAACGCAAGGTGCCTATCGGCGGCCCTACGGTGAACCCAATGCGACGTGTGATGCCGAGCAAGATGATCCGCACGGGCGTGCCGATGATCGACGTTTTCAACTCCTTGGTGGAGAGCCAAAAGATACCGGTCTTCTCGGTGGCCGGTGAGCCCTATAATGCCCTGCTGGCGCGCATCGCCGTGCAGGCGGATGCGGATGCGGTGGTTTTCGGAGGCCTGGGTCTGATCTTCGACGATTACCACTTCTTCCGCACCCAGTTCGAGGAGGCCGGTGTCTTTGCTCGGACGGTCATGTTTGTTAATCAGGCCTCTGACCCGGTAATCGAGCGGCTGTTGGTCCCGGACATGGCGTTGACGGTGGCCGAGCGCCTGGCGGTCGAGGAGGGGCGGCGGGTGCTGGTGCTGCTCACGGACATGACCGCGTTCGCGGATGCCCTCAAGGAAGTGGGGATCAGCTTGGAGCGGGTACCTTCGAATCGGGGTTATATGGGGGATCTCTATTCCCAGCTGGCGCGGCGCTACGAGAAGGCCTGCGACTTCAAGGGCGCCGGCTCGGTCACCATCCTTTCGGCGACCACCATGCCGGGTGACGACATCACTCACCCGGTGCCGGATAACACGGGCTATATTACCGAAGGGCAGTTCTATCTGCATGGTGGGCTTATCGACCCCTTCGGCTCACTCTCGCGCCTCAAGCAGCACGTCGTTGGCAAGGTTACCCGTGAGGACCATGGTCAGGTGATGAATGCCATGGTCCGCTTCTACGCCGAGGCCTCGGACGCCGAGCACAAGGAGTCCATGGCTTTCGAGCTCTCAGAATACGACCGGCGCCTGCTGCGCTTTGCCCGGTTATTCCGCGAGCGTTTTATGGACGCCAGTGTTTCAATGCCGCTGGAGCAGGCGCTGGGCTTGTGCTGGCAGACCATGGCGGAGTGCTTTACCGCCGAAGAGCTGCTGATCAAGCAGTCATTGGTGGACAAGTACTTCCCCGAAAGCGAGGCCGAAGGGGAGTCCAGTGCCCAGGCTGGCGCTTAACAAGAGCGCGCTGCACCGGGAAACCCGCCAGCTGGCTCAGTACCGCCGGGCGCTGCCGTCGCTGGACCTCAAGCGCCGGCAACTGGTTGCCGAACGCCAGGGTGCGGCGCGCGCGCTTGCCAGCACGACCGCCGAGGTGGATCGCCTGCGCGAGGGGGTACGCCAGCAACTGCCGATGCTCGCCTTCCGTCGCGTTAGCCTGAAGGATTTGGTGGTGGTCCGCGAGATCCGCCTCGGCGAGCGCAACGTGCTTGGCTCGCGGTTGCCGGTGCTGGAGTCGATCGAGGTCCAGCCACGTGACTACGGCTTACTGGCAAGACCGCAGTGGGTCGATGTGGCGAGCGCGCGCCTGCAGAGCATGCTCGTGCTGCAAGTCCGGGTGCGGGTGAGACAGCGCCAGCTCAAGATCCTCCAAGCGGCGGTAGCCAAGGCCACCCAGCGCGTTAACCTGTTTGAAAAAGTGTTGATTCCGCGCACGCAAGAGCGCATCCGACGGCTGCGGATCCATCTGGGTGAGGGAGAGCGTGCCGCGGTGATCCGGGCCAAGATCGCCAAGCGCAAACACGGGTACGGAGAGCGCAGATGAGCATCGTCCAGCTGAGAAAGGTCACGCTCTGTGCCCCCGAAAAGGAGAAGGCGCAAGTGCTGGATGCGCTGCAGAACCTGGGCTGTCTACATTTATTGCCTCTGCGCCATGCCGAAGAGGCGGGCGAAGCGGGCGAGGAAACGGAGGTAGAGCAGGCGCGCAAGGCGCTTAAATACCTTGAGGATTTCCCGCTGCGCCGCCATCAGGCGCAGCCGGACGAGACGTTCGATCTGACCACGGTGGTCAACCGGACACTTGATAACCAGCAGCGCACGCGCCAGCTCTCCGATCGTCGTGACTTTCTGCAAAAGCGGATCCGCGAGCTCGAGCCCTGGGGCGAATTTCGTTTCCCTTCGGAGGGGGCTCCCGCTGGGTACCGGCTGTGGTTCTACCTTGTTCCCCATTATCGGCTCAGAGACGTTTGGGACTCGGGGCTGATCTGGTCCATCGTCCATCGGGACAGCCGGTACAGCTACGTCGTCGTCGTAGCCCAAGAGGAGCCGCCAGAGGACGCCATGCCGGTGCCGCGTACGCACACCGGTGCGTTGCCGTTGTCTGCGGTTCGCCGGCGCCTCGCCCGCGTTGACGTGGAGCTTGAGGAGCTCGATGCCGAGCGTTGGACGCTAACCCGCTGGATCGAGCACATTCAGCGCAATCTGGCCCGCGCGGCCGACCGTTCCGCGGCGCGTTGGGCTCGTGCCATTACGCTGGATCGTGAGGGAGTGTTCGCGGTTCAGGGCTGGGCGCCAGTCGATGCCGTGGCCTCCCTGAGAAGACTGGCGCAGGCGCACGCAGTGGCGCTCGAGGTCGACGCCCCGAGTCCCGACGACACGCCGCCCACCTTGCTGCACAACCGCGAGCTGACCGGTGGTGGTGAGGAAGTGGTGGCGTTTTACCAGGTCCCGGGCTACAGGAACTGGGATCCCTCGCCGGTGATGTTCTTTTCGTTTGCGCTATTTTTCGCCATGATTCTCTCCGATGCTGGATACGCCCTCCTCCTTGGGGCGAGCCTCTGGTTCACCCGCACGCGTCTGATGAGCGCTCGTGCCGGGCACCGCATCTACATCATGGGACAGGCCATCGTTGCCGCCTCTGTGATGTACGGCGTGCTCGTGGGCAATTATTTCGGTTACACCGCGCCGCCTGGCTCCGTTCTCGGCGCCCTGCATATCCTCGACGTTAACGACTTCGAGACCATGATGAGGCTCTCGATTGTCATTGGAGCGGGTCACTTGGTGATTGCCAACGCGGTTACCGCGCTGCATCGGCGCTGGCGGGCGACAATGCTCGCTCCGCTTGGCTGGGTCGCGATCGTGATGGGCGGGGTTGTGCTTGGATACGGCGATGATCGCGGTTACTGGCCCATCGGCGTGGGCGCCCTCGCGGTGTTCGGCTTCACCAGCGACCGGGCTCTGGGCGGCCCGAAGGATATCCTTCTGCGCCTTGGTGCCGGCATGCTTGCATTGACCGGGCTGACCAAAGCGTTCGGGGACGTGCTGAGCTATCTGCGGCTTTTTGCCCTGGGACTTGCCAGCGCCTCCCTCGCCGTCACCTTCAACGACCTGGCGGTTTCCGCGCGTGAGGCCCTGCCCGGCGTGGGCCTCGCCGCGTTCCTGCTGATCCTGGTGCTGGGCCACGGCCTTAATCTCGTCCTGGCCGTGGTCAGCGGCGTGGTTCATGGCCTGCGTCTCAACCTGATCGAGTTCTATCACTGGGGTGTGCCGGAGGGAGGCTATCCCTTCCAGCCTTTTGAGAAGAAGGAGAGGAAACGGTGGACAACCTGATCATTGCGCTGGGCTGGGCGGGGCTGTACGGCCCCATGGCGCTGGGGGCGATCGGCAGTATCATCGGCTGCGCCATCGCCGGTCAGGCCGCCTGCGGAGCGCTGCTCGAGACGGAGAGTGGACACGGCCGTTATATCGGCCTTTCTGCCATGCCTTCTTCGCAGACCATCTACGGCATTGTTGTGATGTTCGCGCTGCAGCGTCCGGTGACTGTGGCCTCGGCGCCGGGGCTCGCGGCGGTGGGTCTGCTGGCGGGGACCGCTTTGCTGTGGAGCGCTGTGCGGCAGGGGGAATGCGTAGCCTCGGCCATCAACACGGCCAAAGCGAAGCCGGAGGTATTGGGGTTGTCCATTGCGCCTGCGGCGATCGTAGAGGGCTTCGGCGTTTTCGCCTTCATCTTCGCGCTGGTGATCAGCGCCGGCATTCCCCGCTAGCTCGCCGAGAGAGGCACGCCATGGCAGAGGAGAACAAGACCGATACCGAGGCTACCCCGTCTTCGGGGGTTGAAGCCCTGATAGATCGACTGGTCCAGGATGGGGTTGAGGAGGGCCGGGCGCGGGCCCAGGAGATTGTTCAGTCCGCCGAGCGGCGAGCGGACTGGCTTCTAAAACAGGCTCGGGAGGAGGCGGAGCGGATTCGGGCCCGGGCTCGGGAGGACGCTGAGCGGCTGCGACGCTCCACCGAAGAGGCGCTGCACGTCGCGGCGCGGGATACCGTGCTGGAGCTCAACAACACGCTGGTGCGCGGATTTACCGAGCAGCTGCGACGTCTGATCGCCAGCGAGCTCGACGTAGAGGCGTTTTTACGCCAGCTGATTCTGGAGGTCGCGGGGCGGGCGCGGGAACAAGGCGGGCTGGACAAAGAAGAGCGCGTTGAAGTGGTTCTTCCCACCGACGTCGTTGGCTTGGAAGATCTGCGCCGCGATCCCGAGGAGCTGCGTGCCGGCACTTTGACCTACTTCGCCGCCGCCCTCGGCCGGGAGCGACTGCGCGAGGGTGTCGCCTTCAGCGCGGGGGAGCCGGGCATGCGGGGCATCCGCATCCGTCTGGCGGAGCAGGATGTAGAGATTGATCTGACTGAGGAGGCGGTAATGGAGCTTTTGCTCCAGCATCTGCAGCCCCGGTTCCGTGCTCTGCTGGAAGGGGTGGTGCGCTAGCGGCCATGGCGCGGCCCATTCGCTACTACATGTTGATGAGCAGTCTGCCGGCGCTGCCGCCGTTGTTCCACGCGAAGCAGCTTCCCATCTCGCGACTGCGCCTGGAGCAGCGGCTCGGGCTGCTAGAGGGCACCGACGCGGCGGAGCTTGACCGGACAGAGAAGCTGCTGTCCTGGCAGCGTCTGTCTCTGGACGTGCCGGATGCGACCCTGGTGGAGCAGGCGGCAGTAGTATTGCCGCGGCTGCAGCATCCGGCCGTGCGCGCTATTGTTCAGGAACGTCTGGAGCTGCGGACGGCCGTTGCGGCCCTGCGGCGCCGCCAGCGCGGCGGTCCAGAGCCTAGGCAAGGCGAGCCGTGGGGGCACGGGCGCTGGGTGGACCACATCCGCCGCCACTGGCGGGAGCGTACTTTTCAGCTCGAGCCGATCTTTCCCTGGCTGAGTGAAGCGGAGCGGCTGGTGCGGGCGGGTGGAGCAGCGGAGCTGGAGCGGCTGCTCATGGACATCGTCTGGACGCGGCTGACCCGGGCCGTAGCAGGTCACTACTTCGACTTGCTTGCAGTCACGATTTACGTGCTCAAGTGGGATCTGCTGGAGCGGCGCCTGGCCTACGATGGCGGAGCCGCATTGGAGCGTTTCGATAGCCTGACGCACGAGGGGCTGGGAGACTTCGACCGGCCGTTCGAACCGTCAGGCTGAAAGGGCGGGAGCTGACTTTTTGGCCGATCAAGCACGCAGAGAGTCGTCGGGACCGCCGTCAGTGCGCGTGGTCGCGGTCCAGGATGATTTGGTGACCATAGCGGTGGATTCCGGTTCCGAGGGTCACGTCCCCCTCATGAAAAACGAGGTGGTCATGGTCTGCCCCGCGGAGCGCGGTCACGGCGAGCGGCCTATGGAGCTGATGGGCGAGGTGATGCGCGTGCGGGGGCGCTTTGCCGACGTCCAGGTGTTCGAGAGCACGGCCGGTGTGGCTGTGGGTGACCCGGTGCGCCAAACGGGCTCCATGCTCTCAGTGGAGCTCGGTCCCGGCTTGCTCGGGCAAGTCTTTGACGGTCTGCAGAATCCACTGGAAGAGATCGCGGGGCGCTTTGGCTACTTTCTCCCGCGAGGTTTCGATTTTCCGGCTCTGGATCGCAAGCACCAGTGGGCGTTCACGCCGGCCGTGCGCATTGGCTCTAAGCTGGGGCCGGGCGATACCGTCGGGCATGTTCAGGAAGGGCGTTTGCAGCACAAGATCATGCTCCCCTTCCATGGCTCGGGAGAGGTGGAGATTACCTGGATTCAGGAGGGCAGCTTCAGCGTCGACGTGGGTGTTGCCCGTTACCGCGACCACGAGGGCCATGAGCGGGCGCTTACCCTCGCCCAGCGCTGGCCGGTGCGCCGGGCGCTGCCGGCGCAGCTGCTGCGGCGTCACCGCTGCGAGCGGCTCTACCCAAACGAGCCCATGATCACGGGGCTGCGCATCGTCGATACCTTCTTCCCGGTGGCGCGCGGTGGCACGGCCTGCATCCCGGGGCCGTTCGGGGCCGGCAAAACAGTGCTGCAGAATCTGATCTCGCGCTATGCCGACGTCGATCTCGTGGTCGTTGTAGCGTGCGGAGAGCGGGCGGGCGAGGTCGTGGAGACGATTACCGAGTTTCCCAAGCTCGCTGACCCCCGCACGGGCGGTCGGCTGATGGATCGCACCATTATTATCTGCAATACGTCCTCCATGCCGGTGGCGGCCCGTGAGGCGTCCATTTATACGGGCATCACGCTGGGCGAGTACTACCGTCAGATGGGCCACGATGTGCTGATGATCGCGGACTCCACTTCGCGCTGGGCGCAGGCGATGCGTGAGACCTCCGGGCGAATGGAGGAGATTCCAGGCGAGGAGGCCTACCCGGCGTACCTGGACTCGGCCGTGCGCGGCATCTATGAGCGTGCCGGCTCGCTGCGCACCAACGACGGCGGTGTTGGCAGCCTGACTATCATCGGCACCGTCTCGCCGGCCGGCGGCAACTTCGAGGAGCCGGTGACTCAGGCCACCCTGAGTACCGTCAAGGCTTTTCTCGGCCTAAGTGCGGATCGTGCGTATAAGCGTTTCTACCCGGCCGTCGATCCCTTGCTTTCGTGGTCTCGCTACCGCGAGGATCTGGCGGGCTGGTACCGCGAGCACGTCCATGCCGCCTGGAACGAGCGGGTCCGGGCGCTGCTTGACTTGCTCCGGGACGGTGACGAGGTGCTGCGGATGATGCAGGTTACCGGCGAGGAAGGAATCAGCCTGGCTGACTTCGTCAGTTACCTCAAGGCGACCTTCGTCGACGCCGTCTACCTGCAGCAGGACGCCTTCGACCCCGTCGACGTTACCACGCCGTTACGCCGGCAGCTCGAATCCCTGGCGCGGGTGCACGATGTCGTGAGTCGGGACTACGAGTTTGACGACAAGGACGCGGCGCGGCAGTTCTTCACGCGGCTTACCGGGCTGTTCAAGAACCTGAACTATGCCGAAGAGGAATCGCCACAGTTCCGTGACTACCGGGCGCGCATCGATGCCCTGCTGGCGGAGTCACAACCGCAAAGCGGCTGACATTGAGCTGGCGCCGATCCGCTCTCGGAGGGCTTTCGGGGTCTCTCCCCGGGACGGGGCGGGAAAATCTTCCCGCCGGCGTAGCGGCTAAGCGGCTTATCCGGTAGCTTTTTCCGGGTCGGCAGCGGCTTTCCACGTACGGCGCGAATTCCGCCCCGATCACGGATATTTTGCGATGAGCCGCTGAGCAGGTGGCGCCGGCGGAGGAAGGGTGCATGAGTGATAACAGCCAATCGATTTTGTCTGCCCGCCGGCTTGAGATAGATACGCTCGATGAGCCGGTCGTCTACATGCGCTGGGACTGCCACGTCTGTCGAGCGGAAGGTTTCCGCGCGCGCTCACGGATTGCCTTGCACCATGGCGAGCGCAGCGCCATCGCCACCATCAACGTCGTCCACGGTGAGCGACTGCGTGCCGGGGAGATCGGCCTGTCAGTCGAGGCCGCTCGACAGCTTGCGGCTGGCAATGGCGATCCTATCCGGATATCCCATGCGCCGACCCTCGCCTCGTTCTCGCATGTGCGGGCGAAAATCTACGGAGAGACACTGGAGGAGGAGCAGCTAACGGCAGTCATCAGCGACATCGCTGCGCGGCGCTACTCTGACGTCCAGCTGACCGCATTTGTCACGACCTGCGCCCAGAGGCTCTCACAGCGCGAAATAACCGCCCTCACGCGGGCCTTGTGGCTACCGGCGAGCGACTGACCTGGGACAGAGCGCCGGTTATGGACAAGCATTGCGGTTTGCCGGGCAATCGCACTACCCCCATCGTAGTGGCCATCGTCGCGGCGGCGGGGCTGACCATGCCCAAAACCTCCTCTCGGGCCGATCACCTCGCCCGCGGGCACGGCGGATACGGTCGAAACATTGATGCCCGTCGATCTCGATCTCGCCACGGTGCGTCGCGTCGTGGAGAACGAGGGCGGCTGCCTGGTGTGGGGAGGAGCGGCGGGTCTTAGCCCGGCGGACGACGTGCTGATACGCGTCGAACATGCGCTGGACGTGGATGCGTCGGGCCAGCTGATCGCTTCGGTGCTTTCCAAAAAGCTCGCTGCTGGGGCGAGCCACGCGATTATCGATATACCGGTCGGGCCAACCGCCAAGATTCGTTCCCCGGAGCAGGCTACATGGGTCACCCGAGAGTTCGGAGTTATTGGGCGCGCCTTGGGTCTCGTGCTGCGGCTGCACCTCAGTGATGGCAGCGCGCCGGTAGGCCACGGAATTGGACCGGCGCTTGAAGCGCGGGATGTATTGGCTGTGCTGCGCGGCGAGCCGGGTGCCCCGGCGGATCTGCGAGAGCGCTCGCTCGGTCTGGCGGCGAGCTTGCTGGAGCTCGGCGGTAAAGCGCCCGAGGGCGAGGGCAGCGAGCGGGCGGCCGAGCTGCTCGATACGATGGCCGCCTATCACAAGCTCCTGGCGATCGGTCAAGCGCAAGGTGGCCTTCGGGAGCCGCCCGTGGCTCGCTACCGGCGTAGCCTAGTGGCCGCTCGCACGGGGTACGTTGGGGGCTTTGATAACCGTGCCATCGCGAGGCTGGCGAAGCTTGCCGGAGCGCCGGCGGCTCCGGCGGCGGGCGTAGAGCTGATGGTGCGGTCAGGACAGGCGGTCGAACAGGGCGCTCCGCTGCTTGTCTTGCATGCCGAGTTCGAGGGTGAGCTCGCCTACGCGTTGGATTTCTGGGAGCAAAGGCCTGGCATTGTGAGCGTCTGTGAAAATATTCCGGGGAGCGCCGCCGGTGCATAATCCGCTGGTCTATTCGCTGACCGAGGACGCCGTGCTCGTTCAGTCACTGGCTAAGGCGCTCGGCGCCCACGTCGGCCGGCTGGCGCAGCGTCGTTTCCCGGATGGAGAGTGCTATCTGCGCATCCTGGACGACTGCACCGCCTGCCCAACGGTTGTCGTTGCGGATCTTGCCTACCCGGACGCGAAGATCCCGAGAGTGTTGTTTCTGGCGGAGACGCTACGCGAGCTCGGGGCATCGCCGGTTGGCCTGATTGCTCCTTATTTACCCTACATGCGCCAGGACAAGCCTTTCCAGACGGGCGAGGCCATCACATCCAGGCATTTTGCGGGCTGGATCTCGCGTGCCTTTGACTGGCTGGTGACCGTGGACCCTCACTTGCATCGTTACCCGAGCCTCGATGCGCTCTATTCGATCCCATCTCGCGTTGCCCACGCGGCGCGGGCCATTGCGAGCTGGGTGACGGAGCATGTGCCCCGTCCTGTACTTTTTGGGCCGGACGCTGAGAGTGAACAGTGGGTCGCTGAGGTGGCACGTCGGGTCGGTGCGCCCCACGCGGTTTTCCATAAGCGGCGATTCGGGGATAGGAACGTGGCGGTGGAGGCCGCGGAGCTGACGACCTGGCGCGAGCGCACGCCTGTAGTCGTCGACGATGTCATCTCCTCCGGGCAAACCATGATCGCCGCCGTTCGTCGGGTACGGGAGGCGGGCCTCGCTGCACCGCTTTGCATCGGGGTGCACGGCATTTCCGCGGACGAAGCGCTGCAAGCCCTTTATGCAGCCGGCGCACAGCGGGTTCTGATCTGCCGCACGGTGGCGCATAACACCTTGGCCGATAAAGTGGTGCAAATCGATGTCTCAACCCTGGTAGCCGAGGCGGTAGTAGCGGTAACAGCAGAGCGCGGGGAATAGCTACGCTGCCGCACAAAGTGACTAAGCTGGGGGGCATACCCCTGCGAGCAGGATCCGTAGGGTATGTCCGTCGCGCAATCCATACGAGTTGTCAGCAGCGGCGGGGTATTTTTGCAGCATTAAGCGATGAAATTTTCCGCGGTGGCTAGTTGGAGGATACACGGATGAACGATGGGGTAACGCAAGCGGAGGAAACGGGAACGCTGACGCAAGAAGAGCTGGCGTGCATGAACGCTTACTGGCGCGCAGCGAACTACCTCTCGGTCGGCCAGATTTACCTGCTTGACAATCCGCTTTTGCGCGCGCCGCTCAAGCCCGAGCACATCAAGCCGCGGCTTTTGGGACACTGGGGCACGGCGCCTGGATTGAACCTCATCTATGTCCATCTCAATCGGGTCATCAAGAAGCATGACCTCGACATGATCTACGTGACCGGCCCCGGCCACGGTGCGCCCGGCATCGTAGCGAATGTCTACCTGGAAGGAACCTACAGCGAAGTCTATCCGCATGTCTCACAGGACGAGGATGGCATGAGACGGCTTTTCAGGCAGTTCTCGTTCCCGGGCGGAATTCCGAGTCACACCGCACCGGAGACCCCGGGCTCCATCCACGAAGGCGGAGAGCTCGGTTATTCACTGTCACACGCTTTCGGAGCCGCATTCGACAACCCGGATCTGATTGTCGCCTGCGTTGTCGGCGACGGTGAGGCAGAAACGGGGCCTCTCGCGACGGCGTGGCACTCCAACAAGTTCCTCAATCCCGCCTGCGACGGGGCGGTGCTGCCGATCCTGCACCTGAACGGTTATAAGATCGCGAACCCTACAGTGCTCGCACGGATCGGACGTGACGAGCTGGAGCAGCTGTTCCTGGGGTATGGGTACAAGCCTTATTTCGTCGAGGGGTCCGATCCTGAGGCCGTGCATCAAGCGATGGCGGCAACGCTCGATGCGGTTGTCATGGAGATCAAGGCAATTCAGCGTCGGGCGCGGAGCGAAGGAGACGCTTCGCGGCCACGCTGGCCGATGATCGTGCTGGAGACGTTAAAGGGCTGGACGGGGCCGAAGGAGGTGGATGGGCTCAAGGCCGAAGGTTACTGGCGATCGCACCAAGTCCCCTTTACCGACGCGAGAGAAAATCCGAAGCACACACAGCTGCTCGAGGATTGGATGCGCAGTTATAGGCCGGAAGAGCTTTTTGACGAGCACGGCCGTCTGCGGCAGGAATTTTCCGAGCTTGCCCCGGTGGGCGCGCAGCGCATGGGGGCCAATCATCATGCCAATGGGGGACTCCTGTTAAAAGCCTTGCGCCTGCCCGACTTTCGCTCGTTCGCCCTCGACGTGCCAACACCCGGCAAGGTGCAGGGCGAGGCGACTCGCGTCTTGGGGCGCTTTTTGCGCGAGGTGATGAGGCTGAACGCAGAGGCGCGCAACTTCCGTGTTTTCGGCCCCGATGAAACCGCTTCAAACCGCCTTACCGCATTGTTCGATATTACGAACCGGACTTGGATGGCGAAGATCTTAGCGGAGGACGACCATCTCGCGGCAGACGGGCGGGTCATGGAGATTCTGAGCGAGCACACCTGTCAGGGCTGGCTCGAAGGCTATCTGCTCACAGGTCGGCACGGCCTTTTCTCCACCTACGAAGCCTTTGTGCACATCGTAGACTCCATGTTCAATCAGCACGCCAAATGGCTGAAGGTCGCCGGAGACGAGGTGCCCTGGCGCCGTCCAATCGCCTCGTTGAACTACCTACTGACGTCGCACGTGTGGCGCCAGGATCACAACGGCTTCAGTCATCAGGACCCCGGCTTCATCGACCATGTGGTCAACAAAAAGCCCAAAATAATAAGAGTTTATTTTCCTCCGGATACGAATTGCCTGCTCCAGGTGGCCGATATCTGCCTGCGCAGCCGCGATTTCATTAACGTGATTGTCGCCGGCAAACACCCAGAGCCGCAGTGGCTTGATATGCAGGCGGCGATAAGGCACTGCGCCGCCGGCATCGGCATTTGGGGGTGGGCCAGCAATGATCAGGGAAACGAGCCCGATGTGGTGATGGCCTGTGCCGGTGACGTGCCGACCCTCGAGACATTGGCCGCCGTTGATCTGCTCCGGCAGCTCGAGCCGGATCTGAAGGTGCGCGTTGTCAACGTGGTCGATCTGATGCGCCTCCAACCGGCGGAGGAGCACCCGCAGGGTCTGTCGGACAGGGAGTTCGATGTGCTGTTCACCATGGACAAACCGATTATCTTCGCTTATCACGGCTATCCTTGGCTCATCCACCGGCTGACTTATCGGCGCGCCAATCACAGCAACCTCCATGTGCGCGGCTACAAGGAGGAGGGCAGTACGACCACACCGTTCGACATGCTGGTCCGCAACGACATGGATCGATACCACCTCGTCATGGACGTAATCGATCGTGTGCCGAAACTGCACATCAAGGCCGCCTACGCGAAGCAGGCAATGCGCGACAAGCTGATCGAGCATCAGGAATATATTGTCAAAGAAGGGCAGGACATGCCGGAGATTCGGGACTGGCAGTGGCCGCATCCCCAGCCGGATCCGGTGAAGACCGGTTGAGAACGCCAGACCGTCGAATGAATTCAGGGATATGGCTGGAACAAAATACCCGATACACAAGGCGAGAGCGTCTGGCCAAGGCATCTGGCTTGCCTACATCCGGATTGTCAGTGACACGATACGTGGACGCGCTGGCGCCGATCGCGCACGGCGCGAATCGCCTTCTGCTCAGCAGCTGGCTCGGCGGTGATAGCGTCGAGGCCGCCCGGGACGCGTTCTCGGCGGCGGGGCTACGGCTACCCATGTACGAGACGCCTGAGGATTAGGTGAAGGCCTTCATGCAGACGGTAGACTACCGCCGCAACCAGGGGCGATGCTGGACGAGCCGGGCCCGGCCACGAAAGCCGCTGGCGATGTCATCAGCGCCGCCCTCGCAGCGGGCCGCCCCCTGCTCACGGAGATCGAGGCGAAACGCGTGGTCGCCCTTTACGGCATCCCGGTGCTGGATACGCGGATCGCGCAAACGCCGGACGACGCCGCACGAGCGGCCGAGGCGCTTGGCTTTCCGGTGGCGGGGAAACTCCTCTCACCGGCCATCACCCACAAATCCGAGGTTGGCGGCGTCGTTCTCGACATCGAGAGCTCGGCGCAGGTCACTCTTGCCTGCGACGAGATGACGAAACGGGTGGCAGCGCTGCATCCGGACGCTCGGCTCCAGGGCTTCACGGTGCAGACGATGGTGCGACGCTCCGGCGCCCACGAGCTCATCGTGGGTGCCACGACCGATCCGGTGTTCGGCCCGGTGGTGCTCTCTTCGGATACGGCGGGGTCGCAGCGGAGGTGATCGCCGATCGCGCGCTGGCGCTGCCACCGCTCAACGCCCCGCTGGCACGCGAGCTGGTCGCCCGCACCCGCGTCGCAAAGCTGCTCGCCGGCTATCGCGGCCGGCCCGCGGCAGACCGGGAGGCGATCTTCCGGGTACTCATCGAGGTAATTCGGCCCTATCCGAGGGATCTCGAGGAGGAGACCGAGCTCGACGGACACAAGGTGCTGCTTCGCCCTATCCGGCCGGAGGACGAGCTCGCCCACCGCGAGTTCTTCACCCGGCTCAAGCCGCAGGACGTGCGCTTTCGTTTGTTCGGCGTTGTAAAGGCGCTCGATCACTCGCAGCTCGCGTGCTACACGCAGATCGATTATGCGCGGGAAGTGGCCTTCATCGCCGTCTCTTCGAGTGCGGATGACGGCGGCAAACTTGGGGTCGTACGCGCGGTTTGCGACCCGGACAAGGAGCGCGCGGGGTTCGCGAACGCCGTGCGTTCTGATATGAAGGGCCGGGGACTCGGGGCCAAGCTTCTGGACAAGCTCATCCGCAACCTGCGTTCGCACGGCCTTGGACACGTCGTGGGCGAGGGGTTCGCGTGTCATTTTCAGAAGGCGGCTGCACGAAGTGTCAGGAGTCGTCTAGGGCATCGGACTGGCTGGCCTTCAAGGCGGCGTAGAGGGCCGTCTTGCTGACCTTGATCCGTGCGGCGGCCTCGCGGACATTCAGCCCATTCGCCAGGTGCTCCCTTGCCCGCTTCAGCTTGTCGTCGGTGACGACGGGCTTGCGTCCTCCTTTGCGCCCACGGGCGGCGGCAGCAGCCAGCCCCGCCTTGGTGCGATCACGGATCAGGTCGCGCTCGAACTGCCCCAGGGCGCCGAACACGTGGAAGATCAGCCGCCCACCCGGCGTGGTGGTATCGATGTTTTCAGTCAGCGACCGGAATCCGACACCACGCGCCTCCAAGGTGCTGACGACCTCGATCAGATGCGGCAGCGAACGTCCCAGCCGACCCAGTCGCCACACGACCAGCACATCCCCGTCGCGCAGGAACTCCAGGGCGGCCGTCAGGCCCGGTCGTTCCGCCTTGGCCCCGGAGACGGTGTCATCGAAGATTCGCTCGCACCCCGCCTTGCGAAGCGCATCGGTCTGCAAGGCGGTGTCCTGCTCCGCCGTCGAGACCCGCGCATAGCCGATCAGCGCCATTGACTGCCCCTTTTGTCCGTTAATCCGTCCGCCTATCTTAGTGTCCGAAAACCCATCAAACAAGCATATTCTCGGACTTTGTCCGGGTTGACCGTCTAATGATCGTTTGACGGATAGGGCCGGGAAGCCTAAAGTATCAAGTAGTATCACTAAGTGATAGGAGAGCAGCTATGGCAACATCGCTAAAGATCGACGATGCGCTGAAAAGTCGTGTCCAACATCTCGCCAGCCAGCGCCGCCGCTCGCCACACTGGATCATGCTCGAAGCCATCCAGCAGTATGTCGAGCGCGAGGAAGCCCGCGAGAGCTTCAAGCAGGAAGCCTTGGCCTCCTGGGCGGCCTACAAGGAAACCGGCCGCCACCTGACCGGCCAGGAAGTGCGCACCTGGTTGAACACTTGGGGCACCGATGACGAAAAGGCAGTGCCTGAGTGCCACAAGTAATCGTCACCGAAGGCGCAGCGGAAGGCTTGGAACGGTGCCGGAAGTTTCTGGCCGTCAAGGCACCGGAAGCCGCCAGGCGAGCCGGCCAGGCCATCGAGCGGCAATTCCTGCTGCAGGAGACAGCCCCCGACATTGGCAGGCCGTTCCCTGAAATGCCCGAGCTGCGCGAGCTGGTGATTGCCTTCGGGGATTCCGGCTATGTGGCCTTGTACCACCACGAACCGACCGACGATGTGGTGTATGTGCTGGCCTTCCGGCACCAGAAAGAGGCGGGCTACTGAGTTGATGCCGGAATTTTCGGCCGCTCCGGATTCGTCGCGCCGTGCAATGGACTTTTAAGCAATTCCGGCCTCTCGCGGTGTCTCTTGCATAAGACTGCTGACACCGCCCAATCAGTGTCGAGCACACCTTGCGTACGCTTGTGGGCGAAACTTCGAAGTCTGCCCCCGAAGGAGGACTTTCGGGACGCTTGCGGCGAGACCAAGGCTCGTGGCCAAGGCAGAACCGGTGGTCGAGCGGCTTCTCAATTAATGAGCCTCAGGATACCATCCGTTCATGGCGTACGAGAACATCGACGACTACAACGACTGCCAGATCGGGGATGACAAGATCGCCTGTGATGTTATCAGGCAAGAGAGCAAGCGCGGTCGGCTTCGCGGAACGAGGTCAGCAGTCAACCATCTTCCTACAAATGGTAGGATGCTGACATGAGCGACGAGGATATCCAACGCTACCTATAGGACAAGAACCCGAGCGCAGCACCAGTCTTCATGGCGTTCAGGGCCGCTGCCTTGGCCGCCGGGAACGGCGTGATCGAGAAGGTCTCGCGCACGATGGTTGCCTGGAAAGGAGAGCGTACGTTTGCGACAGCCTATGTGAAAGGAAAGTATCTTGAATGCTCTATCGACCTTCTGCATGCGGTCGATCACGCGCATCTGAAGGCTTCTTTTCATACGACAAACAAAGTCGTCACAAACCGCTTTACTCTCGAACCCGATGAGGAAGTGGATGCGGATATGCAAGCGTGGCTTTGCGAAGCATTCACAACGGTTGGGCCTGGCACACGCACCCTTTAGCGACGCTCATCAATATCAAACGTCAGCGCAGTAGTTCGCCGATCGTGTTGCCGCGATTGTTGAATTCACGGCCATTCCAATCATTGGGTGGGCCGCGTTCGGTCAACGCGTCACCGCAATCCGCTTGGCCAGCGCCCGGCTATCCCGCCGCGCCGCATGAAATGTTCCGTAAAGGCGCGGCTTCATGCCGAGAAACCACAGGCCCGGCACGTCATCACGGCTTTCGGCACCCTGGAAACGCGGCACACCCTTGCTGTCGAGGACATCCAGATGCCCGACAAGGTTCTCCAATTCCGGGCTGTAACCGGTTGCGCAGAGCACGACATCCGGCGTCAGGGCCCGATTATCGGTGAGACGGACTCTGTCGTGCTCGAACCCCGCGACGCCGGGCACAGGCGTTACGCGCCCGGCCTTGAGCGCGTCCACGAAGCCATCGTCGATCGCCGGTGCCACACCATACCGCGCCAGGCGTGTCGCCGCGCCGATACCCGCTTCGGGAAGGCCAAGACGCGACAGATCGCCAAAGGCGAGGTGCTGGGTGAGGGTCAGCAGGCGATCGACAAGTCGCGTAGGCAACCGGCTCATGAGGCCCGACAGGCGCGGCACCGGCACGCCGCAAAGCTTGAGCGGAACGATGGCCGCGCCGTTTCGAACGGCAACGCTGAGATCGGCGGTCTCGACGCGCACCAGGTGGTTCAGCATGTCCACGGCGGAGTTTCCGCAGCCGACCACGAGAACGCTCTTGCCGCGATACTGCTCGACCGCTCCGAACTCTACGGCGTGCCGTAGCGTCCCACGATAGGTTGCGATACCGGGCCAGTTCGGAATTTTGGGGAGACGTTCCCGACCGGTGGCGACGACAACCTGCCGGGCCCGAACCTCGCCCGCACCGGCTTGCAATTGCCAGGCGTCTCCAGTTCGCTCAATTCGCCGCACGTCGATGCCGAAGGTGATGCGGGACGTCAAAGCCCGGCCGTAACTTTCGATGTATTCGATAATCGTCTCGCGGCTAGCGAAGTCCCCGACCGAGCGGGACAAAGGTCGGCCGGGAAGCCGGGAGAATCTCCGATGCGTGTTGAGGCGCAGTTGCGGGTGCCTCTGCCGCCAAGTGTCCGCGAACCTGTCCGCGGCATCGAGGATCAGCGGATCGATCCCCAGTCGCTCCAGCCGCCAGGCCAGCGCGAGCCCCGATATACCGGCGCCGATGATGACGACGGGTTCGGGGTCGGTGCCTTCCTGTATCAGACCGTTGGCAATTTTAGATGGGTTGGCTGACATCGGATTTCTGCGGCTTCCAATCTTCAGTTCGCGATCAACGGCTGTAAATCCGGTTGCGGATCGGGCGGCGGCCATCGAATGCCAGCGGCACGCCCGTGCCGGTAGCGGGATCGACGGCGTGGATATGCAGATGCGGTTCGGTCGAGTTGCCGGAATTCCCGACCTCTGCGATGGGCTGCCCCTCGGTTACCCCGTCGCCGGGACTTACGGGCGGGCTGCCCGGCGTGAGATGCGGGAGCGTCACCTCGATTTCGCCGCAGGCGATGAGGATGTGGTTGCCGGCCGGGTTGTCAGGGTCCCGCTTGGGCGGCAACAGGTCGGGCAGCCCGTCGACCACCTGCCTAACCTCGCCCGCGCAGGGGGGCACCCGAGCCAATGGAGGACAGAATGGAGATACATGAAGTCTTTGCCTATCTGCGCGCGAGCGACGCGGAGAAGGCCATCGAATACTACAAGACCGCATTCGGCGCGGTCGAGAAATTCCGGCTCGTCGCGGATGACGGCCGGATCGGTCATTGTGAGCTTCTGTTCGGCGACACCACGATCATGCTGTCGGACGGGTTCCCGGAACTCGGCATCCATGCACAGGACCCCGAAAGCGAGAGCGGCTTTCTCATCCACCTGCATGTGGATGACGCTGATGCCGTGATCGCCAACGCCTGCAAGGCGGGCGCGCGGGTCCTGCGCGAGCTGAAGGACCACGAGCATGGCGAGCGCGGGGGCACCATCTGCGACCCGTTCGGATTCGACTGGATGATCGGGCATTCCATCGAGGATGTTTCCACCGAGGAGATGCAGCGGCGTTATTCCGAAAGCTCGGCCGCGAGTTGAGCATCGGGCTGCGTCTGATGCTCCTGACAGGTTCTGACTTTCTGAGGTGATATGTTCTCGCCCGGATTCGCGAACGGGAGGTGGCAATGCATACTGTTCTAGGTGGAACGGGTCAGGTTGGCTCCGCGACGGCACGCGCGCTGCTGGACGTCGGCGAGGATGTGACGGTCGTCACGCGCGAAGCGGATCATGGTGCCGATCTGAAGGCAGCAGGTGCGCAGATCGTCGTGGCCGATATACGGGACGTGCATGCTCTGCGCGAGGTGTTTCGCACCGGCAAGCGCGCCTTTCTGCTGAATCCGCCGGCCGATCCGTCGACGGACACCGACGCCGAAGAGCGCGCGAACGTTGCCGCAATCATCGCCGCCTTGGACCGGTCCGGGCTCGAAAAGGTCGTCGCGCAATCCACCTACGGCGCCTTCGAGGGCGAACGCTGTGGCGACCTTACGGTGCTCCACGAGTTGGAACGGGAACTCCGTGCGCAGCCGATTCCGGCCGCGATCAACCGCGGGACCTACTACATGAGCAACTGGGTCGGGATGGCCGACGCCGTCCGTGAGAGTGGGACCCTTCCCAGTTTCTTTCCCGCCGATCTGGCCCTGCCGATGGTGGCGCCCGACGATCTCGGGCAGGTTGCGGCCCTGCGGCTGATGACTCCGGTCTCGGACATTGGAGTGCAGCATGTAGAAGGCCCTGAACGTTATACGGCGGGTGACGTCGCACAGGCCTACGCCGCAGCCTTTGGTCGGACCGTCGAGGTCGAGGTGATACCGGCGGAAGCGCTGGAAGAGGCGTTCCGGCAGTTCGGGTTCTCGGAGAAGGCCGCAGAATCCTATGCCTGCATGACCCGCAGGGTGATCGACGGAGGAACGGACATGGCAGACGAGCCGGTGAGGACGCAGACGTCTCTCGACGCATTCATCAGCTCAGCCGTGGGCATATGGAAATAGCGCGAGATCAACGATTTTCCGGATAAGTATCGATGCGAAGATTCAAACGAGTCCTGACTGGCGTCATCGCAGTGATCGGCCTTTTTGCTCTGTTCCTGGTGATTTCCTTCGCCATGCCGGTCGAGACATGGCGGACCGGACGGCTGCCGGCACCGCCGCTGCCGCTGATCGAGGGTGGCCCGGCGATCGAACCGCCGGATCGCGTCTGGATCGACACCGATGCTGCCTGCGGTGACGGACGCCGCACCGACCCGGATGACTGCCTGGCGCTGGTGCTTCTGGCGAAGGCCCCCGGCTTCCGCGTCGCCGGCATTTCGACCGTGTTCGGAAACACGGAGATCGACGTCACCGACCGAACCACCAGGGCGCTGGTCCGCCGGCTTCGCGCCGATGGCGCGGCCTTGCCCGATGTGCTGCGCGGCGCCGGGGCGCCCGCTGAGGACCCGGCGCAGTCTTCACCCGCTCGGGACGGGTTGCGACGCGCCCTCGAGGACGCGCCGCTGACCATCCTCGCGCTGGGCCCGCTCACGAATGTCGCGGCGGCATTGGATAGCCGACCCGATCTTCAGGACCAGGTGGAGCGCGTGATCGCCGTGATGGGCCGCCGGCCCGGGCACATCTTCCACCCCGCCGAGGGCAACGGACAGGGCATCCTGTTCGGTCATGGGCCGGTCTTCCGCGACATGAATTTCGACATGGACCGAGCCGCCGCAGTGAAGTTGCTGGATATGGGCCTGCCGATCTCCCTGATACCTTACGATGTCGCGCGGCAGGTCAGGCTGGGTGGCGACGATCTCGAGCGTATCGCCCGCTCGGGCACCGCCGGGCAATGGGTTGCGGCACGGGCGCTGGGCTGGCTCGACTTCTGGCGCGACGAAATCGGGCTGGACGGCTTCTATCCTTTCGACCTGATGGCGGTAGCCTACGCCTTGGAGCCCCGGAACTTCAATTGTACGAGGACGATGGCCTGGGTCGGGCGGGACGACCGGCTGAATAATCTCTGGTTTCACGACCCGCCGGCGCTTCAGATCGGGCCGGCACGTACGCGGCCCGAGGACTCCGAGGCGCGGCAGCATGTCATCTATTGCCCCGATGTAGGCGACGACCTGCATGGCCGACTCATGGAGCGACTGACCGGCAGCCCCTTGCGCAGAGACAGCTGATCAATCGGGACAACAGGGAGGATTCACATGATTTTTCTTCGGCTTCTCGCGCTCAACCTGACGGCGCAGATCCTTGTGCCCAGTGCAGCACATCTCTTCGAACTGCCTGGCAAGATATCCCTCGAACGCGATGCCTATTTCATCGTGTAAGGCATCTATGCCGGCTGGGCGCTGTTCGGCGTCGCGATCTTGGCCGCGATCACGGCCAACGGCGCGCTCGCCTTCCTAGAGCGGCACCGCGATCCCGTCGCCGCCCGGTGGGCCGCCGTGTCGGCGACCCTGATCGCGGTCAGCCTTGCGGTGTTCTTCATCTGGGTCTTTCCCGCCAATCAGGCGACCGCAAACTGGGCACGTCAGCCGCCTGACTGGGAAGTATTGCGACGGCAGTGGGAGTACAGTCACGCCGTCAATGCTGTGGGATCGTATGGTTGGCGTTCCTTGCTACATCGATCGCAAGTTCGGGGCGTCGATAGGTGCGGGGTTTGCCCTATCATCGATCGTATATGTGACGGACATCATATGCTCATTGGCTACATGCGTGTGTCGAAAGCGGATGGGTCTCAAGCCACCCACCTCCAGCGTGATGCGCTGATAGAGGCGGGGGCTACCCGTCGCATCTCTATGAAGATCAGGCCTCCGGCAAGCGTGAAGACCGCCCTGGGCTGGCGAACTGCCTCAAGGCCCTTCGCCCGGAAGACACGCTGGTGGTATGGAAGCTGGATCGACTCGGGCGGGACCTTCGGCATCTGATCAATACCGTACATGAGCTCACTGGCCGCGGTGTGGGCCTGAAGGTTCTGACCGGTCATGGAGCGGCCATCGACACGACGACCGCCGCGGGCAAGTCGGTGTTCGGGATCTTTGCGGCCTTGTCAGAGTTCGAGCGTGAACTGATTTCCGAACGGACGCAGGCGGGCCTTGCATCCGCGCGGGCACGCGGCCGGAAAGGCGGGCGACCTTACAAGATGACGGCCGCCAAGTTGCGCCTGGCGATGGCGGCGATGGGAAAACCTGAAACCAAGGTAAGTGACCTCTGCCAAGAGCTGGGTATCACTCGGCAGACGCTGTACCGGCACATTTCCCCCCAAGGGGAGTTGCGCCCGGACGGGATGAAGCTGCTCTCTCGAACCTAGGGGTTCCGTGTGCTGGTCTGGCGGGTGCAGCTCACTTCTGTCCTTGTCTTCAGAGGATGGCAATATCGCCCGCGTAAATACTCTCCCTGCTCAACGGATCTCCCGCTGCACCACACGCATACCGTCAATCAAGCCGGAGGCGGGATACAGAATCACGCGATCTTCCGGCTTGAGTCCATTGAGGACTTGGGCCTGAATGCCGTTGTTGTGCCCGATGTCGACCTGCCGCCGTTGCGCGATGCCGTCATCGACCAGGAATACTGACCAGTTCCGTCCATCGCGGAATAACGCACTCGATGGCACGACCAAGGCATCATCATCTTCCCAGACGATGATCCGTGCCTCGACGCGAAATCCGTGACCCAGGCCTGCTTGGGCCGACTGAGGGTCGGCGAAGCGGATGATGGCGTTGACGCGCTGCTCCTCGACGCCGAGCGCAGAGAACTTGGTGAAGCCCCAAGGATCCACCCGTTCCACCACGGCATTCAGCGTTCCCGGGCCGCCCCACTTCTCGATGAGAACGCGGTCGCCCGGAGCCACTTGCACGGCGTCGGTCGACAGTAGCTCGACAATCACTTCAAGGTCGCTGTCGATATCACCGACTTCCAGGATCGGCGCCCCGGCCGGGAGGGTGGTTTCACTCTGCTGGATGACGCGCAGCACGCGTCCCGTGGTTGGCGCACGGATGGGGATTTCATCGACTTGTTGCGTATCGCCCCGGGTAGTGCTGAGTCGCTGCTGATCGTCGAACCCCATCAGTTGGGCACGGGCGTTTTCCAGCTCGGCCTGGCGCATCTCAATAGCGGATTCAGCCATGTCGAAGGCGGCCTGTGCCGCGCGCGCCTCGCGAATAGCGCGATCCAGCGTGGCCTCGCTGACCGTACCGTTACGTCGGAGTGTGCGGGCACGCTCCAGGTCGGTGTCGGCCAGTTCCTTGTCGGCGATGGCCCGATTGAGTTCGGCGCGGGCAAGGCGCAGCGCCGCTTCGGCGGCGGCCACGGCCGACCGGGCCTGCTCTCGGCTGCGCACGTCCAGTGCCGCCGGGTTGCTGGAAAGCATCTGCGCGACGACTGTCTTGTGCCGCTCCACCGCATCGCCCGGCTCGACGTCAACGCGCAGGAGACGTCCCGCGACCGGTGTCGAGATCACATAGGCGTCATGAACGCGGGTGCGCCCTTCCTCGTCGATGGTCACGATCATGCGGTCTATCGTGACCTCGCCGATGTCGACGCTCGTCGGACGGGGCCGGAAGGCGAAAACCAGCACCGCGCCGAGGAGGATGACAGTCAAGATTGTAAGAAATGAGCGAGATCGTTTACGGGCCATGCAAGTCTACTCTCGGGTTTTCAGGGCAGTGATCAGATCGGCCCGGTCGATATCCCGTTTCACCAGCCAGCCGGACGCCACGGCGGCCGCGATGACCGCCAACGCCGCTGCGCCGTAGCTTTCGGGGGTGAAAACAGCGGGAATTTGATAAAGATCGGAGCTGAATCCGGCGGCGATGCCGAAGGACAGGTAATAGCCGAGGAGCGCGCCTAGCGGTAACGCGACCAGCGTGACGGCGGCGAGTTCACCGAGCAGGACGAAGGCCACCTCCCCCTTGGTGAAGCCGATCACCCGTAGGCTGGCGAGGTCGCGAGCGCGTTCCGCGTAGGCGATCCGAGCGGTGTTGTAGACGACGCCGAAGGTGATGATGGCGGCAATCGCCGCCATGATGTAGCGCATCGCCCCGGCCCCGGTATCCATCAGCTTCTGAAACGCATCACGCGCATCGGCCTTGAGGCTGACGCCGGCAACGGTCGGCATGTCCTTGAGCTGGCGATAGACGCTCTCGCTGTGTGCCGCATCGACCCGCAGATAGGCCCCGGAAACGCGGTTCGGTTCGCGCAGCGCGCGATTGAGGGCTCCAAGCTCCATGTAGGCGGGAGAGCCGAGCAGGGTCTCGGCCATGCCGATCACCGGGATATCGAGCACCGGCTGGCGTCCCTCCCGCACCTCGACGGTCAGCATCTCGCCCGGTGCGATGTCGAGGATGTTGGCGAGCGCGGTGGCCAGTATCACGCCCTCCTGGCGCATGGGGATCGTCACTACGTCCTGGTCCACCGCACGATTGAGGCGGGGTTCCGTCACCAGCCCGTTGATTGCGCCCCGATACGTCTTGAGGCCGTTGCGCAGCACGGCCGGCACGATGCGCACCGGCTCCACCTCGATGACACCCGGCATGCGCTGCAGTTCGAGGATGGTCTTCTCGGACATGGCCTCCGTGAAGGTGACCGTGACGTCGCTGCGGTCGATCACGGTGAAGGTCAAGGCGAGGGTACGGTCGAAGCCGGAGAGGATCGAGATCATGCCGACCGACAGCGCCATCCCGGCGGCGATGCCGATCACGGCCCCCGCCATGCGCCCGGGCTGCCGTGTCAGGCGTCGCAACACCATACGGCTGGGCTGATCGAGCAGTCGGTTCAGGGATCGGCCGATCCGCCCGGCACGGCTGTAATCCGGCGGCGTAGGCGGGCGCATGGCGGTGGCCGGGGTCAGTGCAAACACACCGCGCAGGACGATCAATCCACCGGCCGATGCCGCCAGCACGCTGACCCCGAAACCGATGACGAAGGCTTCCGGGTCGAGCTGAAACACCAGGAACGGGAACTTGAAAAACTCGAGATAGACCCCGATCAACGCCCGGCCGGCGGCGATACCGGCGAGGCAGCCTGCCAGAGCTCCGCCTGCGGCAATGGCAAGGATCAACTTGAAGTAGTGCGCGCCCACCTCGACGTTCGTGTAGCCGAACGCCTTCATCAGCCCGATCTGCCCGCGCTCGGCTTGAACCATTCGCGAGACAACGATGTAGAGCAGAAAGGCCGCGACCCCGAGGAAGATCGGCGGTACACCGCTGCTCATGGCGCGCAGGCCGCTGATTTCCTCGCTCACGAAGCGGTTGGACTCATGATCTTCCAGTCCATAAGCGCCCAATCCGCCATGCGGATCGAGAATACGGTCCACCGCATCGAGAACGGCTGCCTGTTCGCCACTTCGGCCAACGGAGAGGAGCGCCTGATTGAAGGCGCCGTCCATGTCATAGGCGGCGGCGAGCGCCGTGCGACTCATCCAGATCACGCCGAATCGGCTGTCATCGGGGGCAAGCTCGCCGGGAGCGGTCGTGTAGAGAAACTCCGGCGATTGTGCGAGACCGACGATCCGAAACGTCCGCCGGGCCCCGTTCATGGTGGCCGAGAGTGTGTCGCCGGGTAGTAAGTCATGGGCCTTCGCGAAGCCCTGGAGCAGCAGGATCTCGTCTGAACGATCGCTGTCGAGCCGACGCCCGGCGCTCAGATAGACGTCGTTGAGCTGGGGTGCACCGAAATCGGGTAGCGAGACAGCCCGTGCCTGCAAGGGCAGGTCCAGACCGGGTAGATCGATGAGTGCGCTGCCAGTCACACGACCCTCAGCCGCGGACACGCCAGGAATGGCGGCCAACTCGGCGATCAGCCGATCCGGCGCGCGCGTGACCGGGGCGAAGATGTCGGCCAGCCGATAGCGCTCATAGTAGGCGCGACGGGTCTCATCCAATGACGTGACAAGGCCTGTCATCATGACCAGCATCAGCACACCCACACCGATGACGGCGGCAATGGCGACAGCTTGGCCCTTGATGCGCCACAGATCACGCAGGAGCTTTCGATCGAGCGGGCTCATGGCATGCTTACCATTCGATGTCTTCCGGCGCGAGCTTGGTCTCGTTGACGACCACCTCGCGGATCGCGCCGTCGGCGAAATGGATGACCCGGTCGGCCATGGCGGCGGTCGCCGCCGCGTGGGTGACGATCAGCACCGTCGCCCCCAGCCGCTCGTTGACGTCCTTCAGGACCTTGAGTACGGCACGCCCCGTTGTACTGTCGAGCGCGCCGGTCGGCTCATCGCAGAACAGGACCGTCGGCTGTTTGGCCACCGCGCGGGCGATGGCGACCCGCTGCTGCTCGCCGCCGGATAGCTGCGCGGGGAAATGGTCGGTCCGCGCGTGCAGGCCGACGAGGGCGAGCGCCTCGTCGGGAGCCATCGGGTTGCGGGCGATCTCGGTGACGAGTTCGACGTTTTCGTGCGCCGTCAGGCTCGGCATCAGGTTGTAGAACTGGAACACGAAGCCGACGTGATCGCGCCGGTAGCGCGTCAACTGCGCATCGGAGAGCGCCGTCAGCTCTTGGTCCTGGAAATGGACCTGTCCATCGGTGGCCCGATCCAATCCGCCGATGATATTGAGCAGCGTGGACTTGCCGCTTCCCGAAGGACCGAGCAACACAACCAGTTCGCCGGCAGGAATGGCCAGATCGACCCCACGCAGGGCGTGAACCGCCGCCTGCCCCTCGCCATAGACCTTGGTCAGGCCATTAATGCGAAAAGCGGCGGCGCCCTCCTTGTGCGGTTCAGCGACCATCTTGCTCGCCTCTCCGCAATGGCAGCTTGCCTCCACTGATTCGGCGTGTCATTCAGCCGGCTCAGCCTCGAGCCATGCCCAGGCATCCTCTTCGCGATCCGCGGAAAAGGTCCGCATGTCGATATCGGGAAAGGCCGGATTCATGGCGTCGATGACCTTACGCATCCAGCCGGGCGCCCCGACGATAGCGTAGCGCTCCACCTTTTCCATGGCGGAAAGCTTCATCGAGACGAGGCCGCTCTGCATGAAGATCGAGGGGTCGAAGCCGCCGAAGTGCTTCATGCGATTGAGGAGCCGCACCTTGTCATGCTCGGCAAGGTAGTCTTCGAGTTTCTTGATCACGCCGGGCATTTCCTCCGACGACATCACACCGTCGATCTCGAAGGCGAGCACATCGTCCCTGGTTGTCTGCAGGAAACGGATGGCGGGGCCTGTGGGCGCATGCGCCTCGGCGACATCGGCTGCCCACTTTTTAGCTTCTTCACGTTGGCCCGATGGGAAGACCTTCATTTCCAGCGTGGGAAAGATCTGTTGCGCGAAAGAGACAATGGTTTGCGGCCACTCCTTGTCGGCAACGAAAGCGCAGCGGCTCAGCTGATTGATATGGCTGAACAGCTCTATATCCGCCTTGGTGCCCTCGATCAGCGCATTTGCGCTCATGTCCGCAAGGCTTGTGAGATCCACATAGACGCCAAGCTGCGCGTGCTGTTTCAGTTTTTTCTCAAGAACGCTTCGATATTCCTGAATGCCCTCGCCAGTCAGCTTTCCATCGAGCGCTAAGGCGATGACATGATCCGGAGCAGTGACTTGTTTCAACATCATAGATTCCTCTATCCTATTAGTTTTCAGTGCCTTATATTTGTGCAGTCCACTCAAAGACTGTCTATCCGGGGTCATTCGTCGCGAGAAAAACGCTTGGCCAGTTCCCGAAAACTGTTGCCGAGCTCCTCGTAAAATACACCGAGCTCGTCGAGTCGGCGCCTCGTGCCTTCATCCGTTACCGATAGCTGATCCCTGGCATGCGCCACAACGGCGTGCGCCTTCATCATGCGATCGACAGGGCCTTGCAGCAGGTGTACGTAAGGTGCAGTGGCGAGTTGGAAGTAGTCCCGCCGCTCGCCCCGTTGTGCGACGCGCTCGATAACACCGAGACGCTCAAGGAATCGTGTGTTCGTGCTTATGCTGGCCCGGCTCACATCGAGTCGCTGGGCTAGCTCGGAAAAACTGAGCGGCCCGCCTTCTATGACCATAAGGCCCATGATGCGGCCAGCGATGCGCGGGAGGCCGTCACCCTCGGCAACGAGGCCCATCCGCTCGACAAACTCTTCTACCGCCGCTTTTCTTGAGGTATTCATACGTCATGTGTAGTCCATCCAGTTTGTTCGGTTAATACTGAACGTGTAGAACGTTTCGATCTGCCCTCCGTGAAACATCAAGCATGATAAGCAAGCTCGCAATGTCCCTGACCAGCGAGGGTCTTCCCTCACCTGTTCGGGGGCTTACGACAACGAGGAGCTTTTTGACCGCATCTGGGAATCCGAGATCCTAAAAATTGCGAATCAAAGGCCAGTGCTGACGACTTGTGACATCCTGTGCATACGGCTTCTAAAAATGACACCGTTTAGCTGAAACGACTCGCACACAGCGCGGCAGCTTAGTCCAACAGACATTTATCTGCCATGCTTTGCACGACGGATAAATGCTTAGTAGCTACGCCGTAATAAAAGGGGATCAGAACATTGGAATACAAAGTGCTATTCACAGTTTTTATCGCAGTTTTCGTTGCTGAACTTGGTGACAAAACACAATTGGCCACAATGTTGTTTGCCACAGATAAAGAAGTAAGTAAGTTTACTGTATTTGTTGGAGCTTCATTGGCATTAATTGTAGCTTCAGGCATCGGTGTTCTCGCTGGCAGCATGTTTTCGCAATATATCAGTGAAAAACATCTGCATTACATTGCAGGGATTGGATTCGTAGGTATCGGCATATGGACGCTCGCAAAAGCATGAGACTAAAAGGCAAATTCACTCGGACGGCAAAAAGCGTACCTCCTTCGTCGCTCTCCTTACTGCCGCCGGTGATTTGCGGCGTTGATATGATTTTTCATCGTCAAGAGCGTTGACCCGTTGATTGAGTCACATGATGGTTCTTCGATAAAGGTTCTGAGATGCGCGCCGCCGCGGGCAGTCGGGTCGGCGGCGGATCATGCTGATATTCGTGGGATGGCTATCGCGTTACTGAGTTCCGTGTTTGGCCTGTCCGTACTCTAGAAGGCTGTTGAGAAACGCCGGATTTTGCCCCCGAAGCCCTTTTCGCAATAGCTGTCATCTATGATTCAGTATTGTTGGCATGGCATAGTCCACATTGGAGCCAGATTTTCTGGGCTTCGGGCGGATTTGTCCTCAGGTCGGGGAGCGCTGTCACCACTGGCCGATGCCGCCGATGTGGATCCGGTTGTAGGCGACGAAGGTCCTTCCCCGTCAAGGCGACAGTTCAAAAATGGAGTTTCCGGCGAATTGTTGTCGGGGCTTGGCGATAATACCAAGATGATGAGCCGATGCCCTGTGGGAGTGTATTTGCAATACTTGCCCTGGAACGCCACAGCGCTATAGCTGAAATGTGATCATGCTCACCGAAACATGTGGTCGTGACGAGCAGCTTGATCTTGATTCGCTTCCTATAGTTCGCTGGCACCCCTGTCTCGATGGGAATATGCAATGCCCAAAATGTGCGCGTCGGAAGTGTGGATGCGCTGAAAATGGATGGGTGGACAGAGATCAAATCGACGGGGGGTCTCTCGATCTTTCACGCGTGAGGTAGGTGAGAAATGAACAAGAGCGAATTGGTAGGTGAAATTGTAGACCGGGCTGACATCGGCAAGGCGAAGGCAGAAGCAGCGCTAAATGCGGCTATTGACGCTATCACTCAAGAACTGAAAGCTGGGGCGCTGTTGCCATAACGGGTTTTGGAGCCTTCCAAGTGAAGGGGCGAGCCGCCAGGGCAGGGCGTAACCCCCAGACCGGGGAGAGTATCGAGATTGCAGCGGCGAAGATCCCTGCCTTCAAGGCTGGAAAGACTCTTAAAAGACGCGGTGAACTGACGCCCAGGCAGTAAAGGCGGCCTTGCGCCGGCTTTACCGCCTGGGCGCATTGAATCATGGGGAGCGTGCTTCCAAAGAGCAATGCCAGGCACTGGGTCTAGCCGATATTCGAACCCTCTGTGACAACGGTATCGCAGAAAGCCGCACACAGGAGTACAAGAAGGACTTTCCCGTCCCGGCCGACAAGCAGCATGGGTCCGTTCCCGGCAGGGCCCTGCGCCTTTGTCAACACGCTGGGGAGATATGGTGATTGGGCTCCGCGCGGGGGCAGGCGCGCCGGAGGAGATCATCGGCATCGAGATCGCCGCCCTCGACGGTGAGAAACAGCGCCTTGAGCTGGTGCTCCGGAGCGGACTGGAGCCGTGTTTGACGCGGTTCCATGTCTCTAGGCCATCCATCTGGGCGGCGCGCTCCAGATACCACGTCGCCGTCGAGAATACCCGGCCCCTCATCGCACTCGTGCATGCGCAGCGGGTATGCCAACCCAGGCCGTCTTCCGCTTGCTGCAGTCCCAATTCCCGATAGGTTCGAACAGGCGGTTGTTTCCAGGGACGACCAGCAGGTAGCTGAGATGACCAGCCGAGGCAAACGCCCCCGCCGTCTAAGTGCGAGCAATCTGGCCGCGCTGGGGCGCTGCGAGCAACAGGCGATGTTCCGCCATCACGGCCGAGCCGAGCGGATTGATCCGGCGCTCGCCGCCGCGCGCCGCCGAGGCGATCTCGAGCACACGCGCCGCCATCGGGCGGTAACGGCGGGGCGGTCCCGGCGCGGACCGTGCTTTATCGCCACTGCGGTTTACGGCGGCGAGGCGTGGCAGACCGAGACCTTGCGCAAGTGGCGTGATCGCTCCTTGATGCCGTGCCGAGCGGGACGCGCGCTGGTGCGTGCCTACTACCGGCTCTCACCGACCGTTGTGATTGCGCTCACGCGCCGGCCCTGGGCGGTGCGCCTAGTGCGCGTCTTACTCGATCGCCTGATACATCACGTGGCCAGGAGAATGGCGTGATGTACGGCGGTTTGCTCTCGTTGCTGCTGATCGCCTTACTCGCGCTTTGGATTATCACCAAGGTGGCGCGTGAACGTCGGTGCTTGGCCGGCAACGACTACCCGCCGGATCTCGCGCGCGCCGTGCTGGTAATGAGCGAGAAAGAACTCGTCATCGACCGGCCGATGCGCCTTGTCGGCAAACCCGACGAGGTATATCTGCACCCGGACGGCTACTTAGTGCCGGTGGAGACCAAGACCCGCGATCGCGCACGGATTCATACCGACGACCGCATCCAGCTATCCGTCTACGCGGTGTTGCTGCGCCATGCCAGGTACGCGCGTCTGCCGGCCAGGCCGGGCCGCGCCGTAGCCGACTATGGCTATGTTCACCTGGTCACGCCAAGGGGTACACGCTGGAAGGCAACGAGCCTGCTGTCCGAGGCGGACGTGGCACGCCTTGTTGGTCGGCGCATAGAGCTGGAGCAGGGGACGGCTCGGCCGCGGCCGGCGCACCATGCATCGCTGTGCCGGCGCTGTCCGTATCGATCGGGCTGTCCACAGCGGCAGGGTCGAAGGTGTCCGGTCTGAACGCTCGCTGTAGCCTTGAGCGCTCTGTCGCACCCCGACACGCGCCATTACCGATTACCATCCAAGCGCAGAACACGGCCTCCAATTCAAACGGTTCGATGCTTGCTGCATTGCTGTATTCGGGCAATGTGGTCATAAAACGCAAGCCAAATCGAGGATGAATCGGGATGAGCAGTACCCCTGGCGCCACCGATATACCGGCCATTAGTACTTCCACCGCCGAGACTCAAGCCATGGAGGGCCCTGCCACGGATGTGGTTACGCTCGAGGCTGGGCTTCAGGAGGTCACCAAGCGGCATATCCGCGAAGCACTGGAGCGGATTACCGCCACGCCGGGGTTCAAGTCCCGCCGCACCCAGCGGCTTATGATCGCCGAGATCGCGAAGACGCTCTGCGGCGAGTACCGTGGCGAGCGCGTGCTGTGCGTGGAAGGACCCACCGGCACGGGCAAGGGCTTGGGCTATTTGCTACCGGGCATCCCGGTGGCCCAGGCGCGGGAGAAGACGCTGGTTATCGCCACAGCCACCGTGGCTCTCCAGGAGCAGTTGGTCGGTAAGGATCTGACCGATCTGCAAACACATGCCGGGCTCGATTTCACCTTCGCGCTCGCCAAGGGCCGCCGGCGCTACGTCTGCGATCGCAACCTTGAACGTCTCGCCGGCGTCGACAAGGACCAGACGGACTTCGACTTCGGTGACGGCGATGAGGCCCAAGGCACCTGGACGATCAAGCCCGCGGACGGCGAGGTTGCCGAGGTCCAGGCGATGTGGCAAGCGCGCGAGGCGGGAACCTGGTGCGGGGATCTCGATGAATGGCCGAATCCGCTGGGCGGCGAGTTGCGCGAGGAGATCACCACCGACAAGGCCGCCTGTACCGGCGTCAATTGCCCGTGGCGCGCTCGCTGCGCGTTCTTCGCTGCTCGCAAGGCCCGCGAGTCGAAGGATGTGATTGTCGCCAATCACGCGCTGGTGATGGCCGATCTGATGCTCGGCGGCGGCTTGGTGCTGCCGGCCCCCGAGAAGAGCATCTACGTCTTCGATGAGGGTCACCACCTGCCCGATGTCGCGGTGGAGCAGGGGATCGCGCACACTCGGCTGATCGGCCTGCGAAGCTGGCTTGCCGACCTCGCCAAGTTGCCGGCGAAAGCCGCCACCGCACTCGCCGGCCACAGCGAAATCGCCGAGGCAGTGGAGACGTTAGGCTCGGAATTCGCCGGCGAGATTCCGTGTCTCATTGAGCGCCTGAATGATCTTCACCGCGCACTGCAGGGCGGCCATCCGGCAATGCGTGCATGCGAAACCTCCGCGCGCAGGCGTCGGTGCGGCGACAAACCGCGCGAGGCCGATGCAAACTGGCGTTTCCCATTTGGCCGCGTGTCCGAGGATCTGCGCGCGCTGTTCGAGGAGGCCCGCGCCGCGAGCGGCGCGGTCAACGCGCTCACCATCAAGCTCGCTGAGCGGATCCGAAAGGGTGCGGAGAGTGACCCCGACAACCGGAGGCTTGGCACCGTACAGGCCAGTGTGCAGTGGATCGCCGGGCGGCTCGATGCGATGGAGACCGCCTTCGCGCGGCTCGCCGAGGCGCCGCTCGAGAACCCGTCCGCGCCGCCGGTGGCGCGCTGGATCGCGTGCATCGGCTCCGGCAGCGACTTTCAGTGCTGCGCGAGTCCGACCTCGGCCGCCAAGCTGCTGCGCACAGTATTATGGGAGCGCTGCGATGGCGCGGTGGTGACCTCGGCCACGCTGGCCGCGCTCGGGCGGTTCGATCGCTTCTTCGAGCAGGCGGGCCTTGGCCCGCGCCACGGCACCCGGGCGTTGCGACTCGACTCGCCGTTCGACTACGCCAACCGTGCCGAGCTGGTCATTCCGGCAATGCGCGCCAACGCTAAGCACCACGAGGCACACACGGCCGAGATCGTCGAGCGTATCGACGAGGGTCTGATCGACCCGGCCACCGGCACGCTGGTGCTCTTCGCCTCCTACCGCCAGATGAGAGCGGTTGCCGAAATGGTCGGCCCACCGATTGCCGAGCGCATCCTGATGCAGGGCACCGCCCCCCGGCACGAGCTGCTGGAGTGCCATCGCGAGCGGATTGCCGCCGGCGAGGGCAGCGTGCTCTTCGGGGTCGCATCCTTCTCCGAAGGGGTGGATCTGCCGGGCCGGCAGTGCACGCATGTGATCGTTGCAAAGCTGCCGTTCTCGGTGCCCGACTCGCCCGTGGAGGCGACCCGCGCGGAGTGGCTGGAGGCCCGCGGGCGCAATCCGTTCATGGAGATGTCCGTGCCCGATGCGAGCTTCCGGCTAGTCCAGGCCGCGGGGAGACTGCTGCGCACCGAGTCCGACTCCGGACGGGTGAGCGTGCTCGACCGGCGGCTAGCCGAGCGACCGTACGGGCAGGCCATGCTGGCGGCACTACCTCCGTTCTGCCGTCGCATCGAGACGAGGGGCCGAACATGAGGATATGAAGATCAACTTTGATCTCGTTGCTCGAATTTGCCCCTTGCGCGCGCGTGGCCCGGATCCGCACGGGCTATCTCGCGGTTACCGGCGCGGCACTGGTTTCCGGCGCCGGGTGCACGGCCTGGGGGGCTCGGATGGCCGCCGGTGGATGCCGGCGCCTGGTGCTTGGTCAACCCGTTCATCGTGCTCGCCGTGGCCACGGGCTGAATGCACTGATTTCAACGCCGCGCTTGCAGCATTCATGTCCGAAGACGTGAGCAATGTAGGTTCGGCGAGCGAGGCGCAAGGTGTCGAGAAGCGGCAGCATGGTCCATTGCCTCCGGGGAGACTTCCGGGCTGTGATGAGATTCTGCAATTCGGGCCTGTTCTTTGTCTTGCCGGCCTTCACCTGGGAGCGCCGGGATTTGATCGTTCCTAGCCATGGCGCTGGCGGCTTCCTAGGGCGCAATCTCGCGCAGTATCTCTGGGTGACGCTTGGCGATCTTCAGCAGCGTCTGCGCTGAGCGCGTCGGGTTGCGACGGCCCTGCTCCCAATCCTGCAGGGTTCGCGGCGAGACGCCCAGGAGTTCAGCGAAGCGCTCCTGCGACAGCCCAACGTTGACGCGGATTGCCGCGATCTCTGGTGCCGCGATTCGATGGACGCGGCCCGCCTTGCGTGCCTTCATCTCCCGTACTGACTGCAAGAGTTCTGCACCAAGGTCGCGCTTTGCGTCGCGCTCAAGCAGGGCCTTCTCGGGTTTACCCATTTTCCAGTTCCTCCTTTACCTCTCTCAATACATGAGCCGGAATGTTGTCATCGGCATTTTTTGAGTAGATCAATAGCAGCCAGCTCTCGCCATCATCAAGTGGCTGGCGGCGGCGCCTGGGCGTGGGGCCGCGGGCGCTGATCCTGCTGGCATAGTGGCCGCCGGTGTACACCGGGCTGCCCATATCGAAGCGGGGTGGGTATCCACTACACCAGGCCATGCTCGGCCACGCCGAGCTCGGCGTGGCCGAGCGCTACACCCGGGTGAGCATTCCCCGGCTCAAGGCAGTGCACCAACGCAGCCAATCGGCGAAGCTGTCCGGCGCCCCGGCTGAGGCGGTCGATGAGGCGGCGAGCGAGCCGACCCAGGAGGGCCTTTACCAGGACCTGGATCACGAAGCGATAGAAGAGGACAACGAGAATCGCTAAAATGAGCCGTATGGCAACCGGGTTCAAAGAACAAGCTCACCAACTGGTCGACAGCCTGCCGGAGACGGCGGGCTGGGAAGAGCTGGCCGAGACGGTGGAGCTGATCCTCGATATCGAAGCCGGCCTGGCTGACAGTGCGGCCGGGCGGGTAACCCCTCATGAGGAGGTACTGCGCGAGTTCGGCGTGCAGCAATGAGGCTCGTCTGGACGGCGCCTGCCAAAGCCCGCTTACGACAAATCCACGCCCATATTGCCCGCGAGGGTCATCCAATCGATGCCGCGTGGTCGAGCGCATCCTTCGCGGAGTCGAGCCCTTGGCCGAGCAACCGTGTCTGGGCCGGGTGGTCGAACGCTATCAGCGTAACGATATCCGCGAGCTGATTAAACCCCCTACCGCATCGTCTACCTGATCGGCGCCGAGCGCATCGACATCCCTGACCGTGAGACACCCGCGGCTGTTGCCACGACGCCTAGACGATCTGTAGCCGCGCAGTGGACCTCCGAGACGCGCGCCGGTGACGAGGAAACCGACAAATAAGCCACTGTCCAGAAGTACGCCATTGGCGTATACTTTTTAAACATGGTCATCATCGAGACCCCGACGTTCACCCGGATCATCCAGGAGGTGATGAGCGACGACGAGTACCGCGCCTTGCAGGAAGCGCTGGTGCAGCGCCCTGACCTCGGGGCGCTCATCAAGGGCGGCGGTGGCTTGCGCAAGGTGCGCTGGCGGCTGCAAGGGCAAGGCAAACGCGGCGGCGTCCGGGTGATCTACTACTGGGTGATGGCTGATGAGCAGATCCGAATGCTCTACGCCTACCGCAAGGCCAAGCAGGAGGATCTCACGGCCGAGCAGTTGGCAGTACTGAGAGAGATCGTAGCGAGGTGGTCCGATGGATAAGGCGATGTTCAATGAGCTGCTGAACAGTGTCCGCGAGATGGACGAGATCGCAAAGGGCAAGCGCGAGCCGGCGCGGCAGACCGCCTTCGCCGAGCCCGAGGTGCGAGCGATCCGCGAGAAGATCGGGCTCTCGCAACATCGCTTTGCGCTGCTGATTGGTGTAAGCAAGCGTACGCTGGAAAACTGGGAACAGGGCCGGCGTCACCCGACCGGCCCGGCGCGGGCGCTGCTAAAGATCCTGGACAAGGATACGGGCCACGCGCTGCAAGCGTTACACGAATAGACGACTCCGAGACGCCCGTCACGGGATATGCAGGGTCTTCGCCCGTTGATCGCGGCTCAGCCCCGGCAAGCCCCGCGCCGTGTCGGCCCCTAATGCCCCTGACCTCGATAACTGGTGGTGCTCTGAAGTCGGTGCCGCACCGGCTGCCGTCCGTGCGGCAAACCCATATCAAACCCGCGCCATCAAGGCGGTCGCCGTCGTGGCCCGGGGCGCCCCCCCCCCAACCCCCCGCACAGGGGCTTTAAGGCGGACACGTAACATAACGCCCGCGGTTATGCCCAATTCGCCGGCGGTCTACACTACCGGAGTGGCCCGATCGTCATGCCAGCAGCCGTACTACCATCGCACGATGATGCTGCAGATTATCCTGTGCCAATGAACGACGATGCAAACAAGTTGGTGGCAATTCGAGCGGAAATCGCACGTGAAGAGCGGCACCTTGCCAATCTCGATGCAGAGCGGACGCGAATTCGGGCCCGTCTCGAAGGCCTGAAGGCCAGGCTTGATGAGGTGAGCAGTACCGGCCGGTGTGCCTGTGCAAGCGTTGCTGGCGTACCGACGGAAGCAGCACCAATCACTCCACGGGCAAAACTGAAGCTCTTCTGCTCCCTGTTCCGCGGGCGTGCAGATCTGTTCCCGGTGAAGTTCTTCAGCAAAAAGACCGGAAAGGCCGGATACGCTCCCGAATGCGCTAACAAATTCGTCCCGGGAATCTGCAGGCTACCGCGGATCAAATGCGCCGAGTGCCGCAACCAGGCATTCCTTCCCGTCGATGATCGCGCCGTCCTCGGCCACCTCCAGGGTCGGCACATCATGGGTATCTACCCGCTGCTGAAGGACGAGACCTGCTGGTTCCTGGCCGTCGACTTCGACAAGGCCTCGTGGCGTGAGGATGTCAGTGCGTTCAGGCAAACGTGCGACGAGGTCGGTGTGCCGTGCGCGTTGGAGCGCTCGCAGTCCGGCAATGGCGCTCACGTCTGGTTCTTCTTCCAAAGCCCTGTCTCGGCCGCAGCCGCCCGCCAGATGGGCTGTCATCTTATGACGGAAACCATGGCGCACCGACACCAATTGAGCATGGAGTCCTATGATCGGCTTTTCCCGAGCCAGGATAGGCTGCCCCGCCGCGGTTTCGGCAACCTGATCGCCCTTCCTCTTCAATATCAGGCACGCGAGCGGGGTAATACCGTCTTCCTCGACGAGAACCTGGAGCCCTACCGGGACCAGTGGAGCTACCTGGCTTCCGTGTCGCCGCTCTGCGTGTCGAGCGTCGAGTCCATTGCGGCAGAGGCAACGCGACGGCGTCAGGTGGTCGGCATACGGTGGTCGGGGTCGGGAGATGGCGACGACGACGCACAGGCGCCTTGGCAGCGCCCACCCTCCGGTAGGCGCGAGCCGGCCAAGATACCGGGGCCGTTGCCCGCCCGTCTCCGTGCCGTCCTCGCGCAGAAAGTGTTCATTGAGACAGCGGATCTCTCGTCGCCCTTGATCAACCGAATCAAACGGCTTGCGGCGTTCCAGAACCCGGAGTTCTACAGCAGGCAGCGGATGCGCCTGTCGACCGCGCTTACTCCCAGGGTGATTGCGCGAGCCGAGGAGGATGGGCAGCACCTCGCCCTTCCCCGGGGCTGCCTGGCGCACCTGCAAGCGCTACTGGAACAGCATGGCGTGGAACTCGACCTGCGCGACGAGCGACACATTGGCAAGGCGGTCGAGTTCGTGTTCAAAGGGGACCTGACGGCGCTCCAGAAGCGGACAGCCGACGCCCTGCTTTTGGAGGATATGGGTATCCTGGTGGCACCACCCGGTTTTGGGAAGACCGTGCTGGGCGCCTACGTCGTCGCGAAGCGGCGCTGCAGCACACTGGTGCTGGTCCACCGCCAGCCCTTGATGGACCAATGGGTTGCGCAGCTTTCTCTGTTTCTCGGGATCAACGAGAAGGATGTCGGCCGACTTGGCGGCGGCAGAAAGCGGCCAAACGGCCGCTTGGATGTGGCGACGTTCCAGAGCCTGGTGCGCAAGGAGCGGGTCGCGGATGTGGTCGCCGAGTACGGCCAGGTGATTGTCGATGAGTGTCATCATGTACCGGCCGTCTCGTTCGAGCGCGTCCTCTCTGAAGTCAAGGCGCGCTACGTGACCGGGCTGACGGCGACGCCCCGCCGGCGCGACGGGCACCACCCGATACTGGAAATGCAGCTCGGTCCGCCGCGATCTACCGTGAGCTCACGAGTTCAGGCGGCGAACCGGCCGTTCAGGCATCGACTGGTGATCCGGGAGACTGCGTTCCGGCTCCCTGACGGTTGGCGGGACGTTGGTATTCAAGAGATCTACCGCGCGCTGGCCGCCGACGAGGCCCGCAATGAGCTCATTCTGAACGATGTGATTACCGCCATAGAGGCAGGCCGACGCCCGCTGGTGTTGACCGAGCGCAAGGACCAACTGGCGTTCCTGGCCGAGCGTTTGTCGGGGTTCGTGCGCCGTCTGGTCGTTTGCCAGGGTGGGATGGGGGCAGAGAAACGCAAAGAGGTGAACCGGCAGCTCAGCGCGATTCCCGATGACCAGGAGCGACTCGTGCTGGCTACCGGCCGCTACGTCGGCGAGGGCTTGGATGACCCACGACTGGACACGCTCTTCCTCACCATGCCCGTGGCCTGGAAAGGGACTGTCACCCAATACGCAGGTCGCCTGCATCGACTGCGCGGGGACAAGCGCGAGGCGCGGATCTATGACTACGTGGACCGGGACGTACCTGTTCTGGCTCGCATGTTCGGCAAGCGCCTTCGGGCTTACCGGGCGATGGGCTATGTGCTGGTAGATCTCCCGAGGGACGCAGACACCGCAAAGAACGAACAGCCAATGCTAGAGGGGCTGGAGAGTGCCCAGTAGAGTCACGGGCCAGATCCTTACCGCTTGATTGACCGTCTCCTCGCTTGCTCGTCGCAGCGGGCAAGCTGTTCGGTGAACACCCGTACGGCTGCGACGCCGAGCGGCGCGGCTTCAATAGCGGTTAGGCAAGCGGGCCAGCCCGCGGCGGAACAATGCGCGGTCAGGCGCTTGCCCGGATAGTGAGAAGGGAAACTGACATTGTTTTAAGAAGCAACTCGTCTGTTGCCGGGTGCCCCTGGCGACCGAAGAAGGACCGTTTGATTGGACGAAGAATGGATTTATATTGCTGCGGTTGTGCGCTTATGCGTATAAACGCATATATTTGATTTCGAGTACCTCGGAGAACGCTGATGAGCAGCGTGCGATGGTCCATCGTGGTGAGCGATGACGTGGACAAGGCATTGCGGGCCTACCTGGGTCGGCGTGGCACCAAGAAGGGCGATCTCTCACAGTTCGTGGAGGAAGCGGTGCAGGCGCGCCTGTTCGAATTGACCGTGCAGGATGTAAAGCAGCGCAACGGGGAATACTCGCAGGACGAGATCCTGGATGCGATCGATAAAGACTTGGTCAGCGAATAGCGGCTTTGCGTGCTTTCCTGGACGCCGGAATTCTGTTCGCTGCGTTGATCACGTCCGAAACGCCGCCCGATCGGACATGGCCCAAGAAGGCCTTCGGACTGGTCACATCCGAGTGGCAAGTCGACGAACTCCGCCGAGTCTCTCGCTACCCGCGACTGCGCAAGTACCTCATGCCCTCTGAGGTTGGGGTCTGGTGGACTGCGCCACCAGGCCACCGTGCTGCAGGAGTTGCCGAGCGTGGAATTGTCCCCTGACCCTGACGATAATCCAATTCTCGCCACAGCGATTGTCGGGGGCGTCGACTATCTGGTCACGGGTGACAGACGCGACCTGCTGTGCCTCGGCAAAGTCGAATCCGTGCAGATCATAAGCGCCCGTCGTTTCGCCGATCTGCTCGGAGTGTCGTCTGCGAACTAATACCTCGACCGACCGGCTTGCCGGCCGCCGCTCTCGCTTCATGGTACCCTACGAGAGGCAGTAAATCGCGCCGGCATCGACGCCATTTCCACTTATTGAGCGAGATCCGCAGTGCGAACATGGGCGCTCTATCGGGTGCGCTGGAGATCGCAGGCGCCGCGGGGGCGACTTAACTGAAGCTGCCAAAAAGGTACGATTAGCGCCGCCCGGCGTTCGTAAGTCTTGAAATAGACCGCATTCTTTACACAATCAGTAGCTTGGGTGAGATAGCCCCACAACATGGGGTGAGGTGGTGTAGTAGGGAAATCGTGGTTGATGTGTCTCATAGCATCGAACCGTAGCCAACAAAAACAAGGCCTTACCAACGGTTACGGTTCCGTTTAATGAGACAGGTAAATATCTGTACCCCATTGAATCGCAACTCTTTTCCGGCGGTCAGCGCCCCTGACTACGGATCAGGAGGTTGGGGGTTCGAATCCTCCCGGGCGCGCCAAATAGAAGGGCTGCTGCGATGCAGCCCTCTTTAATCCGTACTCAAGCCGCCCCGCCGCTGCCGTATCGACCATCCATTTGAGTGCACCCGCGTGTGGTTTGATCAACTGTGCCGGCAGTTGTTCCGGCTCGTATCGGCCCTCGAGCACGGATTTGAGCGCAATTGCCTTGTCGGTTCCGCTCACAAGGAAAATCACGCACGCGGCGTTGTTGAATACCGGTGCGGTCAGCGTGATGCGCTCGGTTCCGAGCTTGCCGATCCAGTTGGCCACCGCAAGCCGTTGCGGCTCGCGCAGCGCGCATGTGCCGGGAAAGAGCGATGCGGTGTGCCCATCCGGCCCAAGTCCCAATAAGACCAGATCAAAGCGCGGGAGCGCATTCGGCTGCAGGTGGAAAAACTCAACTAGGGTTTGCTCATAGGCGGTCGCCGCCTGTGGCGGCGCAAGCTCGCTTTTTATGCGATGGAGATTGGCGGCCGGTACCGGTACTCGGGAGAATAAAGCGGTCTGTGCCATTCGGAAGTTGCTGTTCGGATGATCCGGCGGCACCGCTCGCTCATCGCCCCAGAAAAAATGGGTGTGCTGCCAGGGAAATTTTTGCTGCAGTTCGGCATCGTCGGCAAGCAGCGAGTACAGCGTCTTCGGTGTGCGGCCACCGGCGAGTGCGGCGGCAAACATCCCTTTCTCTTGCACCGCGACCGTTGCACGGCTGGCAAATTCATGGGCTGCTGCGCGCGCTAGAGCCTGGGGAGTTTCGAGGACGCGGATGTCGGGATTCATGGAGACTGTTCACCACTGAGGAGAAGCGAAGCAAATCCGAATCGCCAATTGGGGTTTGTGCATTCTCATATCAATCCCGCCTTCAGCGCCGCACAGCGTGCAGCGCCCAGCAGTGCGCTCTGATCGTTCATGATCACCCGTACGGGGATCTCCTGTAACAAATCTTTCATGCGGCCCTTGCCGGTGAATGCGGCCATGAACCCTGGCCCCTTTAGCTTTTCGATGATGCGGGGTGCGATTCCGCCGCCTAGATAAACCCCGGCACTTGCCATGAGCTTGAGTGCGAGATTGCCGGCCGCGGCGCCGTAGATTGCGACAAAGAGGTCGAGCGCCTGCACGCAGAGTGCGTTCTCGCCCTTTAGTGCGGCCTGAGAAATTACGGCTGCCGGGTCTTCGTCGCGCATCGCCTCGGCAAGTTGTTGCGATTCATTGCCGCGTCCGGTATCGCGGAGAAAGCGGTAGATGGTGTGCAGGCCCGGTCCTGAGAGCACGCGCTCGTAGCTCACGTGGCGATACCGCTGCAGCAGGTAGTGCAGCAGGCCGATTTCCAGCTCGTCGCGCGGGGCGAAATCCACATGCCCACCCTCGCTGGCAAATGCACGGTGGCATTGGCCGTCCCAGTAGAGTCCAGCCTCGCCGAGCCCGGTGCCGGCGGCGATAACCGCCGCGTTGCCGGTAGCATCCGGCTTGCCTTGGTTGAGCACGGTTAAGTCGATGGGGGCTAAAGTCATAGCGCCCCAGGCATTGGCCGCGAGGTCATTGATCAGCTCGACGTCCTTTGATTGCAGGCCGAGCTCTCGTGCCAGCCTCGCGCTGTCGATGAGCCAGGGCAGGTTGGTCGTTTTTGCCTGCCCATCACGCACCGGGCCAGCTACGCCAAAAGCGGCATGCCGGATGCCCGCGCACCCGTAATCCTTCTCGAACTGCCGCACCACTTGCGCCAAGCTCTCGTAATCGCGGCTGCGATAGGATTCTTTCGCCACTATTGCAAGCCGTCCGTCCTGCAGTTCGAAAAAGGCCAACCGTGTCGAGGTGCCACCGATATCGCCTGCCAGTATCATGGGTCGCTGCCTCTCCGGCTATTGTCCAGTACCTCGGCGTCGCTTCGTGATGCGCTTTGTCCCGCCTCCTATTCACCACGTTCCACATGCCCGCCGAATTGGTGGCGCATTGCGGAGAGTACCTTGGTTGCGAACTCGTCATTGCCGCGCGAGGCAAAGCGCTGATGGAGCGCGGCGCAGAGCACTGGTGTCGGCACGCCCTCCTCGATTGCTGCCAGCGCCGTCCAGCGTCCTTCGCCGGAATCCGCCACATGGCCGGTGTAGCCGGCCAGATCGGGCTGATCGAGTAGCGCGCTCGCGGTGAGGTCGAGCAGCCATGAGCCGATCACGCTGCCGCGGCGCCAGACTTCCGTTACGTCGGCGAGCGCGAAATCGTAGCGGTAGCGCTCCGGGTGCGCGAGCGGCGTGGTCTCGGCGCTCGCCGCCGCCTCCTTTTTTCCCACGTTGGCTTGGTGCAGGATATTCAATCCCTCGGCGTAAGCGGCCATGACGCCATACTCGATGCCGTTGTGCACCATCTTGACGAAATGTCCGGCGCCCGAGGGGCCGCAGTAGAGATAGCCTTCTTCGGCAGTGCCGTATGCTTGTTCGCGGCCCGGCGTGCGCGGCGCGGCATCGCGGCCCGGGGCTAGCGTTTTGAAGATCGGGTCGAGCAACTGGGCCGCCTGTTCGGGGCCGCCGATCATCAGGCAGTAGCCGCGCTCGAGGCCCCAGACACCGCCGCTTGTGCCGACGTCGAGATAACGGATTCCTTTCGCCTCGAGCTCCTCGGCGCGGCGTAGGGCATCCACGTAATACGAGTTGCCGCCGTCGATGACGATATCGTCGGCGCTTAGGTGGAGCGCAAGCTCATGCAGCGCGCCATCGACTGCCCCGGCCGGCACCATCAACCACACGGCCCGCGGCGGGTCGAGGCGCTTGACGAGTTCTTCGAGCGATTCGGCCGCCAGCACGCCTTCCTGCTCTAGTGCGCGCAGCGCCGCAGCGTTGGAATCGAACACGACGCACTGATGCTCGCCGCTGCGCATGAGCCGGCGCACCATATTCGATCCCATCCGGCCGAGGCCGATCATTCCCAACTGCATGTCCCTTCCCCGCTTGCCTGTACTCGATCGAGTCTTGCCTCGAATCCACACTATTTCAAATTAGATATGAAAAGAACGGCTATAAAACAGTATGCAGCTGTGCTGGACCGTGGTGGCAAACACTTTCGGTGTTGGCCGGCGGTAGCTGCAAAGATCCATGTGACGGGGCGAGCACTGATGAGTTCGGCGCGTGGCGATCGAGCGCAACGCTATACCCATGTGCTCTGATGGCAGGGGAGCGGCGCCGTGGTTGTTCCCTTGTTCGATGGGTCCGTGGTTCATACCGCTACCGCTGGGGCTTTGGTTGCGTTCGTGCCCTCAGTGCAGCGTTGGCCGGTCCTCTTGTGCCGGCGATGCGGCAACGATGCCCAGGTCGACACGGGCCATTTTGCTGATCACGGTCCAGATCGCATCATAGATTGCATATGGGCTCGTGAGTAGCGTTTGAGCGTCGATGATATCCGCGGCGCTCCACTCTTGGAGACGTCTGGCGTAAGTGCAGGCGATCGCAAGCCGTGCCCGCTCGTAGGCGGCCCCCCAGCGTTGCTCTTCTGCAACGAGAATAGCGCGTTCGAGCTGTGCGGTTATTTGGGGTAAATGCGATTCCGCCAGCTGTAAGTGTCTTGCCAGAATTTCTTGGGCCCAACGGATCTGCCTTGCGGTGCCTTGCATCGGTGCTCTCCTTGGATACACCTCTATCTGCCTTTACCTATACGCTAGGAAGGGCCGTTGTGAAAGGCATAATTCGCCTTTAGGGCACGATCACAGACGCAGGCTGTCCGGGCCCCGCCGATCGGGCCAACGCAACGGCGGCGAGTGTGCCGCAGGCGCTTCCAGGCGTTTTGTTGTGGCAAGAGAGATAACTCAGCGGCCGTTTACCGTAATGCCCCTCCGGGTGCGGATTTTTGCAGTAAGGGGCGGCTGATCGCCTTCGGTAGGGCTTGCTTGGCTTCGGAGAGCATGCTATCTGAGACTTGAGGGGGTGATTGTTGTCTTAATAGTAAGATTAAAGAGGGGCATGCCCTGGTTGGTGCACCAACGGCGGCCTGGCGAGGCAACGACCGCAAGCGGTAGGGTGGGCTGATATGGGAGAGAGCAATAAGTATCGAGCATGGCCGGACGACAGTAACGACACGCCCTCGGGCGCAGTCTGGCGACAAACCGGAGCGGAGCATATGAGCATCGCACCCCCTCCATGCGCGTGGAGCAAGGTGTGGCGGCAGGAGCTGCATTGTTCCGCCATCCACGAGGCGGGGCATCTGGTGGTCGCGCGCCAGCGCGGTTACTGGGCGCGTGCACGGCTTTACTACCCCATGAACGGGGGGCGGCATTCGCTGTACTGGTCCGGGCAGACCATGCTCCAGCCTAATGTATTGCCTGCAGATGCGGTGGCGATCGGATTGGCTGGTTTTATATCCGAGATGGTTCATATCGGCGGTATTACCATTGCGGATTGCCCGGGCGTGTACGCCCAGGCGGCTTATGACGATTTCACCACGCTATCCGTATCCGACCGCGCCTACATAGCTTCTGCCGGCGGCATCGATCCGTTCGATCTGCAGCCTCGGCACATTGCCGAGGTCGCCAGAGAAGTGGCGGTACTGCGCGCCGAAATTCGGCGTGAGGCGGCGGTGCTGATCAAGGCGGCCCAGGCGTTGCGATTGAGATAGCGGTGCTTGTTGCTCGTTTTCGGGTAAGCGAGCGAGAAGTTGCCTTATACGAGCACGCGCGCCTTGACAAATAGTGGCGTTGCGGTAAGTAGCAGCTGACCATGGGCCTTGCCGGATACTGTGTTACCTGCTGCCCCGCGCGCTGCGCTTGTGCTCAATCACCTCCGCGGCTGCTTCACGGATATCAAATTATCTTCCATTAAGCTCAATAAAGGGTTCAGCGGCTTATTGCCGACTGTGCCTTGCATACAGGCCCATGAGCGTCGCCTCGCTGATCACATGCCCCTGCATGGCCCGGTGCAGCTCTGCCGCACTCGGCTGCTGTGGCACTTCGGGTACCCGGTCCAAAGCATAGAGGTGGAAAAAGTAGCGATGGCGGCCGGTCGGAGGGCAGGGTCCACTATACCCCCCGCGCTTCCAGCTATTCATTCCGTCGTGGATAGCAGCCGCGCGTTCTCTCGGGTCGACATTCTCGGGTAGTCCGGACGGCTCCGGTGGGATCGCGTAGAGCACCCAGTGATACCAGGTCCCGCGCGGTGCATCGGGATCCGAGGCGATGAGCGCCAGGCTGCGTGTGCCGCTCGGGATGCCGTCCCAGGTAAGCGGAGGCGAGATATCGCGGCCGTCGCAAGTATAACGCGTGGGTATGGTCTCGCCGTGTGTGAAGGCCTCCGAGCTCAGACTCAGGCCGTCGGCGCTTGTCGTGCCGATGACACCGCCGAGTGCGAGCGAGCCGACGGCTGCAGCCAGGTAATCTATTCCACGCATGGTCCGTATCCCCTGCTGATTCGCTCCTCCGCGATGCCGGCGGGCGCTTTAGCGGGTGGCGCTGCGCGCTTGCAGATAGCTGATGAGACGCGCTGTGCGTTCCTTGTCGGTGAGTGCGCTCGCCTTGGCGCTTGCGAGCAGAGCCGCCGGCCAGGTGCCTTCCGCCTCGAGTAATTCGTCGAATGTACCCCACCAAACGATCCGGAAATAGGGATGCACGCAGGCATTGTAGGCCGCTTGCGCTTTGTCGTTATAGCCGATGACCTCAACCGGGGTCAGAACATCCACCAACCGCGGTTTCACCGCGATCAGATCGCCTATTTTCATGCCCCAGCGTTGGGGCTCCATGCGGGTGAGGTACTGAGTGAGCTCAGCTACCGACCGGAACCACTGAATTACCTCCGTCCCGTCCGCGCCGGCGGTGGCGCAACCGTGCCTAAAGCGTTGTGGATCGCGTTTGACCGTAATCTCGGCCACATCTTGGAATTTCTTGCCTTCCCAGGCATACATCGCCATGGTGCTACCCAGTGAGATTGGTTTGCCTCATACGCAAGGATAAACGAAATAAATAGGAAACGACTCATGCATCAGGAGACCAAAGAGTTCGCAACGCCGGGCCGCGGCATCCAGGAGATCACGGCGGCTGTGGCCGGCGTGGTTCGCGAATCCGCGATTTGCAGTGGGCTTTGCCAGTTATTCATTCACCACACCAGCGCCTCGCTGATCATCTGCGAGAACGCCGATCCGGCGGTGCGTGAGGATCTGGAGCGTTTTGCACGCCGCCTAGTGCCCGACGGCGACCCCTTGTTCACGCACCGCGAGGAGGGCGCGGATGATATGGCGGCCCATGTCCGCACCGTGCTCACTCAGAGTTCGCTGGGCGTCCCCGTGGCCGATGGCCGCCTGGCGTTGGGTACGTGGCAGGGCGTCTTCCTATGGGAGCATCGCTACCGCGCGCAACAGCGCCGCATCACGATTACCGTACTCGGCGAGTGACCGACATCATCCCGGTTCAGGCTGCTGTGTGCTATCCTTGCGCTGCTTCTTGGTAGAACGACAATAGTGACCACGCATGGCGGCTCGACATATATACCGGGTAATCTTCCACAATCAAGGCAAGGTCTACGAGATTTACGCCAGGAAGGTTGCCGACAGTGGAATACTCGGCTTTGTGCAGATTGAAGAACTTACCTTCGGTGAGCGCACCCAAGTGGTGGTCGATCCCGCAGAGGAGCGACTGAAGGGCGAGTTCGACGGAGTCAAGCGCACCTTTATACCCATGCACGCCATTATCCGCATCGACGAGGTGGAGAAACAGGGCGTCGCCAAGATCACCGATGCCGAAGGCAACGTCGCCCAATTTCCGATGCCCATGTATCGACCCGACCGGGGCGGTGGCGGCGATCGCAGCTAGCCGATAGGCGATTGAATCAGGGGATCTTCTAAGATACTTTGCTTACTGCGAAATTTTGGAGTAAAGAGCACGCCTGGCGCGTGCTCCGCCTGTAACGCGGCAGGGTGTTTCTCGAAGTCGACAAGATAGAGTTATTCGGAGAGGTGTCCGAGCGGTCGACCAAATCGTCGGGAACGATTTGGAACGCCGAGCGCAGCGTAGGCGGCCCCGTAGGGGCGAAGGGCAGGAAGCCCGGAGTAACGAGCACGCCAGGCGTGCTCCGTCGGTCGCGCGCCTGGGGATTTCTCGAAGTGGACAAGGTTAAAATTATTCGGAGAGGTGTCCGAGCGGTCGAAGGAGCACGCCTGGAAAGTGTGTGTACCTCACGGTACCGAGGGTTCGAATCCCTCCCTCTCCGCCAATATAAATTAGGTAACATTTTGTAAATGCTGGGTGTTTTTCTATCAATGCTGGCGTGCAGCCCCTAAATAGCCCCTTGATGAGTTTCCGCTCGGTGGCCTCTTCCCCTAAGATCCAATCCGAATGACGCCTATCGCCGTAGCTATTGCCCTTGGCAGGACTGGCGGTGTTGGCGGTCCAGCAGAGGCGGAATACCGACTGGGTGTTTCGGGTAGGCTATCGTCGCGACTTGAGTCGCCAAGCCGATCGCATGTCTTGGCCCGATCACTCATCGGCATGGTTCGCGCTCGGTGGCCTGCTAAGGTGATCCTTGATGGTGTCGCGTTGATCTCGGCCTGCAGGACATCCAAGACCAGCGGGAGCTGTGAGACATAAATGCCCCTGTGGATAAAGGGCTTGGTCTCTCGCTTCTGTCCGCTAGGCTTAGCGACACGGCTCGTTGCGTGCGCCCTGTGTTGGCCATGTTTGAATTGCATAGAGCCTCGGAGTTACCGCCAAGGAAGCAGATGTGTTTTACGCCTTGACCCACAGCGTCCGGAGCAAGCCCTCGCTTTCGATCCTCTGGTCCAACATCTTGAGCGGCCTCACAGTGGGCGTGATCGCCCTGCCATTGTCCATGGCTCTGGCGATCGCCAGCGGTGTGCCCCCGCAGAATGGTCTCTACACTGCCATCGTCGCGGGCATCGTAATTGCCTTGACTGGTGGGTCGAAAGTGAATGTCTCTGGGCCGACAGCGGCCTTCGTCGTGCTGTTGCTGCCGATTGTGCAGCAATACGGGCTGGGTGGGTTGCTGTTCAGTGGCTTCATGGCGGGCATCATCCTGGTCCTGATGGGGATGCTGCGCCTGGGTAGCCTGATCGAGGTCATGCCTTATCCTGTGACGGTTGGGTTTACCGCGGGCATCGGCGTGGTGATTGCCACTCTTCAGATCAAGGACCTACTCGGACTGGACGTCGCGAGCCTGGATGGGCATTTCCCGGAGAAAGTGGTTACCCTTATCAATGCCTTGCCGAGTGTGGACTGGCGGGAGGCATTTATCGGTACGGTGACCTTTCTGGTCCTGGTCCTGTGGCCGCGCGTGCGCAGCCAGATACCGGGGCATCTGGTCGCACTGCTGGTCGGCTCCTGTGCCGCACTGGGTCTGGTCGCAATGATCGATGGCTTTGCCGTGGAAACCATCGGTTCCCGCTTTCAATATGTGATCGATGGGGTGACCGGCGGCGGCATCCCGCCGGTGCTGCCGGAGCTCATGTGGCCCTGGCAGCAGCCTGGGCCGAACGGTGAGCCCATCGGGTTTTCCTTTGGCGTGGTGAATACCTTGGTCGGCTCGGCGTTGAGTATCGCCATGCTCGGCGCGATCGAGTCCCTGCTGTGCGCGGTGGTCGCAGACGGCATGTCCGGGGAAAAGCATAATCCTAACGATGAGTTGATCGGACAAGGCATCGGCAATTTGATTGCACCCCTGTTCAGCGGTATCCCGGCAACCGCTGCCCTTGCACGTACGGCGGCCAATATCCGTGCTGGTGGTTCGCTGCCCCTGTCCTCAGTCGTGCACAGTCTGTTCATCCTGGCCGCGATCCTGGCGCTGGCTCCGCTACTGGCCTACATTCCCATGGCGTCGATGGCGGCCCTGCTGATCATGGTGGCCTGGAACATGAGCGAGGCCCGCCACTTCGTGCGCACTCTCAGGATCGCACCTCGCCAAGACGTGATTACCTTGCTGACCTGCTTCTCGCTGACTGTGCTGTTCGACATGGTCGTCGCGGTAAGTGTCGGTGTCGGCCTAGCGGCCGTGCTGTTTATCCGCCGCAGTATCGCTCTGACCGGGGTGGATCTGCGTGGAGCTTCCAACGCTGGAGAAGCCCAGGCCCACGCCCAGGATCTTCCGAAGGGGGTGGCCGTTTACGACATAAAGGGACCGCTGTTCTTCGGCTCCGCTCATAAGGCCATACGCCACATCGGTATGGTCAGTCCCGACGTGCGTGTGGTCATCCTCGAAATGACGCATGTCACCATGCTGGACATGACGGCGATTGTCTCCATGGAATCAATCGTCAAGGAACTACGCGGCCACCGTATTGGTTTGATCATCAACAATCTGCACCCGCGTATGATCCTCAAACTGCGCCGCGCCGGCGTGCGCAAGCGAATAGGGCAGGTTGCCTTCTCCCGTTCAATGGACGAGGCGTTGGAGATTTATAAGGAGAAATTTCCTGATGAGTAAGAGGTAAACAAGGTGGCTTCTGCGCTACAGTACATCAGTACGTCTGGATTTAACGCCTTCTATCGCCTTTGATGCATTTAGTCCCAACAAAAAGCTTGTATTTCAACCAACGCGGACTCATAATAGTTATGCAATCTTTCTGGCCTGCCTTTTGCTACCCGTTCGGTCCCGGACGGCTTCATCTGAAGACATCCAAGATAATAGATTGTTCGATACGCGCCCGATTTGCGCGCGGAATTCTCACCAGGAGGCCAGAATGGCTATTGGTACTATTAAATGGTTCAACTCCGTCAAGGGGTATGGCTTTATTCAACCTGAAAACGGCTCGCGTGACGTCTTCGTGCATATCAGCGCGGTGGAACGCTCGGGGCTCGAGACGTTGAATGAAGGGCAACGCGTGAGCTACGAGGTGGTTGAGGAGCGCGGCAAACAAGCCGCCGCGAACCTCAAAGCCGCGTAACGAGTCCTGGGTTATGCCTGGAAGAGTGTAATCGTGCCGGCGAAAGCCAGTACGGACCGCTCGGACTCAGCAAAGTCCCGCTTCGGCGGGACTTTGCTTCTCTTGCCGCGATCCCGACCGTACTGGCGGCTCTTGCAAGGTCCGATGAGTGCCACACTGCGGCAGAGCATTAATTTAAAATGCCTATAAACGTATTTCAGCCAGTGGGCTGTATGCCCCATTTTCATGGGAAGACAGGGTTGTCAGCTAGGGATCGCATCCCAGCCAGCAAGGATTTTAAGCTCCAGGTGGGTCTCTCAAGCCCATCTTGCGCGAGAGCTGAAATATGTTTAGAGACATTTAATTTTAAGAGGCCCATTTAGCAGCGTTGCCCGCGTCCCTCACTGAAAATCCCGATTCCTCGTCATTAATTCGCCCAGCAGATGACAGTGATCCTCCAGCCGCCCGGCGATGAGGTGCGTGATCTCGCTACGACGCTGCCGACCACGCCCATCAGGCGTGCACCAGGGCTTGTTCATTGCTACAGGCCCTCATAGGCGAGCACCCGATCGAGGCACAGCGCATTGTCGTAGAGAGCCTGGCTGATATTGTCGACACCGTTGAATCGCATGAGGTTGAGCGCGAACGAGCATAGCAGGGCAAAGATGCAGGGGTTGCGGCGAATGCGGCTGGCATCTTCCTGAAAACGGGTGTCGCGCACATAGTATGTGCGGCTTTCGACCTCCCAATGGCGGCCGGCGAATAGCGTGGTTGAACCGGCGGCGCTTAGTGCGAGCTCGCAGAGGTAGTAGGCGGTCTCCTCGGCCATCTGCCACCCCTTGGGCCGGGTGTCGAATCGTTCGGTGCGACGCTGTAGGCGAATCAGCGAGCGGAAATGATCGTGCCACGGCGCAATTCCTGCGCAAGCCCCGGCCGGCTCTTGTTCATCGCCCGGCGGTGATTGGCCGTGAACACCGACTGTAGGAGCAGAGCCAGGCGCCGCAGCCAAGGTTTGTTGGTGAACACCTTCCAGTCGTAATCGATTTGAGCCCATTCGCCATCCTGGTGCAGATTCCATTCTTCCCGGCCCTCGAGGTCCCTCGCGTTTCGAGGACCAGCCGCACGGGTTTGTTCACCTGCGCCGCCGTGGCCTGCCAGTGCAGGGTGTAGGGAAACAGGCCCTGGGTGTGTGGAGATTCAGCTTCCTGCCGACGCCGTCGTCGTCACCCGGTTCGATCTCCGCCACCCCCAGATAGACGGCAGGCCACCTGCGGACGAAGCGCAGGGGGCTCGCTGGTCACTTCGAAGACCTCGTCGAGGCCCGCCTGGACGCGCTAGTGCGACTGCAGGTGAAATTCGATCGGCCTCATACCGGGGCTCCGCTGCCACCGGGTTTCTCGTCGAACGTGCCGAGTTCCGCGATCTCATATCCCTCTGGGTAGGTGGGTCGTTTGATACGCGTCAGCAAATGGGGGCGTTGCCGCGGCGGCATCCATCGCTGGACCCGCGCCCGCAGCCTCAGGCTCCCCGTGACCAGGCGTCGCAGTAGATGGGAGGGCCGTTTGAACCCCATGGCCTGTAACAGGGGCTCGTCCATCAATGCATGGGCGAACGGTCGGCCCAAGGGCAGCAGGAACCGCGGCAGATAGAAGCCAAGCAGCAGATCGCGGGTGATGGTGCCGATTCGCTGGTTCGTGTACCGGTACCGGAAGCGCCGCGCCTCGTAGTTCTGGTTGTATCGCTCGAACGCTTCGAGGGTGTCGGGAATATCGCGGATCTGCATCCGCCGGCCGAGCTCCCGGTAATAATGGAAGAAACCGAGCCGTTCCGTAGCCGTGAGGGGCCGCCAGCCGAAGCGATCGATCCAGCGCAGGGGCTCGAATACGAAGGTGCTGAGGACGTAGAGAAAATCGCCGTTGGCGATGCGAAAGCGGCCGTGCATCCCGTTCAGGCGCTCGAGCGCGGCCTGCCCGCGCGGGGTGTCGAACCCGTTTTCCAGGATCTCCGCCAGGATCAACTCGGTGTCGTCGTAACGCTTGCGCGGCCGTCGGATGAACTCCCCCGTCTGATCGAGCAGGCCCGAGATGGAGGGCACGGCGTAGGTGCGAAACAGGGCGAATTCCAGGGCGCGTCCGATGTCCCAGGGAAATTCGTAGCAGGTCAGCAGGTACACGATCTCGCGGCAGTCGCGGACCGGATCCAGCATAGAGATTCGCCTGGCATGAATGCTTCGCATGACTGGTTTCGGGAAGCGTGTGCAACTGATCTGATTATAGGGGCCCCCGGCTCAGTCTGCAGGACACGGACCGGTTACGCTGCCAGGGATAGGTTCCGGATGGCACGATGTCAGCCGCTGAATTGTTGTTCTTGTAACTCGTAATAGTAGTGCTTTGATGGTAGTTGTTTTGGTTGACCGGCTCGGGTGCTCTGCCTTGTTTGTCCAGAGACAATTTAGGTTTGGTGAGCCGGTATTTGTACCGTGACGCCAGCGCGGTCACTGTTCCAAAAAGAAACCGAAATAGGCATTCCGTGGACTACAGCGCACTGGCTTCGGCATTCACATTGCTCTTCCTCGCAGAGATGGGAGACAAGACTCAACTGATGGCGATGACCCTGGCCCATCGCTACCGCACCCTGCCGGTCGTCATCGGGACATTGTCGGCCTTTGTGTTGTTGAACCTGCTCGCGGTGCTCGTCGGTGATGGCCTGTCGCGTCTGTTACCGCGCGAGCTCGTGCTCGTCGCGGCCGGCGTTTTGTTCCTGGTCTTTGCGTATCGCGCCTGGCGTAATGCGGATGAGGCTGATGAGGAGTTGAACGTCGCCGGCCACCGCCAGGCCTGGCTGATCAGCTTTACATTGATCCTCGTCGCCGAACTCGGTGACAAGACCCAGCTGGCTATGGTCGCGCTCGCCGCGCAATCGGGGGCGCTGTGGTCCGTGTTCGTCGGCGGGACCCTTGCTTTGTGGGCCGTCTCGCTGTTGGGGATTCTTGTTGGCCGAACGTTGCTCCGTAGGATCTCGCCATGCTGGATCCATCGGTCGGCGGCCGTGTTGTTCCTCATCTTCGGCGTGCTGGCGTTCGCCAAAGTCATTACCGAGCTTGCCGGCGCCGAAGGTTCACGTTTCGCTGATGCGCAACCGATTACTTCGATTATTACACCGCAATAATCGGCTGCCGGACGAAAAGAGCGGTTATATTGCCTATACTGAGTAGCGCGTCCCTGATATTGAGCCGGATCGTGCTCGCCTGAAGGGATTGTCGTGGGTTCTTTGACGCGACGCTTCAGACCCAGCCAAAGAGGAATTGGCGATGGAACGCGTAACGAAACTCACCCTTTCGTTAGGCCTAATCGGCTTGGCGCTCCTGACGCTAGCCGCCTGCGCACCAAAAGAAGAGCCTCAACTCAAGGCGGTCTGAATTCCGTCGGCGCCAAGGCGCCGGCGCAGGAAGACCCCGCGCTCATCGAGCGCCGTTGGACCGGGTTCAATGTCCAGCAGCTCAAACCCGGCGAGCCGGCCGAGGTTGTGCTACCGCTACCGGAGAAGACGGTCCGGGTGAAAGTATCCCCGGTGTCCGCCAAGAAGCTGGAACTGACCCGGGAGCAATCCGCCTGGATCGGTTGTACTGATGACGGATCCGAGTTCTTCATCATGGGCCTGGGCGATGGCTACGAGGCTCAACTCGGCGGCCACGAACTGATCTACCGCATCCGCTCCGTCGACGGCGGGCCGGGCATGCTCGAGATCTATGACGCCGAGCGTTTCCGGGCGGCGCCCAACGACGGCGTCCGCGGTTACCCACCCGCGGTCCCAGTGGCGACTCCTCCTGTACGGATCCGGCCAGTCGCATCGATGTCATGGTGCTCTACACTCCGCAGGCCCGCGCCGGCTCCGGCGGTATGGCCGACATAGAGAACGAGATCGCATTCACCATCGGCCGCACCAACCTGGCCTACGCCAACAGCAATGCGAACCACCGCCTCAACCTCGTCTACGTCGGGCTGGCCAGTTTCAACGAGCCGGCGGGCGGAGTGGATTCCAATGCTCTGCTGAGCGATCTGCAGGACACCTCCGAGGGTATCCTGGACACTGTGCATGGCACTCGGGATTCGGTAAAGGCCGATCTAGTATCGCTGATCTACGAGGTCGACGACGGCGGCTGGTGCGGCTGGGGTAACACCGTCGAGAACGCCAACCCCGATACCACGGATCACCGGGCGTTCTCCGTGGTCAAGCGCTCCTGCGCCGGCGCCAACCTCAGTTTCCCCCACGAGGTGGGCATAATCTTGGCGCCCTCCACGACAGGGACAATGCAGGGACCAGCTCACATTCGGGCTGTATCCGCCGGGTTCATTTTTGGAATGAAAAAGGCGTCAAATAGTGCAACCAGGCTTACTCGTAAGACGAAATCCTGGCAACGATCGACGAAGCCTTGCCCGGGGGCTGACGCTTATGAGCGTTGTTCTGGATACCGGCATCTGTTCGCTGCGTTTATCACGTCTGGTATACCGCCCGATCTCATCTATCGGCACCTAGCGGGCATGGCGCAGAATTGCTTCTGGCGATTGTGTCGCGGCCAGCAACTGGTACCCGATACGTAGGAAAAATGCACCAGCGGGCCGGTACGACTGATGATTGTGCTTCAAGAGGCGGCATAGGACCGAATCAGGATCGGACCCTCGGGTTGGAGTCCGATCCTGACCTAGAACGTGGCGTGTCTTGACCGCGCGGTTGGTGCCAGCGCTCAGGCAGCGGCTTGACGGGTCGTTATCCTGTTCAGCGTCACGGGGACCGGCTGGCAGACCGTATTGCATACAGGCGAGTGGGCCTTGGTAAATACCAACAGCTCGTCGAGTTCCTGCTCACTGCAGTCAGCTTCGATCTGCATGTCGATTTGGATGTGCTTGTACCCGATCGGGGCCGTCTCATCCAGGGCGAGCAACCCCTGAAGATCCATGGTGCCCGTAAGCTCGGTAGAAAGTGACTTGATCCGTATACCGCGGGCGGCGGCGTGCAGCACTGTCGTCGTGGTGACACATCCGGCCAGCGCATGCAGCAGAAACTCGACCGGGTTGCCGCCCTCGTTGTTGCCCAACAGGACGGGAGGTTCACCGTTGGTGAATACGAAGGGTTCCTTCCGGGAGTCATCCTCGCGCCCGGCGCCATAGAAGGATTGAATGGTGGAGCGGTTTTCACCGCCGCTGATCCACCGGTTACGCGCGCGAAACTCGAACTGAGCGAGTGAGGGATCCTGGCGGAGCGCCTCGACAGTCTGGTTCATTTGCTCGATGTTAAAACCATTGCGGATATCGTTGGATGAAGCGTTCATGGTCATCGTCTCCTTCGCTACCGATCTGGCTCGTGTATCTGTCTCACGGGCTGATGCCCAGTTGGGGCGTCTGGGTCGCTTGGCGCCACACGCTGTAACTGCACCCAGTGAGAGATACGATAGGCCTTGACAATACCGCAGGTAAGATGGATTTTTGGCGAAAACAGGCTGTTTGTGCCACTTAATGGAGAACTTCTGTGGCCCGCGCTCAAGCAAAGCCGATTGACGTGCTGATCGTCGCGGTACCCGAGACCGCGGGCTCGGCTTTGTATGGCATGATGGATGTGCTGATGGCGGCGGGTACGTTGTGGCAGCAATTAGTACGCCTTCCCGCTGAGCAGCCGCTGTTTTCGGTGCGGATTCTTTCTCCGCAGCGGCAGCCGTTTGATTGCGGCAACGGGATTCCGGTCAGGCCCGATTTCGGCATTGTCGACGATCCGACTGCGCCGGTTGTGATCCTCCCGGAGCTTTGGCTCGGTCCGGACGAAGGGATTCACGGCCGCTACCCGGAGCTGATGGAGTGGATCCCGCGGCAATATGCTGCAGGGGCGGCAATCTACTCGGCATGCTCCGGTGCCATCATGCTGGCGGAAACCGGCCTGCTCGACGGCTGTGAGGCCACCTCGCACTGGGGTTATCGGGAGCTGTTCCGGCGCCACTATCCCAAGGTGCGCTTTCGGCCGGAACCCAATCTCGTCTTTGCCGACCCGGCGGGGGGTATCGTCACGGCGGGCGGCACCACCTCATGGCATGATCTTGCGCTGCACATCATTGCGCGCTATGGCAGCCCCGGCGAAGCCATGCGCATTGCCAAAGTGTATCTACTGAAATGGCATGATGAGGGTCAATTGCCGTATGGCCCGCTCGTGCGGCACGCACCGCACGCCGACTCGGTGGTCAAAGCTTGTGAGCAGTGGCTTGCGAAGCACTACCCGGAAAGAGACGTGCTACAGCGCACGGTGGCACGCTCCGGTCTTCCCGAGCGGACCTTAAAACGGCGCTTCAAGGCGGCGACGGGTACGACGTTGATCGACTATGTGCAGAATCTACGCATTGAGGAGGCAAAACGAATTCTGGAAAGCACGCATAGCCCGGTCGACGCGATCAGCGCGCAGGTCGGTTATGAGGACACCTCCTTCTTTCGCCGGCTGTTCAAACGCCGCACCGGGTTGAGCCCGCGCCAGTACCGGCGCTTGTTCCAGCCGATCGGCCTGAACGCCGAGGCTGATGCGGCGTTACCGGCCGGCGCGCCCTAGAGGCAGGCAAGCATTGCGGGAGAAGCTAACGGTAAGCACCATGCGGGAATCGCAACCTTGCACGTTATCCGGAGCCTCGCAGCCGTATTCCAAAAACACGTCCTTGATCTTCACAAGCATCTGATCTTCATTGAATTCGCGAGGTCTTGGCATGGCCGGCCTGCGTGTCGGGAGAGTAATACTTGACCGGTCGGTCCGTGCTAACCTGACTCTGCATATGGTGATGATCATCGGGTTCGCCTGGTTCGGAAGCATGACGTTCACCGCGTACGAAGTCGGCGCCATCCGGGGGCTGGGCAGCAACAGTTTGTTCATCTCTTGGCTGTATGCGGTGCTCCGCGTGTAGAACGTCTCCCACCTTATCGGCACGGTGGAACTGACCATCGCCGCGCCGCCGGCTGCGCGCGGGACGTTGAGCCGCCGGCACCGCCATCCGCGAAACCGCAAGGAGAAAGATCATGAAAGCCGAGTACCACAAGAGTCCCGAAGCCCTGTCGGGCCTGACGCCGGAGCAGTACCGCGTCACCCAGCAGGACGGAACCGAGCCTCCGTTCGCGAACGCCTTCTGGGACAACAAAGAGCCGGGCCTGTACGTCGATGTGGTCTCCGGTGAGCCGTTGTTTGCCTCCGTGGACAAGTTCGACAGCGGCACCGGCTGGCCGAGCTTCACCCGGCCGGTAGAGGCGGACAACGTCATCGAGAACCGGGATGCCAGCCACGGTATGCTCCGCACCGAGGTGCGTTCCAGACACGGCGACAGCCATCTTGGGCACGTTTTCCCCGATGGCCCACGCGAGTACGGCGGCATGCGTTATTGCATCAATTCCGCCGCATTGCGTTTCATCCATCGCGATGAGTTGGACAGCGCCGGATACGGTGCCTATCTCCACTTGTTCGAGAACGAAGGAGGCGACTGATGACCGATTCCACCGAAAAGGCGATCCTCGCCGGCGGCTGCTTCTGGGGCATGCAGGAACTCCTGCGTGGCCAACCCGGCGTCCTGGCCACCCGCGTAGGTTACAGCGGCGGCGATGTGGAGAACGCGACCTACCGCAACCATGGCACCCACGCCGAAGCAATCGAGATCGTGTTCGACCCGGCGCGGACCAGCTACCGCAAGCTGCTGGAGTTCTTCTTCCAGATCCACGATCCGACCACGCCGAACCGGCAGGGCAATGACCGCGGCATGAGCTACCGTTCCGCCATTTTCTACTTCGATGATGCCCAGCGCCGGATCGCCGAGGAGACGATCGCGGAGGTGGACGCCTCCGGTCTGTGGCCGGGTAAGGTGGTGACCGAGGTGGCGCCCGCGGGGCCGTTCTGGGAGGCCGAACCCGAGCACCAGGACTATCTGCAGCGCTATCCCCACGGCTACACTTGCCACTACGTGCGACCGGACTGGAAACTGCCGCGCCGCGCCGGCGCCGCCTGAGCTCGGCAGGGGGGCGGCGATACATGCGCGGCGAGGGCTGCCCGGGAGGTCGCTGTGTGTCGAGCGCAACGCAAATCCTGTCCGTGAGCATGCCGCTAGGCCGCGAGACCATCTTGAACCGTTGCTGGGACATCCTCACCGGCAACGGACAACTGAGGTGTCCAACGTGCCGTATGGAATTCTTGGTCAAGTCGCACCCGAGCTGGCCGTCACCGACTGGATCGACGGCGAAGGACAGCCGCGCGTGCCTTGGCAGCTTGCCGATCGTCCGGATACCGTGCGGGTGATCTACTGTTTCCAGGCCTGGTGTCCGGGATGCCACAGCAGCGGTTTTCCTACCCTGCAGGCGTTGACGAGGGAATACACGGATCGCGGTGTGCAGTTCGCCGTCATCCAGACCGTGTTCGAGGGCCACGACGCCAATGGCGAAGCGCAGCGCCGCGTGATGCAGCGACGTTATGGCTTGGTGTTGCCGTTCGGTCAGGATGACGCCTATCCGCGCCCGGCCACGATGACCGCTTACCGCACCGGCGGCACGCCGTGGTGGATCGTCATCGACCGGCAGGGACGGGTGATCTACAACGACTTTCACTGGCGCTTGGCGCTGGCGTGTCGGACTTTGGACGCGGCTCTCGAAGGCAAGAGTAAGCCACCCCAGATGCGCGAAGATACCCTGGTTCACGACGAGGCCGGCCAGCGTTTCGTGCTGAAGTTCCACGACGGCGGTGAGGGTGAGCTCGTTTACCGCCGGGATGGGCAGGTGCTCGAGCTGGTGCACACCGAGGTGCCGGCCGACCGCCGCGGCCAGGGCCTGGGCGCCCGCCTGCTGGAGCGGGCGCTCGAGGCCATTGAAGCGCAGGGCCTCAAGGTGAGGCCGGTGTGCGGCTATACCCGGCACTATCTGCAGCGTTACCAACGTTGGGCGCCGCTGTTGGCCTGAGCGCGCGGCATTTGGACACGGCGGGCAACATCTGGGCCAGGCTCCGGCCCCGGTCTCGTCCGAGAGCCGGCTATTGGCCGGCTCAGTGGACGGCGACTTCGGCTTCGTCCATGTCCTCATCTGCGTCAAGGGCCTGGAGGTGTTCGCGCTTGAAAAAGCGGTCCAGCAGCAGGCGCAGCGGCGCGAGCAAGGCGATCAGCACTGGAAAGAGGATGCCGATAGCGCTCGATTTCAGGATCCACAGCGCCGCAAAGCACGCCACCTGGATGGCCGTGAAGTAATGGATGATCCTGCGCGGGACATTGCGTACGTAGTGCGTATTCGGGTAGAGATTCCGATCGGTGAACCAGAGTGTAATGCGATCGAAGAACTGATTCCCCGCTAGGGTGACGAACCCCATATAGAGGAAGAGACCGAACAGCACGGCCATCGGGATCAATTTGATCAGCGGCAGCAGAAGAATCGATACGCCGATGAGTATATGGATGGTCAGGGCGGAGAGACGGTTCTCGCGCACGCCCACGATTCGCTCGCGTCGCTGACCCTCGACCTCGATGATTTCCGTCTCGGCCAGGCTTTTGACGTGATTGAGCGCGTGCACGGTGGCGGCGACGATCCACGGCAGCGCGAAAACGGAAGCGCCTACGACGATGAAGCCGAGCACCAGCAGGTCGAGGTGGAAGCCGCCACCTTTTTTCAGTTGGTAGCTGGGGGCATTGACCAGGCGTGTGGTGATGTTCTGATCTAGAAACAACAGGATCGTTGCCATGAGCGCCGGGATGATGGTCGCAAAGATCGCCCAAGTGGGAACACTCAGCAAATCCACGAGCCAGGGCCGGCCGGTCGTGGTCGCGAAAGTTTCAGGCACTTGGGGCCGCGCGAAAGGGACGTCGACGTACAGGAAAGAGAAAGCCGTTGCGATGACGATGGCCAGCGCCGGGCCAAAATCCGAGATAAGGTTGCGGATCGTTCGTCTCAGATAGGGCGTCTGCGTGACCCTCTTCATTCCGCGTGCCAAAGCATAAGTCATAAGGGCGACGACGAGGCTGGCGAGCTCGCGAGTGGGATCGCCGTCTTGGATGAAAACCGGCACGATGGCCTTCTTCGCGGCCTCGACGATAAAGATGACCGCAATGAGCGCGGCGAAGATTTCGTCGGTGAATCGGGTGAACAGGCGCATCATGGCGGCGGCATCGGTAAGCGCGAGAATGATGAGGAAGACGCCCGACCAAATCCCCGTCCACGCGTAGGTGGTCAGGAAAGGGATGCCATAGCGCTCACAGGCGGCATAGAGGAGTCCGGTGAAAATAACGATCGGTCCGGTCCCGCCGAGGATGGTCAGGGGTTGTCCCGCAAAGAGCGCGAAGATGACACCGCCGGCGGCGGTGACGACGATCATCTCGACGGTGCCGATGGCCCCGTCGGTGACGACTTCAGTAAGGCCCCCGAAGGCCACCGCGTTCGCGAGGCAGGCAAAAAAGAGGAAAAGCACGGAGGCGAGGGCCTTCGGGTGCAGCCCCTGCCGGAAATCGTCGCCATACCAGGGCAGGACTCGGCGGCGCAGGTCTTCGAGGATGCCTCCTGCGAAACGGCCGGTGCGTTGCAGTGAATCAACAGGTGCCATGATCGCTGCCCCTTTCCAAATGGCGCACTATAGCGCAGTCGGCCCCGCACGCAGGGCCATTCGATGGCGAGTGCAGTCTCAACAAGAACGGTAGGAAGTGTCAAATTTTCTGTAACGGGTTAAGAACCTGTTTTCGATCTTGTCGAAATCGCCGATTCTGGAAAGATGCGTAAGAGCAAGTATCCAAGCGACATCAGCCGTGAGTAGTTTGAGCGGATCCGCCCACTGCTGGAGCAGGCGCGCAAGCGC
>JAGFJL010000078.1 GCA_024102725.1 Nitrococcus mobilis
CACTGGGTAGGAGCATTTAGACCGGTCGAACCAAGCGGCTGCGGGCGGAAATTATCCAGGTAAGCGGGTGATATCCGCTGTGCTCCGAGCCGATCTCGGTTGGCTTGATACACACAGCTGCAACACCCTCTGAGCGATATCATCCAGGGCCACCACGGCATCGGCGGCACCCAGCTGGATCGCGGTGCCGGGCATTCCCCATACCACACTGCTACTTGTCGGGTCCCCGACGATTGCATTGACCGCTCACGGCATGCACTGTGTGTCAGTCGCGCGGCGCGGTTTGAAATCGATGTGCCAGCCGCCCGGAAAATTGTGTTGATACGCTCCGCATCCGGCTCGCCGGCGCTGAGCCTGAGTAACGCAAGCTCCATCGCATCGAGCGCCTCGAAGCTCTCCTCAAAAAAGTCACGTGGAATTGGGCCAGATCGAGGCTCATGGCACCAGTCCGATCACCCGCTCGACGATTGCTATGAGCTGATCGGGGTCGAAAGGCTTGACGATCCAACCCGTAGCCCCTGCCGCGCGCCCCGCTCGTTTACGCTCTACGGACGTCTCAGTGGTCAGCATTAGTATTGGTATGAAGCGGCCCTCAGGCCTGGCACGCAGCTCCCGGATCAATGCGATACCGTCCATGTTCGGCATATTCACGTCCGCCAACACCAGATCCCAGCTCTGCTTAGCCAACTCGAGCGCCGTCGCTCAATCACACGCCATCATGACTTCGTGTCCAGCCCCACGCAGCGCCATGGCCACCATGGCACGAATCGAGGCTGAATCGTCCACCGCTAAAATGCTTGCCATAGCCTCCACCTGTGACTCGCACCCAGCGAGCGACAAGCGCTACTCCAACGCCAGCACCTCGCTGACCCCCAACAACCGAGCCGCCGACGATAGTGCCTCTGAGGGTGTGTCCCACTCCACCTCGACCCCACGTTGTCGGCCCTCCAACATGAACGCGCAGAGCAATTGCAGCGTCGCCGTATCGACACACGCGACCTCAGCCGCCGCGAGCCGCACGCGGGCCGCGCCGTTCAAGACAGCGCAGAGTACGGCATGTAAGAGTTTGACACCGCGGATGGTCTGTTCCGGCAATAAGGTAATGACCGCAGACCCCTTGTCTTGGCTTCTGGTCTTAGCTGAGGTTGGCATTTCCATGTCTACGCTCGCTGCTCACGCGGCTCCACCCCGGCGCGAAGACCACAGCCGGCCATATCCCCAAGAAGGATTCGATCGTTGCGCTGCATGCTCTCGAGTGGGATAACGACCGATAGGAAGTGTTCTTTAGCAGGAGGGGCCAAATAGGCTGCGGCCAACCACCGATTCACGACTGGATTCGCATGAGCTGAGCGACCGGCTGGCGCGCTGGGAGGATCCTGCACCTTTTTTAAAGTGCTCGCTGCGATGAGAACAGCGATCGAGGGTTCATTGCTTGAACGCCGGCACGCTTCAGCGCATTTCGTCAATGAACCCGATGCGGTCGGTACGCAGTAACGTGATTAGCGCCTCCTCGGTCAGCGGCCCGCTGATACAGTTACCCTGAAAAAGGCGACAGCCGCCAGAGCGGAGGCAATCGAACTGCTCATGGGTATCAATGCCCTCGGCGGCCGCGCCAACCCCAAGGCGGCCCGCCATGCGCAGTGCCCTCTTGATGAGACGGGCTTTGGCGTCATCCCCCGGCACCTCAGCAACGAGCGTCTGGGCGATTTTAACGATATCGATCGGCAGAAGTTCGAGCTGGGCAAGAGGAGTGTGCCCGGTACCGAATTCGTCCACCGAAAAGCCGATGCCCCAGTCCCGGGTCGTTCGCATAGCACTCGCCAGCTTCTGCACGTCGTTGCATAGGGCCGCCTCCGTGATCTCCAACACCAAAGCCTGCGGCTGCACTCCGGAGTCCCAAAGTATACGGCGCAGATGCCGGGGGAAATCATGTAAGGTCAGCAGTTGGGGACTGATATTCACGGCTAAACGTAGCCGGTTCGGGAAGACACCCTCGGATTGCCAGGCTGCAAGCCTGCGGCAGGCGGCGCTGATTACCCAACAGTCGACAGCCGCGGCCAACCCGGTCTCTTCCACCACCGTGAGAAACCGCGTCGGTAAACGCAGCCCCCGCTCGGATGACTGCCAGCGTACTAACGCCTCGATACCCGCGAACCGGCCGCTGGCATCGGCGATCGGCTGATAGCTTAGCAGCAGCTGTTCGTCATCGATGGACGGATGGCGCTCACAAAATCGACTCTGACGGTGCGCGAACTCCGTTCGGCTCGCCTCAGCGAAGAAACGGATCGTGTTCCGTCCGCCCTCCTTGGCGTGATACATGGCACTGTCAGCCATCTGCAACAGCCCGACGGCATTCATGTTCGCATCGGGATACAGCGCGATGCCCACGCTGGCGGAGACACTCAGCTCGCCCGCATCGACGGCGGTTGGCTCGCCTATCACAGCCAAAATCTTTTCACCGACTCGATGGGCACGAGCAGCGGCCTCGTCCCGTGTGCCGGGCTCGCTGCCCAATAGCACGATGAATTCATCCCCACCGAGGCGGGCGGCCATGTCTTCGATGCGCAGGATATTCTGCAGCCGCCGAGCAATGCTCGCCAACAAGGCATCGCCCCTGGCATGGCCATAGGCGTCATTGACCTGTTTGAACCGATCCAGATCCAGAAACAGCAACGCGCCGAAGCCGGTCAGTCGCTGCGCCCGACCCAACTCCTGCTCCAATCGGCTAGCCGCCAAGCGCCGGTTGGGCAGCCCGGTCAACGGATCATACAGGGCTTGGCGCTGTATTTCGGCCTCGAAAGTCTTGCGCTCGGAGATATCCTGCCAATGCGCGACGTAGTGGGTGATAGCGCCCCCCACACCCCGCACGGTACTCATGGTCAAGTGGGCCGGTATGAGAGTGCCGTCTTTACGCCGCTCCCAGAGTTCCCCAGACCACTGATCAGTTGCCTCCAACTCCTCCCAAAGCCTTGCAAAAAATCCCTCGGGAGTCTGGTCGGGCTGCAACTCGAGCAGGGTACGGCCGATAATCTCCTCCGCTGGGTAGCCGAACATGCGGGTAAAGGCGCGGTTGACCCGCAAAAATACGCGCTGGCGGTTGGCGATCGCCAGCGGCTCGGCCGTTTCGAACACCGAAGCGTGTAACTGCAACGCCTCCTGGGCACGGCGCTCCAGCGTCACGTCCCGAGCCACCGCAATCGACCCCACCGTTTCGCCGGCCGTATTAGTAAGCATGCGCGACCGCCAGCTCAGCACGATCTGCCGGCTGTCCTTGGTCCGAATGGTGGTCTCCAAGTCGAAAGCCACCGTGTCGCGTTCGAGTATGTCCATGGCGCGCGAGAAGACCCCCGCGCGATACGTCTCGTCCGGGTACAGCCAGGTCCAAATATCCGTGCACCCTTGGACCTCGTCGCGCCGATAACCGCTGATCCGCTCCGCCGCCTTGTTCCAGATGACGATGCGACCCTCTTTATCCAATGTATTGAGCCAAATATCGGCGTTGTCGATGATGCTGTCCATATACTCGTTGAGCGCACGGACTTGCTCGGCGACGGCACGCTGCTTGCTGATATCGCGAACAAACACGAAATGCAACGCTTGACCACGCTGGTACTCGACATGGCTGCGCACCTGCACCGAAATCTCGCCACCGTCTGCCGGCAGCAGCTCCGTTTCATAGCAATGGAACGCCGTCTCACCGTCGAGCAGCCACCGGTGAATCTCGCGCACCCGCTCACGTTGACCCGCAGTCACATAGCACTCGAAGGGCCGACCGAGCAGCTGCGGCCGCCGGCATCTTAGAAGTGCGCCGAGACTGGGATTGGCGAACGCGATCCGGCCACCCCGGAGAATCGCTATGCCCTCCCCGGCGCGCTCTATCATAAAGCGGTACTGACCCGGGCCCGGCAGGCCGAACGAGCCGCGGAGCTCCGCGATCAAGCCACCCAGCACGCCTCCGCCCATGGCAGCAATCACCACGGCGGCCTGGACGGCAAAGTCGGTCTGCCAAAGAGCAACGCACAACAGGACCGCTCCGGCCAAACCGAGGAGCCACATCCTTGGATGGATTCGCATGCTGATTAGCTCGCCGATGGCGTCGATGACCAAGGTCGGTAGGCACCACCGTAGCCCAAGGAACGGTTCACGGCCGCGAAGTTGTCGATGATGACGGGAGTGCGCATCTCGGAAGCCGCCTGCGCCGCCAGAACGAAGAGCTCTAGGCGCGTGTCCGGCGCTTTCTCGTACAAGCGGTTGAGGTCGCTGTTGTCGATGGCAAGAGGGTCGTCGCCGGCGGTGACATAGCAGATGGAATCCGGACCGAGGACACAGGGCGTATCCCGGTCACTGCGCATGGCATAAACATTCTCGTTCTCGTTATAGATAGTGAACAGAACATCTGAACCCGTAGCGTCCTCCAGCACAATACGCCCCACGTCTACGCCGCCCTCCGCCTGAACCACCTCGCGGACCCGACCGTGCCAGATCACCTCGCTCGCGCGCCCGGCCTGTCGAATGCAAGACGCCACGCGTTCGGCACGCTCCACGCCGCGGTAAGACTCGAGCACCTGACCAATCTCTAAAGCGAGACACAGCGTCCCCGCTACCGGCGGCGTACGCTCGAGTAGCTCGAAGGCCGTCATAGGGTAAATCGCCAGTCCGGCAATACCGCCGAACGCAGCGGTGTTGACCAAGCCGATGATCGCATCCTCGGCGGCCATCTCGTCATCCACCCAGATCACGCCGCTATTGTAACGCTTCGCTGCGCAGTGCCACGCCCCCGGATGCAGGCCTTCACTGGCGACCACCGCCGGGGAGATTACAATGCCGTTGGCGGCAAATACTGTGAGACTCAAGGTCGGAATCGAGCGCCCGGCGGCGTCCGCATCGATGATCGGCAGACCGCCCGCACGGCTCGGCCCGAGCTGGGCGGCAACGGTCAAGGGGGAGGCGGTATTGATAGCACCCACCTCGATGGGCAGCACCCAAGAGAAACCTCGTTCCGGGAAATGCGCAAAACGCGGGTTTGCCGCGCCCATCCCTTGCAGCGTTGCCTCCATCGCCTGGATGGCATGAGCTGGCGCATGCGGGTTGGCGGTTTTGAACAAGGCGTCGGGCGCGCCCATGTTGGCCGATGCCACCAGCCAACCGGCCGACTGATTCGACAGTTCGTCGAGCCCGACCAGCGTGACCCTCGCGCCATAGGGAATGCCTTGTTCGACGATATCGCAAGCGACTTGGTAGGAGCCACCACCGCCCGAGGCAAGCACGCACGCCCCGGCTACCGCCGTTTTCATCTCCTTTTTCCGCATGGCGAACATCACAGCCTCCTTGCTGCTTGTTTTAAATTCTTACAATACTCCGTAAATCGCGAGCATTTTAATAGAAGTGATACATATCACAAAACCGGATTCCAGCGTTGCCATTGCGGCCGTATCGAATCGAACGGAAACAGTCGACGCAACCGGCGCGGGTTGCTTGCAGAGGCTATCGCGTGGTGGGGAAGAGCTCAACCGCATTGATGCGATCACACGGAATGCACCCTAACCCAACTTCAACGTCCCCAAAAAGGATCTCCTGATGCTCATGAGTTGGAATCGGCAGCGACGGCGAGTGGCGCTACATTGCGTTCATTCTATAGGCCAGTGAGCTCACACGATCATTTTCTGC
>JAGFJL010000025.1 GCA_024102725.1 Nitrococcus mobilis
GGATTGCTGGCTCTTCGAAGTTGCCGGCGGCCGGCCAGCCGGTGCCGACACAGTGAGCAGGCTGCCAACGCCGCGTCATTGGTGCACAATGCACAATGCTCCGGGAGGCAACGGCCATGCCGCTGCCGGCCGCGCCTTCCAAGCACTCGGTGCGCTATCCCCTCCCGCAAGGCATAAGCTCGGGTTCCGCCTTGCTCGGCCGTTGGGGTCGGCCCTTCATTCATCGGTTGACTCCGCCTGCCGATGCCGCAGCCACCGCTGCGGATCCGAGTTGAACTTGCGTCGGCAACTGTCCGTGCAGAAATGGTAGCGCCGCCGGCCAAAGTCGGTCTCGTACGGCGAGTCCGGGCGAACCTTCATTCCACAAACGGGGTCCGTGCGTACATCCCGGGTAAGATCGCGATCGCGTTTGTACAAGTAGGCTGCAAGTGCTCCAATCGGGATCCCGAAAAGGAGCAGCATTAATAGGTGATCCATACGCCATCCCTTTCTCGGGGCAAATTGGCGAGGGCGTGGTCCCGCGAGGCGAAAGGCACACTAAGCTCAGCCGTCCCAGTGTCGCCGGTCTTGGTGCTCGTATCCATCAATGTGCCTCCAGCGGGCAACAAGCCGACTCGGGCTGGGGGGCGCAACAGAAGGCGGCCTCAGTCTCGGCCGATGCGACCGGCGCGGGCATGCGAATCCCCGCCCGGAACATCAAAGCAGCGAGCGCCAGACCCGCCAGGCGAGCCTTGGGCGGATCGGCGCGAGAACTTAGCGCCACCGGCGCTGCGAGCCCCGTGACCACCCCCGCCGCCGTGGCATGAGCGTGGTACTCAAGGTTCTTCGCAAGCACGTTTCCGGAAACCAGATCGGGCACCAGGAGGATATCCGCTGCTCCCGCTACGGGGGAGTTGATGTTCTTCTCTTGAGCCGCGCGCTTGGAGACGGCATTGTCAAAGGCGAGCGGCCCGTCGACCTCAGCCCCCGCGATCTGACCACGCCGTGCCATCAACGTCAGGCAGGCGGCGTCCAGGGTGGAGCCGATCGCCGGATTAACGGTCTCCACCGCAGAGATGACCGCGGCACGCGGCCGCTCGACACCCACCATGTGCATCAGCTCGATCGCGTTCTGCAGGATCTGCGCCTTGGCGCTGAGGTCCGGCGAGATGTTCACGGCGGCGTCGGTTATGGCGAGCAGGCGTGGGCAGTCGGGTACATCCACTACGAAAACGTGGCTCACACGACGGCCCGGCTCACGCAAGCCCCGCTCGCTGTCGAGCAGCGCGCGCATAAAGGTATCCGTATGGATATGTCCCTTCATGAGCCCATCCGCACGACCGGTGCGGACGAGCTCCACGCCCTGCCGGGCGGCGTCCCCGTCTGAGCTGGCCTCGACTACGTCGCGCGGGTCCAGCTCCCACCCGAGCGTTGCGGCCATCTCGGCAACGGTGCCGGGATCCCCGATGGGAATCGGCTTTGCGATCTTGAGCCGCACGGCTTCCCGAGCCGTGCTCAGGACGGCTTCCTGCGCCGCATTGACCACGGCGATGCGTATTGGCCCCGCGCCGCGGGCGCGCTGTACAAGATCATCAAGTGTCGCAGGTCGTTGTGCTGGCATGGTGTCTAAGCTTCCTCCTCGCCGTTAGGGGGTTAGGCGCATAGCGCTCTGGCAACCTGCCGACGGATTTGTTGCCTCACCGGCGAAAAAGTCAGCCGTGGTGGCCCTGGCCGCCGGCCACCGTGTGCTGCACGTGCTTGGCGATCATGAGCTCTTCGTCTGTTTTCACCGCCTCCACCCGGACCGCCGCCTCGGCGGGAGAAATCGACGGCTCCGGTTCGCTATTGCGCCGAGGGTCCACTTCGATGCCCAGATATGCCAGGCCATCGCAAATCCACGCGCGAACAGCGGGGGCGTTCGCCCCTATGCCCCCGGTAAAGATCAGGCGGTCCAGCCCTCCGAGCGCGGCACTCAGCGCGCCGATGAATAGGCGTGCGCGATGACAGAAAAAGGCGATGGCCGCCTCGGCCTCCGGCGTATCCTTGCGGCAAGCCAAGAGCTCGCGCATATCGCCACTCACGCCGGAAATACCTAATAAACCAGAGCCTCGGTAAAGCAGCTCTTCAAGCGCTTGCGGGCTAAGCCCGCGCGGCCCAGCCAAGTACAGGAGAGTCCCCGGGTCCAGGTCTCCGCTACGCGTTCCCATGGGCATACCACCTAGCGTGCTGAATCCCATTGTCGTCTCAACACTGCGTCCGTTGCGGATCGCTGCCATGGAGACGCCGTTTCCGAGATGCGCCACGATCATCCGTTCGCCCAACGCCCCGCTCCCGTGGCGACGCACGACGTCCTCGACGATGAACTCGTACGAGAGCCCATGAAAGCCATAGCGACGCACGCCCTCGGCCTCATAGGCGCGGGGCAGCCCCGTGTGCCTGGCAACCGGAGGAAGTCTATAATGAAACGCCGTATCGAAGCACGCAATCTGCGGCACGTCCGGGAAATGCGATCGCATGGCGCTAATGCCTGCCACATTGTGCGGCAGGTGCAACGGGGCCAGCGGGATAAAATCCTGAAGTCGTTGCAGCAAAGCATCGTCCACCCGTTGCGGACAGTCGCAGTCGGGGCCACCGTGGACGACCCGATGCCCGATCCCAAGCAGATCCAGCCGTTCAAGCCGCTGGCGCAGGAGGTGATCGACTCGCTCGATGGCCGCCGAATGATTCGAAAAAGACCGCTTTTCGCTCTGCTCGATCATTCGCCCCTGCGCATCAAACGCCCGAAATTTCCCGGCGCCGGCTCCGATGCCATCCACCGATCCCGACATGAGCCGCCTCAGGCCCTCGGATAGACCAAACACCGCAAACTTCAGGCTCGATGAACCGCAGTTGATCACTAGGATGGATTGAGCGCCGGACATACGCTAGGCTCCTGTGCGCGGGTGTACAGTCCCCGCAACGCCCTGATGGCCGCGCTGGTCTGGCTGCGTGCGCGCAGCTCCATCACCTGACCGACCAGGGCCGATGACCGCCGCGGCTTCGAAGTAGAAGGCAACTTGCCCCGCCTCGTCCCGAAAGGAGGCCGGGAAGAGCTCCGGGAACAGCGTGGATGCTGTAGACGTAGACGACGCCGACACCAAGTGTCAACGGCAATTGAAACCTGACCCACTTGGCAGGTATTTCTGCCGTTGAAAATTGACCCACCCGCCCAGTCGTTGCTGGTGCTGACCGCCTGCACGATGCCTGCTTTGCGTTTCTCCCACAGCCGATAGCTCATTGTGCCTGCACTATCCGGTGGCGGGGTAACCTGCAACAGGCGCGCGCTCCGGCGCTTGCCGCGGATGCGCCACTTGGCCTATGTCCTCAGGCAGTGCATCCGCAGAGCGAAAAGCTCGATTGACGACAATCCCACCACTTCTTATTGTAGTGCTGAACACTACCAATTAAATAATGCACCATGAAAATTATCACCGCACGTGAAGCCAATCAGCACTTCTCGCGCCTGCTCCGAGAGGCCGCCGAGGGAAAGACCATCGTAGTGACTTCCCGTGGCAAGCCCGTCGCCCAAATCACCGGTCTTACTGCGAAGGCAGATGATCGTCTCGAAGCCAGAAAACGCGCTTTCGTGAACGAACTACGCAGCCGGAAGACATCGTCGATCGAGCCGTGGTCGCGGAACGAGCTCTATGAGGACTAAACGTGAGGGTCGCGCTCGACACTAATGTCCTTGTTTATGCCGAAGGCTATGGCGATTCGCACCGCTGTGAGCGGGCTCAATCCCTAGTCGATGCCTTGCCGGTCGGGAGCGTCATCATCCCAGCGCAGTGCCTCGGCGAGCTGTTTCGTGTTCTTCACGGCAAAGGCGGTTTGGGACGCGCGCCCGCCGCCGATAGGGTATTGCAATGGACGGAGATTTTCACGATTGCTGATTCAAGCAGTCAGGCGTTTCTTCTCGCCCTGGAGTTGGTCCGTTCACATCGCGTGCAGGTATGGGACGCGCTGATCGCGTGCGTGGCAAGCGTCTCGCAATGCCGATTGCTCGTGACGGAGGATTTCCCGGGCACTTCGACACTTGCCGGCGTGCGTATAGCCGACCCTTTTACGGATGCGGGCTTCGACAACGCCGTGGTCACGGCCCTGCGATAAGCCAGATAGCGCTTGCCCGTAGCGCTCTCTTGGAACACGGTTGCACCGCCCCCGGATGCATCAGTATAGGTGTCTACGACTGTTCAGTCCCTTTAGTTTGTGCGGCACGGATATCTTTTCGTCCCGTCGTTTCCCAGCGGGGCCATTAGCCATTGGAGCCTTTCGATGCGGGTTCGTCTTGCCCAGGAAGGAGCCAATCATAGAGCCCCCGAAACCATAGCTCGCTGAGGCTGTCGCGGACGTTGCCGGCGTACTCCAAACCGGAGCCAACCATCTCGCTGAGCTGTTCTTCCCATTGCCGATACGGATTGCTGGTATCAACCGGCTGGCGGGTCGCTTCCGCCATAGTGGCCAGCCACTTCACACCGCTCATCCAAGGGAAGAAACACTCGGAGTACACCAGGCGACTGGTCCGCGCTGGATGGAGCTGGCGCATAACCTCGGCCGTCCAGGGGTTGGTGAAAAGCCGTACCCAGGGGCCAAGAAAGGTTTCGTACCAGGCCACGTTGGCCTCCGAAATCCGGCGAACCCGCTCGAACGCCGGCGTCTGATTTGGATACGCCAGATCCTCAACCCGGCGCTCCTCGAAGCGCACCTGAAACTGGGGCTTGTGGCAATCGGGATCGCCCGTGGGATTATCGATCTTCATCTCGTAGAGCCCCGGCGCGAGATCGTTGAGCTCGCGGAGGCTCTCCAGAATCGCCCGGTGCTCCAGGCGGGCGACCTTGGCGGAGACGAAAATGCCAAGATGCCCGACGTGGGGATTGATGAGGTACACAATACGCTGGCCGGCGGCCTTGAGGGTTTGGGTGTCCGGGTAGATGGCCGGAATCCAGTTCAACGCTTGGTGCGGCGGCGTGATGTTGTCGCCGCTGGAGGCAAAAATCACCAAGGGATTGCGGATACGGCGCAGATCCACGTAGCAGCCAGGACAGACTTTGAGCTCGCCGCGCTCCAGCTGATTAGCCACAAAAAGGTTTTCTACGATGGCGGTGATCTCTTGCTTACTCAACAGGTAGAAGCCCGTCCACCAGCGTTCGAACTCCAGAAAGCGTTCCCGCTGATTATCGACCCCTGCAAACAGCAGGTAGTCCTTCTTCCAGAGGGTATTCGCGGGCTTAAGGGCCTCGAAGTTGGCGACCAGATTCGCGCCGTCGAAGCGCCCGTCTCCCAGATCCGACAGCAGATGCACAAGCCACGCGCCGCCTAGCAGGCCCCCGGCGAGCCGCATGGGGTTGACGCCGGATTCGCCCGACCAGTAGGACAGCGGCGAACCGTTGAGCACCGCCGGACCGACCATGCCTTCACAGTCGGCCGACAGAAGGGCGATAGCCCAGCCCGCTTGACAGTTGCCGTAGAGCACGGGCGCCTTGCCGGGGTGGCGCCGCGCGACTTCCTCCACGAAGTGGCGCAGGACGTGCAGAACGTCCTCCAGCGTTTGACCCGGCACGGGCTCGGGAAAGAAAATCACAAAGTACACGGGATGCCCCTCATGGAGCGCCATGCCGACCTCGGAGTCACGCTTGAAACCGCCAATTCCCGGCCCGTGGCCGGCACGTGGATCCACGACGATCACGGGCGACCTGCTCTCGTCCAGACAGTCTTCCAGGCACGTGTCACCCACTCGTGTGATTCGCAACAGCTCATAGTTGGCGGGTCGTGCCAGACGCCGGCCATCAAGGATTACCTCGTAGTCGAAGTCGAGCACCGGGGGCTTACCCGCCCGCTCATGTTCAATCATGTTCTGCGCGCGCTGACGTAGCGTGTCCAGGTAGAGAATGCCGCGTTGCCAGAAATCAATCTGATAACCAAAAAGATCGGCAAGCGATGCCCCAATTTGGGTTTCCTTAGGCGCCTGTCCCAGTACTACGCCATCCGGGCCCTTACGCCGCGACTTGCGCCGGTCCTTCCCGGCCGTTGGTGCGTTTGCTGCCATCGATGTTTGCCTCCGGGGTTGGCAATTCAGTGGGATTCATAGCAACCCCGATCGAACTGTACATTGCTAAATAGTCACTCGGCGCAGCCGCAGGGAGTTGCCCACCACCGACACCGAGCTAAAGGACATGGCAGCCGCGGCGATGATTGGTGAGAGCAATATGCCAAAAGCCGGGTACAGCACTCCAGCGGCGACCGGCACACCCAGGCTGTTATACGCAAATGCGAAGAACAGGTTCTGCTTGATGTTGCGCATGGTGGCGCGGCTAAGCTTGCGGGCCCGCACGATACCCTGGAGGTCACCCTTCACCAGCGTGACGCCGGCGCTCTCCATAGCGACATCGGTACCTGTGCCCATCGCGATGCCGACCTGCGCCTGGGCCAGCGCCGGTGCGTCGTTTATGCCATCACCGGCCATTGCGACGAATCGCCCTTCCGCCTGTAGCTCTTTGACCTTCTCCGCTTTCTGCTGCGGCAGCACTTCGGCGATCACCTCATCGATGCCCAGTCGTTTAGCCACCGCCTGAGCTGTCGTGTGGCTGTCACCGGTCAACATGGCAATCTCAATGCCCTCCTCGTGCAGGGCGCGGATCGCCTCCGGGGTGGTCTGTTTGACCGGATCGGCCACCGTGACCAGCCCGGCGGGCTTGCCGTCGACCGCCACGAACATGGCCGTCTTGCCCTCTGCGCGAAATGCCTCAGCGCGTTCGGCTAATATCTGCGCAGTCACACCCAGAGCCTCCATCAGCGCACGGTTACCGAGCGCCACCTCATGCTCGCCGATCCGGCCTCTCACTCCCTTGCCGGTCACGGAATCGAAGTCCGTGTAGCGCTGAAGGCTTACGCCACGCGCCTCGGCACCCTGGACGATGGCTGCCGCCAGCGGGTGCTCGCTGCCCCGCTCCAGCGTGGCCGCCAGAGCTAGCACCTGCTGCGCCTCGAAGCCTTCAAGAGCCACTACGTCTTGCAACCGTGGCCGCCCTTCAGTAAGCGTTCCAGTCTTATCGATAATCAGCGTGTTCACTTGCCGCAGCGTCTGGATGGCCTCGGCGTTCTTAAACAAAACCCCCACCGATGCGCCCTTGCCACTGGCAACCATAATGGACATGGGCGTGGCAAGCCCGAGCGCACAGGGACAGGCAATGATGAGCACCGCCACGGCATTGATCAGCGCGTAGGCCATCGCCGGCTCGGGGCCAAGGATGGACCAGACGATGAACGTGACGACGGCGGCGATAACCACGGTGGGCACAAAGTAGGCGGCCACGACATCCACCAGATTCTGGATCGGGGCGCGGCTGCGGCTCGCCTCGGCGACCATCTGCACGATCTGCGAGAGCAGCGTGTCGCTGCCCACCCGCTGGGCCTCGATGACCATCGAGCCGGTGCCGTTCACCGTCGCGCCAATGACATTGTCGCCCTCGCCCTTCTCTACCGGAATGGGCTCGCCGGTGATCATGGACTCATCCACCGAGGAGCGGCCTTCTAACACAGCGCCGTCGACGGGCACCTTCTCGCCCGGTCGCACGCGCAGGCGCTCGCCGATCCGGATCTGCTCCAGCGGCACATCCTCTTCGCTGCCGTCCGCGTTCACCCGCCGCGCGGTCTTCGGCGCCAGCCCGAGCAGCGCCTTGATCGCGGCATTGGTCTGGCTGCGCGCGCGCAGCTCCATGACCTGGCCAACCAGCACCAGAGTGACGATCACCGCGGCGGCCTCGAAGTAGACACCAACCTGCCCGGCTTCGTCCCGAAAGGAGGCCGGAAAGAGCTCCGGGAACAGCGCGGCGATTACGCTGTAGACATAGGCGACACCGACCCCAAGGGCGATCAACGTGAACATGTTCAGATTCCAGCTGACCACCGAGCGGTAGCCGCGGACAAAAAACGGCCATCCGCCCCAGAGCACAACCGGTGTGGCGAGCACGAGCTCAAGCCACTCGCGAAGCTCGTGGGCCGCCACCGGCGCTTCTATCGAGATGCCCGGGAAATATCTCTGTACCAGCCCCACGACCCCCGTAATCGCGCCATGCAGCAGCGCGTCCACCGACACGCCCGGAATAAACCCGCCCATCGCCAGGAACACTACGGGCACGGTGAGCACAGCACTGACCCAGAAGCGCCGGGTCATGGACTTGAGCTCCGGGTTCTCCTCCTCTTCTGCGCTGACCTGTCGAGGCTCCAGCGCCATGCCGCACTTGGGGCACTCGCCTGGCTCGTCACGCACAACCTCGGGGTGCATCGGACAAGTCCACTCGGTCTTAATGGCCGGGGCCTCAGGCGCTGTCGGCTCCAGCGCCATACCGCATTTGGGGCACTCGCCCGGCTTGTCGGAGACCACCTCCGGATCCATAGGACAGGTGTACTCCCGCCCTCCCTGCTTCGCGCTACCGGTGGGCTTCTCGCGCGCCTCGCCGCTGTCCTCGGTATCTCCCCAGGAAGTAGCCGACCGCGTATCACCCTGGCGAGGCTCGTCTCGGCGCTGCTCCATAAGCTTTTCTCCCGATTTGCTCACCACCCCAGCATAGGGGCAACCGCGATGATTAGCCGCTACGCCGGGTCCGATGTTGCTGAGCTACAGCTAGAGCCTTCATTTCCATGGCTCAATGCTCGACCGTGACGCTTTGCTGACAATTCATAAGGCGTCCTCAATCTGATGAAGGTTCTCGGACCGGCGCCGATCTACTTACATCGCAGGCCTCGCAGGCGCTCGGCGGATGAATAGCGCAGCCGGTCCACGGCTCGCAGTGAGTCCGGCTGCGGATACCTGGCCGCGGCGCTTGAGGCTCCTGGTGGAGGCCACGGGTGAGTGCCACCATTACAATCACCAGCAGCAGGGCGACCGGTAGGCCAGCGACGATCGCCGCGGTCTGCAGGGCGTCCAGGCCACCCGTGACTAGGAGTACTCCAGCAAGCATGCCCTCGGCGAGCCCCCAGGTCAGGCGCAGTGCAGTGGGGGGCTCGGAGGCCCCGTTCGACAGCACCGTTGCAATCACTAGCGTGCCGGAATCACATGAGGTCACAAAGTACGTAGCCACCAGTAGGACAAGCAGGCCGGAGACGATCATGCCCATGGGGCCGGGCGCAAGCAATTCGACCGTACGGTACAGCGGCTGCGTTATGTCTTGATTGAGGGGGCCGAGCAAATCGGCGCCCTGGAAGAGCTCAAGATAAAGCGCGGTACCGCCAGTGATTGCCAGCCAAGCGAAGGTGAGGATCACCGGCACAAGCAAGACACCCATGATGAACTCGCGCAGCGTGCGCCCGCGCGAGATTCGAGCGATAAACATCCCGACGAAAGGCGACCAGGCGATCCACCAGCCCCAGTAGAACAGGGTCCAGTTCTCCTGCCACTTACTGTGCTCCTGCGCATCCGTCCACGTGCTGAGCAGCGGCAGTGTCTGCACGTAACCCCCGGTAGTCTCGACTAAGAGGTTGAGCACATGGGAGGTAGGCCCGTACACGAGGAAAAACAACAGAATGAGGCCGCTGAGCGCCAGGTTGAAGTCACTGATTATTCGCACTCCGCGACGCACCCCTGAGACGGCAGACGTGGTTGCTATGATCGTGATGGCGGCGAGAATCCAAAGCTCACGCGCGAGCCCGTTCTCGGAGGTCAGCAAATATGTGAGTCCGCCCTCAATCTGTTTTACGCCGAGGCCGAGTGACGTGGCAACGCCAAAAGCCGCACCAAATACGGTGGCAACTTCCACGATGTGGCCGACCGGCCCATCCGCATGCCGGCCGATAATCTCATACAGCATAGATCTCGGTGTCAGCGGCCGATCACGTCGAAACGCAAAGTATGCCAGCCCGAGAGCCATCAGGGCGTAGATCCCCCAGGCACTCAAGCCCCAGTGAAAGAACGTCAGCCGCATGGCAGCGGAGGCCGCCTCAGGCGTTTGGTCTGTGCTCGTGAACGGGTTGGATTGATAATGGCTTAGCGGCTCCGCGATGCTCCAGAATATCAGGCCGATGCCCATGCCGGCGGCAAACAGCATCGAAAACCAGGAGGCGTAAGTGAACTCCGGGTGCTCATGATCCTTGCCGAGTCGCACGTTGCGGTAACGGCCGAAGCCAAGCCACAGAACGAATGCGAGAACGAACGCGACGATGCTAACGAAATACCATTTGAAGGTATTGAGCACGCTGTCCTGAGCTTGCGCGAATAACACGGCAGCCCGGTGGGGCCAGATCCCTCCAATGGTGACGAAGGCGATGATTAGTGCCAGTGAGGCGGTTGTAGTAATCCAGTTGACCGTTGCCTGCTCCGTGCCCCCCGCTGTAGCCTTGTGACTTTCATCCATGCCCAAGTCCCCCTGAGATCGGTTTCCAATTGAGACGTTTTCACGCAGGGGCAGGAACGAATATGGCCCCTGTGCCTGGGTTGTCGTCTGCTTGTCGGTACCGCGCTTGCTACCAGCAGGCCCGCAATGGTATTGGCGTGCCGCTTGGTAAAGCCTCACCAAGGGCCAACGCCAAGCCTCGATCAGGGTATCTCGGGTGGAAATGCCTGTCGCTGAGCGGCTCCTGCGACTTCGCCAGGTTGAGCAACAAAGGGGGAAGCGCTTGGCGATTTCACTCTCAAGCAGCTAACTTCGGTTTCTCGAAACGTCCTCGGATGCCCCACTAAGCTATCCATCGGTAAGCCCATAAATCAGGGAAGCAGCACCTTGCAGTTGAGCTATTCCATTGGCACTTGGTTGGAGTCAACTTTAGAATGCATGCAGCAATAGCGCTTGATGCAGCTTCTTCGGGGACGACGAGCGACCGACGGTGTCACCTCCTCGACGATATTGCTCTTGGATTCCGGCCGCTTGCGCGGAGGCACCCAGATGGTTTTGCATCACTGTAAGAGTGCTGAGAGCTTCAAACGGACCAGGGCGTGCCATCAGCTAAGAAAATGAGGCTTTCGCTGCTTCTGCGCAATCACAGCAAGGTTCCTGCTAGTGCGCACACCAAGAGGAGCAAGAGCGAACCCCGGAGAATAAAAATGTGCGGTCAAAGGCGTTCTTGGAAGCTCGTAATTGGGGGATGGCTCGTCCTTTACCCATTCTTTAGTTGCGCAGCACCTAACCTGCCAACGCTTGGAGGAGCAGCCCCCGAGTCGTTCGACAATCAATCAGGCGCTCGTTCTGTGGAATTCAACGCTCGGTCAGCTTCAAAAAAGCGACCTAGCGACGAGCTAAGCCTTCAGGCGGCCATAGAAACGGCATTGCAGGACAATCCCGGGCTGGCGGAGATAAGCGCCCGGGCGAAAGCCAAGGATGAAATCCCTTCGCAGGTCGGCACCCTGCCCGATCCGGTTATCCAGTTCAACGCGATGAATTTGCCTGTTGATACCTTTAATCGCACGCAAGAGCCAATGACTCAGCTGCAAGTTGGAGTCAGCCAGAAGTTCCCCTTCCCCGGCAAGTTGGGGTTGCGAGAGAGCGCGGCGGAATATGAAGCCGCAGCGGCTGGCAATGATGTAGAGGAAATGCGGCTGCTCCTGATCCGGGATGTAAAGCAGAATTGGTGGCAGCTGTTCTACCTTGACCGGGCCTTGCAAACGGTGAGACGCAATCAGAAGCTTATGCGGCAATTTGTGGAGGTTGCCCAGACCAAGTACCGGGTGGGCGAAGGGTTGCAGCAGGATGTCCTCTTGGCCCAGGTTGAGTTGTCCAAGTTGTTGGATCTCGAAATTCAGCTCAAAGCGCTGCGGCGCACCGGGGAATCGCGGTTAAATGCTTTATTGAACCGGCCGACGGAAGGCAAGTTGCACCTTCCTGCTGAGGTAGAGACCAAGCTACAGGCATTAGCGCCGGAGGCATCGTGGCAAAGCCAGGCAAAAGGGAATCGGCCGTTGCTGGCAGCCGAGAGAAAACGGATTCAAGCTGCTCGTAAGCGGCTGGATTTGGCTAAGAAGGATTACTTCCCGGACTTCAAGTTGGGAGCGGCTTACGGCTTTCGTGGCGGGACCGACCCGTTGCAGGGACGCTCGCGCGCTGATTTCGCCACTTTCATGCTCAGCATGGAAGTGCCCCTCTATGCCGGCAGCAAACAGGCTAAGGCCGTGGATCAGCGTTCCAGCGAGGTGCTCGAGCAAATTTACTCGCTGCAGGATAGGCGCCAGCAAGTGCGTCGGGAAATCTCTACGGCGCTGGCCAACTACCGTGAGTCCCGGGAGCAGTTTCTCCTGTTCAAGACGGGGATTATCCCTCAGACAAGGCAAACCGTTGCCTCCATGTTGGCCGGATATCAAGTGAACAAGGTGGATTTCCTGAATCTGGTCAATGCCCAGATCACGCTCTACAACTACGAGACCAAGTACTGGAAAGCACTGGCTGAAGCCCACCAGGCCCTGGCGGCTTTAAGCGCCGCCACCGGTGAGGAACGAATTAATGCGAAAACTCGATGAGTAAACGAACGGCCGGCGCCATCGTGCTGGTTTCTCTGGCCACCTTGGCGATAGGTCTCGGCGGTGGCTATTGGTATGGCAGCTTAACGGCCGAAAAGGGGGAAAAATCGACAGCCGAGGCACCTGCCGAAGAGCCCCTCTTTTATCGCCATCCGATGAATCCGGAGATTACCTCGCCTGTGCCTACAAAGGATGAGATGGGAATGGACTACGTCCCTGTTTACGCAGGCGAGCAAAACGGTGGTAATGCGCCTGCGGGCACGGTGAAGATCGACCCGGTCATTGTGCAGAATATCGGTGTGCGCACCGCTACGGCGAAACGCCGGACCCTGAGTCGCAGCGTGCGCGCCGTAGGTCGTGTCGACTACGATGAAGAGCGGCTGGCGCGTCCGCATCCCAAAACCGAGGGATGGATCGAGAAGCTGTTTGTCGATAAGACCGGCGTGGAAGTAGAAAAAGGCGAGTGGCTGCTCGGTTTCTACTCGCCGCAGCTGGTCGCCACCCAGCAAGAATATCTCCTGGCGCTGCGCAACCTGGAAACCCTCAAGGCGAGCCCCTATCCGGATATCCGGGAGGGAGCGGAGGAACTGGTGCACAGCACCCGCGAGCGGCTGCAATTATTGGACGTGCCAGAGCACCAAATCCATGATTTGGAGCAGACCCGTAAAGTTCTTAAAACCCTGCATATCCATTCGCCTTTTGACGGAGTCGTCCTGCAAATCGGGGTCCGGGAAGGCCAATATGTCACGCCTAAAACGGAGCTGTATAAGCTCGCCGACCTGTCTCAGGTCTGGGTCTATGTGGATGTTTATGAATACGAGCTGCCCTGGATCAAGGTGGGGGATAAAGCGGTAATGCGCGTCACAGCAGTTCCCGGGCGGACTTTCCAAGGCAAGGTTGCTTATATATATCCTTATTTGGAGAAGAAAACCCGTACCGCCAAACTGCGCCTGGAATTTGCTAATCCCGCCATGGTGCTGAAGCCGGAGATGTTTGCCAACGTCACCATTCACGCCGGTAAGCAGGTCGATGCCGTGGTGGTGCCGGAAGAAGCCATTGTCCGCTCCGGCGCTCGCGACCAGGTATTCGTGGTGCGTGGCCCTGGCAAATTCGAGCCGCGGGAAGTGGACATTGGCGTGTCAGCCGAGGGCCTTACCGAAATCGTGGAGGGAGTCAAACCAGGCGAAAAGGTAGTCACGTCAAGCCAGTTTCTCATCGACTCCGAATCCAAGCTGCGTGAGGCCACCGCCAAGATGCGAGAGCCTAAGATGGGGGTTTTAACGGCCCCTACTGATCAGCATTCGAAACACCAGAATGGATCGGATAAGGACGTGGAGGGGGAAGGAAGCAAGGAGAAAGACTCAGCTACTCAGGGGCACGACTCCTCGGTGACCGCCGGGCGGAAGGGCGCAAGAGTTGATTAAGCGGATTATTGAGGCGTCCCTGCAGAATAAGTTCCTGGTATTGATTGCCGCGGTGCTTGTGGTTGCCATTGGCCTCTGGACGCTCAAGAACACGCCACTGGACGCCATTCCGGACCTCTCGGATGTGCAGGTCATCGTCTTTACCGATTATCCGGGTCAGGCGCCCCAGGTCGTAGAAGACCAAATCACCTATCCCCTGACGACGGCAATGCTGGCGGTGCCGCACGCGAAGGTGGTGCGCGGCTATTCCTTCTTCGGGCTTTCCTTTGTCTACATCATTTTCGAGGACGGCACCGATATGTACTGGGCCCGCTCCCGGGTCCTCGAGTATCTCAACTACGTCCGCGGAAGGCTTCCGGCAGGAGTGAACCCTTCCCTCGGCCCCGATGCCACCGGAGTGGGTTGGGTCTACGAGTACGCCTTGGTCGACCACAGCGGGAAGCACGATCTAGCTCAGCTGCGCACGATTCAGGACTGGTATTTGCGCTACCCGCTGCAGACTGTCCCCGGCGTGGCGGAAGTGGCCTCCATCGGCGGCTACGTCAAGCAATACCAGGTGGAAGTCGATCCTAATGCCTTACTGGCTTACAACATCCCCCTTTCCAAGGTGAAACACGCGATTAAGCGCTCCAACCAGGACGTCGGGGGGCGCCTCGTCGAGATGGCCGAGACTGAGTACATGGTTCGGGGGCTCGGGTATATCCAGTCTGTTGAAGATATCAACCACATCCCAGTGGGGGTGGATAAGCAAGGCACACCGATCCGCCTGCAGGACGTAGCCCACGTGCATTTGGGACCCGAATTGCGCCGCGGCGTCGCTGAGCTCAACGGCGAAGGGGAAGTCGCCGGCGGGGTGGTCGTCATGCGGTACGGCGAAAATGCCCTGGCCACCATTCAGCGGGTGCGTGCCAAGCTAGAGGAGTTAAAGCAAGGCCTGCCCGAGGGCGTGGAGATTGTCCCTGTGTATGATCGCGGCGACCTTATCGAGCGGGCGGTGGACAGTCTTAAGGATACCCTCCTTCTGGAAATCGTTGTGATCAGCCTCGTTCTCGGACTTTTTCTGTTCCATCTCCGTTCTTCCTTGGTGGCCATTGTAGCCTTGCCTATGGCGGTCCTCATTGCCTTTATCATCATGAAATGGCAAGGCATAAACGCCAATATCATGTCCCTGGGCGGGATCGCCATCACCATCGGGGCCATGGTGGATGCCGCCGTCGTGATGATCGAAAATGCCCACAAGCATCTGGAGCGCGCCGCCCGAGAGAAAGGCAGCCCACTTACCCACCTTGAGGGTTTGGCGACAGTAAGGGGCGCCGCCAAAGAAGTGGGGCCAGCGCTGTTTTTCTCCTTGCTCATTATGACCGTGTCTTTTTGGGTAATCTTCACTCTTGAAGCCCAGGAAGGGAGGCTGTTTAGGCCCCTCGCTTTCACCGCGACTTACACTATGGCTGCCGGCGCAATCCTTGCCATTACTCTGGTCCCCGTACTGATGGGTTACTTCATTCGAGGTAGGATCCTTCCTGAGAAAAAGAACCCCGCTAATCGCCTCCTGCATTTCCTGTTTGCACCAGTAGTCCGTCAGGCTTTGCGTTTTCGCAAGACTACATTGGTCATCGCTTTTGTTTTGCTTGGGTCGAGCCTTTATCCAGCGGCCAAAATCGGCAGCGAGTTTATGCCGCCCTTGGATGAGGGCGACATTCTCTACATGCCGACCACCTATCCCGGCATTTCGGTCACCAAGGCCAAAGAGGTGCTGCAGCAGACCGACAAAATCTTGAGCAGTTTCCCCGAGGTGCACCATGTCTTCGGCAAGGCCGGGCGGGCGGATACGGCGACCGATCCGGCGCCCCTTTCCATGTTCGAAACCACTGTGCAGCTCAAGCCCAAGGATGAGTGGCCGGACCCTACCAAGACCACCAAAGAGCTGATGGACGAGATGGATGCGGCGATCCGCTTTCCGGGCGTTACCAACGCCTGGACCATGCCCATCAAGACGCGTATTGACATGCTCTCTACGGGTATCAAGACGCCGATTGGGATCAAGGTGAGCGGACCGGATTTAGCGGTCTTGGAGAAGGTCGCCGGCGATATCGAGCGCACGCTTAAGGCCCTTCCGGCGACGCTATCAGCCTTTGGGGACAAGGCTGCCGGGGGCTACTACCTGGACTTTAAAATCCACCGGCAAGAGGCGGCGCGGTACGGGCTGACGGTGGGGGACGTGCAAGATGTCATCCAGACCGCCATCGGGGGAATGAATGTCACCGAAACCGTGGAGGGACTGGAGCGTTATCCGGTGAACCTGCGCTATCCGAGGGAATTGCGCGACAACCTGACTCAGCTGAAACGGGTCCTGATCCCTACGCCCACCGATACCCAGATCCCGCTATCCCAAGTGGCGGACCTTCGGTTGCATCGAGGCCCGCCGGTGATTAAGAGCGAGAATTCGCGCCCCAATGCCTGGATATATGTGGACCTCAAGAACTCTGACATTGGTGGCTACGTAGCCACGGCCAAGGACGTGGTGAAACGCGAGGTCGATGTCCCGCCTGGGTATAACATCAGCTGGTCCGGTCAATACGAATACATGGAACGGGCAGCTAAGCGGTTGCAGATTGTGGTGCCGTTGACTTTGTTGATGATTTTCTTTCTGCTTTATCTTAATTTCCGCAGTCTTACTGAACCGCTGCTCGTGATGCTTTTTATTCCCTTCAACCTCATCGGTGGCTTCTGGTTGCTCTATTGGCTGGATTTCAATCTGTCCGTGGCCGGAGGGATCGGATTTATCGCTTTGGCGGGTATGGGGGTTGAAACGGCGGTACTAAAATTGACCTTTATCGATGAGGAAATAGCCCAAAGCCGTCAGGTCAAGCTAAAAAAGCGCCAGGAGGTAGAAAAAAATGCCCCTCATTCCTCCAAAGCTCTGCGCTTGTTGCCCAAAGAAATTACGTCAGCGGTCTATGCGGGGACCATGGGTCGGGTACGCCCTGTCTTCATGGCTGATTTTTCGACTATTGCCGGTCTTTTACCCATCATGTGGAGCTCGGGCACGGGAGCCGAGACGATGCAACGCATTGCCGCTCCGATGGTGGGCGGCTTGGTGAGCGTCATGGCGTTGAACCTGTTGGTATTGCCGGTGATTTACGGGCTAATATTGCAGATGCAGGAAAAACTTCGGGGCCCCCACGATGCCATTGGGTCATAGCGTCCCACCTCCCTGCGCAGCGACCAGGGGGTGTCGGCTCGGGCAACGGGGCTCGACACGAGCCCGCAGATCGTGAGCGCCAAAGTCTGCGAGCCGACAGCCGTCCATGCTCGCGCCGATGCGCTCTACTCACCGATCAGGATGGCCAATGAGCGACTCTGCATCCCATAGTGGCCTTGAGCCTGCAGCATCGGCTCGCTACCGGGGGCGCTGATATCCTGCGGGGAGACCCGCGCGGTATCCACAGCAACCCGCCAGGGACCACCGCAGGAAGAGGTAGGCAGCGCAAACGGCACCGCGTCAAGACCCGCATTGAATAACAAGCATAAAGCAGGCTCTGCGCTACCCGCTGCATCGATCACACACCCAAGCGTGCGCTCAGGACCTTCCCATTGGGGTGTGTTGCCGTTCGCACTGAACCACCGGATATTTTGGATCGAGTAGAATGTTTCCTGGCGCAATATCGGATGGCGTTTGCGCAGCGCGATCATTTCGCGGGTGAATCGAAAGATTTCCCGGTGCTGCTGCAGCAGTTGCCAATTGTACCAGGAGGTTGCATTGTCCTGACAATAGGCATTGTTGTTGCCACCCTGGCTGCGGCGGAACTCGTCGCCACCGAGCAGCATGGGCACGCCGCGGGCAATCAACAACGTAGCGAGAAAATTCTTGATCTGTCGCAACCGAACCGCTTCGACCATCGGCTCGTCGGTCTCTCCTTCGACCCCATAGTTGCTACTGAAATTGTCACTGGCGCCATCGGCGTTGTTCTCTCCATTCGCCTCATTGTGCTTATCGCGGTAACTGACGAGATCGTTCAGGGTGAAGCCGTCGTGGCTCGTAATAAAGTTGATGCTGTTGATCGGTTGTTTGCCGCCGTACTGATAGATATCAGCGCTGCCTGCGATGCGGCTCGCCAGGACCCCGATCAAGCCGGAATCGCCACGCCAAAACCGTCGCACATCGTCACGAAAACGCCCGTTCCACTCTGACCAACGCTGCCCCGGGAAACTACCGAGCTGATAAGCGCCACCCGCGTCCCAGGCTTCGGCGATCAGCTTGACGTCACGCAGGACCGGATCCTCGGCAATGCGCTCCAGCAGCGGCGGATTAGCAAGGAGATTGCCGTTGCCGTCGCGACCCAGAACCGAGGCCAGATCGAAACGGAAGCCATCCACATGCATCTCGATAACCCAATGGCGCAAGCAATCGAGAATGTAATCGCGCACGACCGGATGATTACAGTTGAGCGTGTTGCCGGTTCCAGAATAGTTTTTGTAAAAACGCCGATTTTCCTCGAGCAAGTAATAAATACAATTGTCCAGCCCACGAAAATTCAGCGTCGGTCCAATCTCGTTACCCTCCGCCGTATGGTTGAACACGATATCGAGGATGATCTCGATACCGGCGCGGTGCAGCGCCCTGACCATAGCCTTGAACTCGGTGAACTGGCAGCCAGGCTGGCGGCGGCTGGAATAACTTTCCTTAGGGGCAAAGAAGGCCACCGTACTGTAGCCCCAGTAGTTACACACGCGTTCGCCGCTTAGCGGGTTGTCACGCACCAATTCGTGCTCAAAGAACTCCTGCACCGGCATCAGCTCGACGGCGGTTACGCCCAGTTCCTTAAAATACGGGATCTTCTCGATCAGGCCTGAGAAAGTACCTGGCTGCTCGACCTCGGCGGACGGATGCACCGTGAGGCCGCGCACGTGGGTCTCGTAAATCACCGTGTCAGCCCAGGCATGATGGGGCCGCTGGTCGCCCTGCCAGTCGAACGCGCCATTGCTCACCAGGCATTTGGCCTGCCAGGGGGTGTTGTCCTGACATGAAAAAGACAGATCCCCCGCCGGTGACTCAACATCAAAACCACACGCGCACGCAAAGTCCCAGCAATCCGTCCCCACCAGGCAAGCCGCATACGGATCGAGCAGAATCCGGTGACGATTGAAACGATGCCCGCGTGCCGACTGGTAAGGGCCGTCGACGCGCCACGCGTAGATCGTGCCCTGACCCAGCCCCTCGACCCAAGCGTGCCAAATGTCGCCGGTGCGATGTCGCGCCGGTTCCAGTTCGATCGCTCGGCGGGGCTGTGTGGCTGAAGGCGTGTCGAACAACAGCAGATTTACCTGCGTTGCATGGCGGCTGAACACGGCGAAGTTCACGCCGCCGGCGTGTTCGTATGCGCCGAGCGGCAACGGCATTCCCTCCCTAATGGCGGCGTTCGAAAGAGTAACAATGTCCGTCATACGCACGCCTACCGCTGAGATTGCCCTCATTAGGTGTCAACGATGCCCTAGCTGAATCGACCAGCCTGCACGACACCTACACTCGCCCACTCACGCGAGTTCTTGGGCGCGAGGTAACAGAGTTAACAATAAAGCCACACGGCACCACCACGCGCATGATCGCGGCAAAGCGCCAAGCATCACAATGAGTGGGATGCCCGGAAATACAAATCCCTCCGCGTCAACGCCATCCTGGCCGCCCGATCGCCCCACACCGGCAAAACAACAACCCCGTCCTGCGCGAGCGATAACCCGCAGACTGCTACCTATAGGCACCCGAGGCGACAAATCAATTCTGGTACCCGGTCTCATCCGCGCGTCATCGGGCTCGAGCCGGCAGACCCAGGGCTGCAGGGCCAGAGTGTAACGCCACCGCAGACCTGCCACGCCGAGAAGCTCGAAGTGGGTACTTCCAGCGTGCGGGGCATGTAACCGACGGCATCCATTTCGCCGGCCGGAAACCGATAACAGGCGGCTTCGTACTTCTTCGATTGCGCGCCCTGCGTTATGTTTGCCAGAAGTTAGCTTTTTTGTCCTGGCAAGCCGCGGACACGCCGACGAAAACGCATTGCTTCCATCGCAAACAGATTCTGGCCCTACCTGAGCTGGAGGCATCCGATGTCCGACACGGCAGCGGCCGCCACTGAGGCGGTGATCACACGCGAAGCCTTCGATGGCGTAGCGTTCGATCTCGACGGTGTGCTTACCCCAACCGCTCTTGTTCATGAGACCGCTTGGAAACAGGTCTTCGACGATTACCTGGAGCGCCAAGCGAAACTGGACGGACGCCCTTTCCTGCCCTTCAGCTCGCAAGACTATCATGAGTACGTTGACGGGCGTCCGCGCGAAGACGGCGTCAGGAACTTTCTCGCTGCCCGAGGATTGACCCTCCCGGAGGGCAATCCGGACGACAGCCCGGATCGAGATACGGTGCACGGCCTCGGCCGTCGCAAAACCGCGCTCTTCGTCGATCTCCTGGAGCGCGACGGCGTGCAGGCGTACCCGAATGCGGTGCCCCTCATACAGCGGCTGCGCGCGGCAGGTTTTAAAACGGCCGTCATTTCTGCGAGCAAAAATTGCGCCGCCGTGCTACGCGCTGCTGGCATTGCCGAGCTTTTCGACGTCACCATCGACGGGCTCGATCGAGAGAGGCTCGGCCTGCGCGGCAAGCCAGCGCCGGATACGTTTCTTGAGGCCACCCGTCGCCTCGGTGCCGAACCGTCCCGGATTATGGTCGTCGAGGACGCGCTCGCCGGTGTGGAAGCCGGCCGCGCAGGCGGATTCGGTCTCGTAGTTGGCGTGAGCCGTGACGGTGATCCGGACAGCCTGAGAGTCCATGGGGCCGATGTGGTCGTGCCCGACCTGTCGAAGATCCAAGTCCGGGAGTCCAGCCCGGCGTACCTCAGCCACCTGTCGGCGAGGCAACAAATACCGCCGCTCGATAGCCCGGCCCAGCGCGGAGAAGCCGGTCCCTGGATACTCTCGTACGAGGGTTTCGAACCCGCACTCGAAGGACGCCGCGAAGCGCTCTTCACGCTGGGCAACGGCTATTTCGCCACGCGCGGCGCCGCGGCGGAGGCGCTCGCCGATGGTATCCATTACCCCGGCACCTACCTGGCGGGCGGTTATAATCGACTGACCAGTGAAATCGCCGGGCGCACGGTCGAACATGAGGATCTGGTTAACTGGCCAAATTGGCTCCCCCTTTCCATGCGAGTGGATGAGGAAGGTTCCGAATGGTTTAGCCCCGGCGGTACCGCCAAACTCCTTCAGCACCGCCAAGATCTCGACTTGCGCCGGGGGCTTTACCGGCGAACGGCACGCTTTCGTGACGCCCTCGGGCGTGTGATTCGCTTCGAAGAATGCCGGTTGGTTCACCTGCGCGAGCGGCATCTCGCAGCACTCCGGGTCCGGGTCACTGCAGAAAACTGGTCAGGTCGTATCGTCGTGCGGTCTGCACTTGACGGGCGCGTCACAAACGCAGGCGTGCACCGCTACCAGCCTTTCAACGGACACCACATCGAAACCCTCGATGCCACCGAGCTTACAAGCGATACGGTGCTTCTCGAGGCGCAAGCTTCGGAATCCCGGATCCGCGTTGTGGAGGCAGCTCGCACGCGGCTCTACCGGGACGGTCAGTTGTTCGAGCCGCCGCGACAGAGCATTCGCGAACCCGGCCTGATCGGCCAGGAGATGGTTTTCCGGCTCGATCAAGGCAAGAGCGTAGACGTTGAAAAGGTCGTCTCGCTGTACACCTCACGCGACCGAGCCATCGCCGACGCACGCCTTGAAGCGCTAACGGCCCTCTCGCGCGCCGGCCAATTCGCGGAGCTGGCGAGAAGCCATACGCTCGCCTGGGTGCAGCTCTGGCGCCGTGTCGGGCTCGGATTAGTGGGGGTGCGGAACGAAGCGGATCACCATACCCAGCGAATCGCCCGGTTTCATATCTTCCACCTCCTGCAGACCGTCTCGCCGCACACGATCGATCTCGACGCGGGCGTTCCGGCGCGCGGCTGGACCGGCGAGGGGTACCGCGGCCACGTCTTTTGGGACGAGTTGTTTATTTTCCCGTTCCTGAACCATCGTCTTCCGAAGCTCACGCGGGCAGTCCTCTTGTACCGCTGGCGCCGGCTAGCGGAAGCGCGCTGGGCAGCGCGCGAGGCCGGCTATCGTGGCGCCATGTTCCCTTGGCAGAGTGGCAGTAACGGCCGGGAGGAAACAGATGTGATGTTTCTCAACCCGCGGTCGGGGGCGTGGATCCGTGACAATACGCATCTGCAGCGGCACGTAAACGCCGCAATCGCCTACAACGTATGGCAGTATTACCGCGCGACCGATGACCGGGAATTCCTGTACGGCTACGGTGCTGAGCTGTTGCTTGAAATTGCTCGGTTCTGGGGCAGCATTGCCCAGTGGAACGCGGATCGGCAACGCTACGAGATCCGCGGCGTCATGGGCCCGGATGAATTCCATGACGCCTATCCTGGCGCCGAGACACCCGGTTTGAACAATAACGCCTATACCAACGTAATGGCCGCTTGGTGTATCGGGCACGCTCTGCGGCTGTTTGATCTTTTACCCGATGAACGCTGCCGCGAGCTCTGTGAAACGCTTCGGCTGAACCGCGCTGAGCTGGAGCGCTGGGCGGCCATCAGTCGAAAGATGTTCGTGCCTTTCCACGAGGACGGGATCATCAGCCAATTCGAAGGCTACGAGCAGCTTGAAGAGTTCGACTGGAAAACGTACCGGCGCCGATACGGCAATATCATGCGCCTTGATCTTATTCTCGAGGCAGAAGGCGACACGCCAAATCGCTACAAGCTTTCAAAACAAGCCGACGTCCTGATGCTGTTCTACCTGTTTTCGGCTGAAGCTCTCATCGAGCAGCTCAACAGGCTAGGATATGCATTCGACGGATCGATGATCCCGAGGAACGTCAACTACTACCTGGAGCGGACCTCACACGGCTCCACTCTGAGTGGAATCGTTCACGCGTGGGTATTGTCGCGATCGTGTCGGCGCCGCACCTGGGCCTTGTTCAAGCAGGCCCTACACAGCGATATCAATGATATCCAGGGGGGCACGACGGCCGAGGGCATCCATCTCGGCGCCATGGCCGGGACACTCGATTTGATCCAGCGCTGCTACACAGGACTCGAGCTACGGGGCGACGAGCTCTGGTTCAACCCGATGCTGCCGGAAGCGCTTTCGCGGCTGAAATTCCAGCTACGTCACCGCGGACACACTCTGCAGGTCGAGATCACCGATGAGGCGCTTAGCGTGGTGAGTCAGCCGGCCGATACCACGCCGATCACCATCCGGTGCAAGGATGCATCACGGCGGGTGGGCCCAGGAGAGACTGCGCGGTTTTCTCTCTCACCCTCGGCATCGCGTTGCGAAGGCGATTGCACCACGGATTAACGCTGCGGAAGTGAACAAAGACCAAAACGGAAACCCAATGATGTCGCCGATCGATCCCTTTCTGCTGCGCACACGCGTGGCTTACTTCACGATGGAAATCGCGCTCCGCCCGGAGATGCATACCTACTCCGGCGGTCTCGGCGTCCTGGCGGGGGATACCGCGCGCTCCTGCGCCGATTTGGCATTGCCCGTGGTATTCGTGACCCTGGCCAGCCGGGAAGGCTACCTGCGCCAACAGATCGATCCGGACGGAGGGCAAATCGACGATGCCGACCCCTGGGAACTTGCCGATTGGGCCACCCCGCTCGACGCCCTGGTCGCCGTGCGCATCGAAGGGCGTCCGGTATGGATTCGGCCATGGCTCTACATACTGACCTGCCCGGTAGACCACTCCGTCCCCGTCCTACTGTTGGATACGCGCCTGGAGCACAACGCTCTGCCCGACCGGGCGATCACCGACCGGCTCTATGGTGGTGACGACGCCTACCGTCTCAAGCAGGAAATGGTGCTCGGCATCGGCGGGGAACGGCTGCTGCACGCGCTTGGCTTCAATATCGAGACCTATCACTTGAACGAAGGTCACCCTGCCCTGCTTGCCGCCGCCCTGCTTCGGCGATATCCGCATCCAACCGGCTGGCCGTATGACGGCGCGCTGCGCTTCGACGCGGATCGAGTGCGCGAGCAGTGCGTGTTCACCACCCACACGCCGGTCGCGGCCGGCCACGACCGCTTTGCCTATGACGATACGGCGCGGCTGGCGGGCGACTTCATGGAAATCGGTCAGCTCAAACTGATCGCCGGTCAAGACCGACTCAATATGACGCGCCTGGCACTGAACCTCAGCGGTTACGTCAACGGTGTGGCAATACGCCACGCCGAGACGGCTCGGCAGATGTTTCCCGGTTATAGCATCCGTGCCGTGACCAACGGCGTCCACGTCCCGACCTGGACACACCCAGCCTTCGGTAGGCTGTTTGAGGTTGTAGCGCCGGATTGGGGGCATGATCCCGAAAAATTGGTTGTCGCGGACCAGCTAGCTGACGACGACGTGTGGGCAGCCCATGCGCAGGCCAAGAGGGATCTATTGGCCGAGGTCCAGCGGCTGACCGGTATCGCAATGCGCCCTGACCTGCCGGTGATCGCCTTCGCCCGACGCATGACGGGCTACAAGCGCCCTGATCTGCTCTTCGCCGACCTCGAACGGCTACGGGCAATTTGCCGGACGCGGCCATTCCAGCTGCTGATGGCGGGAAAGGCGCACCCGCGGGACCAGGGCGGCAAGGTCCTCATTCACGGGATTCATCACCACATGCGCCAACTGCAAGGGGAGATACCGATGGCATTTCTTCCCAACTACGACATGGCGCTTGCCAAGATTTTGGTCGCCGGCGCGGATATATGGCTCAACACACCGTTGCCGCCGATGGAAGCCTCGGGCACGAGCGGCATGAAGGCCGCGTTGAACGGTGTGTTGAATTTGAGCGTGCTGGACGGCTGGTGGATCGAGGCCTGGATCGAGGGGGTGACCGGTTGGGCCATCGGGCGCGATGGCGACCAGGACGGCAATCACGCCCGGGACCTCTATGCCAAACTCGAGGGAACGGTCCTGCCGCTTTACTACACCGACCGCGCCCGCTGGATCTGGATGATGAAGGAGACGATCAGCAAGATCGGCCCGCGTTTCAACAGCCAGCGAATGATGCGTCGTTATGCGAGCGAGGCGTATCTCCGTTGACGAGAGCTTCGCAAACCCGATTGCCGTTCACTTGGCTTCATGCAACCCATGCGGATTCATGTAATAGCCTCATTTCGACCGGATCCGTTTAATTTGGGTCCCAGGTAGCACGTAGCACGCTTGCTCGCAAAGCTAACGCCGCAGCCCGATCCGCGCGCTGACCGCCGCTTCGCGATCAGCCGTGTCGGTGAACCGCACGTTTTCCACGCGGGCCTTGTAGAAGGGGAAATAGTCTTCGGTTCCAATGAAGTTGCCGCCCTCTATCCGTGTGGGCAGTGTATATCCATCAAACTCCCTAAACGCCGATAGGTATCCGCCGAAAGGTTGTATGCGGTAGGTCTTCTCCGGATTGGCGTTACTCCAGCGAGGAATGACGACCCGGGTCGGCCGGCCGGCTTCGTCCACGGTGATATCAACCGTCTGCGTCAGGCCTTTGTAGGAAAGTCTCGCTCGGGCCGTATCAACTCCCACCGCTTCCCAGGTGACCTCGTTGTGAGGCAACAGCGCCGCTGGTGCCCAAAAGACCGACTCGGCGACGAGGCGGCCAAAAGCGGCTCTGGCATGATCCGGACCGCCGCCGGCTCGAACCACAGGGATGGAACCTAGCAGCCAAAACCTCCCCCAAGAGCGCTTGCCGTCGAAGCCCTCGGAGCCTGAAATCCGTACCGCGCTCCGGCCCGCCTGAACTTTCCAGACGAGGCCATGCGGTGGCGCGAGGATCTGGCGAGCGTGCATCGGCATGTATTTCGGTTCTTTGCTCGTACCGAGGCCGATTTCGCCGCTCGTCCAGATCTCCACCACGGTGCGAAGCGGTGCGCCGGGTTTGATCGTGTACAGAAAGAAGCGCCGCGCCGGCTCCGGTAGACTGTCCACCATTGCAGGCTGAAAAACAGCAGGCGCCGTGCGTGCACGGCCCTCCAGCTGACACCATACGTAGGCAATACGCCGATCGTCGGACCACCGCCAAGCCTGCAAGCCGGCAAAGACGAGGACTGTGATTGCAAAAGTCACCGCAACAATCGTCATCGGCCGTGGCGTGGACATGCTCGGTGGACCTTTGGCGATCATGGCGGCATCGGGGGGAATTCGCAAATTGCGAGCCGCTCGTATGGTGAGCGTGATCTATGCGATCGGTCCCCGTCGCACGACCCCCCATACATCTAACGGAGTCCAAGTACAGTTGACCCGGGCTATTTCGTTTCGAACGCGCCAGTATGTTCTGCTTACGACAGCGCGCTCATCCAAGAGACGGCAGGCATAATGCGCCAGGCACCGAGTCCATGGGAGACGAGCGAGGCCGATTTTCCGGCTGATGCCTCTCCTGCTGATAAGTTGCGGTTCTTGGTCAATTATGCGGTGTTGGCTCCGTCGGGGCACAACACCCAACCGTGGCTCTTCCAGATTACGGGCGATTCGCTGGAGCTGATGGCGGATCGGGCCCGTGGTCTTTCGGTCGTGGACCCCGATGGCCGGGAACTAACAATCTCTTGTGGGGCGGCGCTGGAGATGTTGTGCATCGCGATGCGGCACTACGGCTACCAGCCGACGGTGAGCGTTTTGCCCGTCTCGGATGATCCGGATCTCTTGGCGAGCGTCCGGCTGGGAGAGGGCGGCACGACCGATGACAACGGCAAGGGACTCTTTCATGCAATCACGAAGCGGCGAACAGTGCGCCAGCGCTTCGAAAACAAGCCCGTGCCGCCGACCTTGATGGCGGAGATCGGACGACTTGCGTGGTTGTACGGTGTTGGACTCAGGACCATAATCGACAGCGGCACACGCCGGGAGATCGCCGAACTGGTCGCCGAAGGCGACCGGGCGCAATTTATGGACCGCGACTTTCGCCGAGAGCTTGCTTCATGGATTCACTCGCGACGGGCGGCGACGCACGATGGGATCTCCGGTGAGAGCTTGGGTATGCCCGATGCGCTTTCATCACTCGGTGCGGCGATGGTTCGCCGTTTTAATATTGGCGGGATTGCGGCGGCGCGCGACAAGGAGAATATCGCGGGATCACCTGCTTTAGGCCTTTTCTATACAGCTACGGATACCGTCGAGGAATGGCTTGCGACGGGACGCGCGCTTGCACTGGTGCTTCTCGCCTGCACCGCGCAAGACGTTCGTGCATCCTTTCTAAGTCAGCCGATCGAAGTGCCTGAACTCAGGACGGGCCTGGCCCGTATAGCAAACGTCCGAGGTATCCCCCAACTGCTTCTGCGGTTTGGCTATTGAACCGCCCCGGCTATTCCGGAGGCCCGTTGGTGTGAGTCATGCCGCTTTGGCGGACTCGTTGAGTTGCCGATAATACGCCGCTTCGGCCTCAGCGGGGGGCACGTTGCCGATCGGCCCCAGCACCCGCCGGTGGTTGAACCAGTCGACCCAAGCCAATGTCGCCAGCTCCACCGCCTGAGGAGTCTTCCAGGACTGGCGATGGATGACTTCGGCCTTGTAGAGGCCGTTGATCGTCTCGGTCAGCGCATTGTCGTAGGAGTCGCCGACGCTGCCGACCGACGGCTCGATGCCGGCCTGCTGCAAGTGCTCGGTGTGGCGGATCGAGACGTACTGCGGCCGGAGACTATCGCCACAGGCTCGATCAGCACGGCCTGCTCGCTTCCATGAGCCGCAAGGGCAACTGCTGGGATAATGCCGTGATGGAGCGCTTCTTCGGCTCCTTGAAGAGCGAATGGACCGACGGCCAGCGCTATATGACCCGGACGCAGGCCAGACAGGACGTCATCGAGTACATCGAGATGCACTACAACTGGGACCGGCTCCATTCGACCCTCGATTACCTTACTCCACGGGAGAAAGAACGGGCCGCTGCAGCGTCAATGGGTGTCCGCTCCGAGTTGACCAGAACATGTTGGAAGCCAACTACCCTAGGCACTGCGAACCGCAGAACACGCCGTGGGCAGGCTTGCTCGCCAGGAAGACTTCGGCAAGGCGCGCATAAGCCCATAGCAACGCCGGCCAGGCTCCCGGCTGTAGCTCGTGACCTGTAGCTTGGCGAGCTGCTCACGTTCTTGTGAAGTGGAGAGCTCATGCCTCATCTGAGGTAATTTAAAAGCCAATGACCTCATCACAAACACCCTGGGCAGGGCTTCACAAGAGCCTGCAGGATCGGGCAACGCCGTGGCGAAGCTGATATTTGAAGATCCGCTGAACAAGCTGGCGATTCGCAGCCATGACTCGTTTTCCACGGAGATGGTCGAGCTGGCGGCCTCAACCGTCTGGGGAAGCGGTGGTTCACAGTACCAGATCCGAGACATCGAGACCAAACTCCTGCACCAAGCCTACCTCAGCCGATGCAGGGCACTTGTTCCCCCGGTGTTGGATGTTACATCTGAGGATGCGCATCAACGTGGGCTTCGCTCCTATCGGATCTCTATTACAGCGCCGATTTAATACGTATTCGGGAACGCAACAGCCGAGATGCATTCGTAAGAAACGAAAGGCCGCCAATTCTGAAGTATTGGATTGTCCATTGTTTTTACAACGGATCACCACTCCAGAAAACGCTAGTTCGCAGTGCCTCTTAAGTCGCTGAAATTTGTCGTGCAACCACTAAGTGGCATGGCTCTTGCGATGTCGCTAATTGGCGACAGCTTACCTGGCATCGACACCCACACGACGTCGCCAATTACCTCGAAGCGCTGCTCAAGCAGGCCCGACCATGACGACCATACAAACCACCGGCCCATTCAGCCACCGCATCCACGACCCGGTGGACGGGTTCACCACTGTCGAGCTGCTGCGCAACGACGAGGTCGAGGTGACCTGGCTCACCCAGGCGGGGCTCGCCGAGATCAAGCAACGCATCGATGAGCTCAACGCGCGCCTCACAAGCGAGTTCCCCGAGACCGCCTACCGAAAACCAAAACGATGGAACAAGCGTCATGCGACTGAACACGAACCCGAACACCCGTGAGAGCACCGTCGAAACGCCCGTTCGCACCTCTTCGATCAAAGCCACCGCGCAAATGTTCAAGATCCTGAGCTCCCAGATCTACAACGAAAAAGAGCTCGCCATCGTCCGAGAGCTGCTCGCCAATGCCTGGGACGCCCACGTCAGCGCCGGTACCATCGAAATCCACCGGCGGGGATCAGGCAACGCCTCTCCCTGAATGCCTTACGGTGATAGGACGCCGTTGCTGCCGTCTCTGCGCGGGCATTGAGCAGCGCAGCATCGACGCCTACGTCTCGGTGCGAGGCGAAGGCAAGGCGGTCGGCGACATCGATGCTAACCCCTATCCGGCGACCCAGCGGATGGTCGAAAAGCTCTCGACGCCCGACGGCCGGGAGCGTTACCGGCATCGCAAACACATCGTCGAAGCCGTCAAAGGCTGGATCAAACAAGTAATGGGCTTTCGGCGCTTCAGCATCCGGGGTCTCTGGGGGCGGCAGGCGAATGGGATCTAGTGTGTCTGGCCGCCAACTTATGGCGGATGCGCCCGCTGATCGAGCTCGGATGAGATAAACGCAGCAGGCTCCGTCTGTCTACCTGAGAAGAACTTCAACTACCCCGCACCACCGACTGATTCTTCGGAGCAACAATTCTATGAACGGAAACCTGCGCCAGAATGCTCATCGCTTACTGAACTCCTACGGCGCAGACTCCTAGCCGAAATTCCGAGAAGTACTCCGCGGATCAAGGCACGCTCGGGGGATAACGTGCCCTCAATGCCGAATGAATGGGGCGAGCGAAGGGATGAGCTTACGAGAGACGGCAATGACGCGCTGGTACTGGCGTCAGCTCGGCGGCATGCTCATCGAGGAGTTTCCTCTTGTTAAACGCACAGCCACGCAGGCGCGACGTCTGCTCGACGGCCTTGTAATACTCGGTGAAATACCACAAGTCGCAGGCCGCGGCACGCACGTCGATATTTTCGGCAAAGATGTCGTCGTGGTGCAAACCAAGAACAGTCCGCTTGGGATGTACCTGATGGGTCAGACGCTTTTCTCACTGCAGCTGATTGAGGCCTTTCAGCCTCGTAGTGCCCGTGCTGTCGCGCTTTGCGCAAAAGATGATGCCCGCCTGCGTCCGCTATTAGAAGCGTATGAGGGCTGTGAAGTCGTCATCTGTCCACCGGAGGTCTGCCAAACTCCCGCGCCTGCGCGCTCACGGCAGCGGTCAGGCGGCTAGTAACCACGCCAAGCTCTGCGCTCGCACAGCTTTGGCTACTCGACCCTGGCCCGGAATCAGTCCGATTGTCCGTACGGCTCCTATTCCGGTATAACTCGTACCTATGGAACACGTTGAAGCTGTACGCATGACCGCCGGGCCGCCCGCACTACTCGAATTCGATTGGGATATGGACACCGGCGAGGTGCGCGGTCCGGGCGCGGCCGAGGTGCTTGCGTGGGCGGCCGAAGCACGCGAAATCGGCTACCTGAGCGACCCGAGCGGAGCGTATACTGAGGAAGACCCGCTGACCACCCGCGCCGGTATGGCGATGCTGTTGCTTAACATGTGCTATCGACTGCCCCCCGAGTTCGTCGACGACGTACCGGCCCCGCCCCAAGACACCGA
>JAGFJL010000027.1 GCA_024102725.1 Nitrococcus mobilis
GCAAGCGGTGCAAGCCACCCAAAAAGCGCTGGCGGCCAACCCGAAGCAGGTGGGCCTACTCTATATCCGCGGCGCGGCACTGCTGGCGGAAGGGAAGAACCAGGCGGCGGCGAACACCTATCAGGAGCTGATTGCCGCTCATCCGAAGTTTGTTCCAGCCCGCCTGCAGCTTGCCCGGACCCGAGAACAACTCGGCGATATGGATGGGGCGCGCAAGGCATTGACCGAGGCGCTCGAGCTCAGCCCGCGCCATCTGGGCGCCGAAGTGGCTTTGTCGCAACTGGAAGCCCGGGCAAAAAATTTCAATCGCGCACTGGAGCTTGTCCATGAGATCCAGCAACAACACCCGAAGAGTCCGGTGGGCCAATTGTTGGAGGCGCAGATTCGGGTGCGGCAGGGCGAGCTTTCTCAGGCTATCGACATTCTGCACTCGGCTGTAAAGGCGCATCCCCAGTCGCAGGCCGCGCTGCGCATGTTGGCGCGCCTGCAGTGGGCCACCGGCAAGCATGAGGCAAGCGTTACGACGGTTGCCGGGTGGCTGAAAACACACCCCGACGATCTGTCGATGGCGCGCGAGCTGGGCGATCGCTATCTGCTGCTAGAGCGCCACAAGGAAGCGGCTGAAATGTATGAGAAAATCATCGAGGTTGATCCGCGTAACGCCACGGTTTTGAATAATCTCGCCTTGGCCCGTTGGCCGAGTGATTCCAAGCAGGCGCTGAAGTTCGCTCGGGAGGCGAATCGCTTGCATCCGAAAAACCCCGCTTTTCAAGATACCTTGGGGTGGATGTTGGTCGAGGGTGGGCAGGTCGAACAGGGCTTGCCGTTATTGGAATCGGCGCGAAAGCAGCTAGGGGATTCGCTTACGGTTCAGTACCATTATGCAGCCGCGCTGGCGCGTGCCGGCCGGCAGTCGGCGGCCCGGCAGGAGTTAGAGGATTTGCTGGCCAAGGACAAGAGCTTCCCGGAGAAGAACGCGGCCCAAGCCTTGTTGGAAAAGCTGTAAGCCAATGGTGTCAAAGGTATTGTTCACTCACCGCGTTGCGAATCTGCCATCGATAGGAAGGGGCGGCGCGGATGCGGCTGGTTTGTGAATGGGTTTGCGCTCAAGCTTGTATTGTAAAATCCAACAGTATAGTAATTGCGACAGTCGCTTTCTTACCGTGGAGCGCTCATCTCGACGCAGTCGAGCATGTTGGACCGTCTCTATAACATAAAAGAGCGGTGATTCGTACTTGCAGGCATGACAGGTAACCCGGTGTGCTCAGCCGGGCGAAGATGGAACGGGGGGTTCGCCATGCCAAGGATAAATTGGACTGCTGTGGCTTGCCTGGCAGTTGTTCTGACGGCGATGACCTCGTCGGGTTGTGGCTCGTTGAGTAGTTACCCGCCGGCACCGACGAGTCTCACCGAGCGACCGCCGGATCACTATGTCATTGGGCCAGGCGATGAGATGGAGATCGTCGTCTGGGGTAATCCCGAGGTGTCGCATTCGGTTATCGTGCCCCCGGATGGGCGCATCAATACACCGCTTGTGGAAGACGTGCCTGCCACCGGTAAGACCTCGGTCGAACTCGCCCGCGATCTCGAGAAGGCGCTCTCCCGCTATATCAAACAGCCGGTGGTTACCGTGATCCTGTCGGGGTTCGTCGGCCCCTACAGCCGTCAAATTCGGGTGGTGGGTGAGGCGGCCGAACCGCAAACCCTACAGTTCAGTAAAGGTATGACGGTCATGGACGTCATGATTGCCGTGGGCGGACTGACCGAATTCGCCGACGGCAACGATGCCAGCATCATCCGTTCTGTTAATGGCCAGCGCAAACAGTACGCGGTTCGTTTGGACGACCTGCTCAAGCGGGGGGACATTTCGGCCAATGTCGAGGTGCTGCCGGGCGATGTGCTCATCATACCCGAATCGCTTCTATAGCAACGCGGTGCGTATTTAGCCCTAAGGGGGTTGAATTAATCTCTTTCTCGTCATTCCGGCGAAAGCCGGACAAATCCGTAGGAACGGATTTGAACAGCTTTAGCTGGCCCGACAGGGCGTATACCAAGGACGGTGTGCGTAATCCAGGAAAATCAAGACCCTGGACACCGGACTTCGCCGGTGTGACGAATAGATCAGAGCTTGCTAAGCGATCCGACTTATACAAGGGGACGTCAAGGTATTAAGAGGTTATGGATCAGATCTTTGCCCAGATAATGGAATACATACGGGCGACTTGGCGCTATCGCTGGTACAGCCTGGTAATTGCGTGGCTTGTGGCGGTGTTCGGTTGGATCTGGGTCTACGAGCTGCCCGATCAATTTGAGGCCTCGGCGCGCGTCTATGTCGATACCCAAACATTACTCGCTCCGCTGCTCAGCGGCCTTACCGTGCGTCCGCCGGTCGAGCAGCAGTTGAGCATGATGACTCGTACGCTGCTCAGCCGGCCGAATTTAGAAGAGGTGGCGCGCCGCGCCGATCTCGACCTGTCAGCTAAAACACCGCAGGCGTTGGAACGCCTTATCGACGGCTTGTCTGCCGACATTAAGTTAGCCAGCACCAAGCAGTCCAATCTATATACCCTTTCCTACCAAAATTCCAAACCGCAGGTTGCCCAAAAGGTCGTCCAAGCCACGTTGAATATGTTCGTGGAGAGCAGTCTCGGATCGACGCGCAAAGATCTTAGTGCCTCGCGGCAGTTCATCGATCAGCAGGTCGAGGCCTATCGCCAGAAGATCGATGAGATGGAGGAGCGGATCGCGCAGTTCAAGCGCGAGCACGCGGGGATGATTCCCGGCCAAGATGAGGGCGATTATTACGGAGAACTCCAGCAAGCGCATGGGCAGCTTCAGCAGGCTAAACTCGAGCTCGAGGAGGCCGTGCGCCGCCGCGACAGCTACCAAGGCCGGCTGCAGGGCACGGAACCCGTGCTGCTGGGTACGCCGAGTCCGGATACGGGTTCCAGCGACGACGACTCGCCGAGCATGTTGGATACTCGTATAGCGGCATTGCAAGAAAACCTGGATCAACTGCGGCTGCGCTATACTGCGCAGCATCCCGATGTTGTCGCAACCGAGCGTGTGTTGGCCGAACTGAAGGCGCAGCGCAGACAGGAGCGGAGGAGGCGGGGCAAGGCGGGCGGCAACGCGGTTAGCGGCTCCACAGGCAATGAGAATAGTTATCTCCAGCAATTGCAGTTCGCGCTGGCCGAAGCCGAGAGCCAGGTTGCTTCGCTTCAGGCCCGTGTGAATGAATACCAACAGCGCTATGACGAGCTTAAGGCCGCTGTCGATACCATCCCGGCGGTTCAGGCTCAATACAGAGCCCTGACTCGTGATTACGCGGTTGTTCAAGGGAACTACCAAAAGCTCCTGCAAAGCCGCGAAAAGGTAGTGCTGTCCGGTAATGTCGAAAGCAAGACCAATACGGTCGATTTCCGCGTGGTGGACCCGCCGCATGTGCCATCTTCTCCCGCCGGTCCCAACCGGCTGCTGCTTTCTTCCGGCGTGTTCTTAGTGGCGATTGGCGCGGGTGTGGGAGTTGGTTTCCTATTCGGACAATTGCGCCCGATGATCATGTCGCGACAAGCGCTGGAGCGTATAACCGATCGGCCGTTCCTCGGTACGATCTCACTTAGCGAAACGCCGCAGATGCTGCGCACGCGCCGAATAGGCCTCACCGCCTATGCCCTGGCTTCGGTAACCCTGCTGGTCGCATTCGGCTCATTGACTACGTTTTATCTGATCGGGTAAGGGATTCGTAAGGGATTCCTCGAGAGGGCGTCATGAACACCATTGAGAAAGCGTTGAAGAAATCCGGGCGCACTCGGCAAGGCGCGCGAGCGCAGCTCCCCGGGCGCGACAACGCAGAGGATGAACGGCGCGTTGAGCCGGCGCAGGCGACATCACCGTCGGATATGCCCGAAGGATCCAATATTCACGTACTGGATATCGAGCATATGAAAAACCAGGGCTTGCTCACCCCAGAGGACAGTCGCAGCAACTTGGCCGAAGAGTTCCGGATGGTAAAGCGGCCAATCATCAACAATGCCTTCGGCACCCGCTCGGATTTTGTTCGCTCGGGCAACCTCGTGATGATCACCAGCGCTTTGCCGCGGGAAGGAAAGAGCTTTTGCACCATTAATCTGGCACTTAGTATCGCCCATGAGGTAGATCGCACCGTTTTGCTGATCGATGCCGACGTCGCGCGTCCCGCCATTCCGAGGTATCTCGGCATCCAGGCAGAAATCGGCCTGCTCGATGTTCTCGGTGGTAAGGACATAGACCTCGCTGATGCCATTGTCAGGACCAATGTCCCGAATTTAAGCATCGTGACGGCCGGCGCCAATCACAGGCACTCCACCGAGCTTCTCGCGAGTGAGGCCATGACCCAGCTCACCGCGGAGATGGCGGAACGTTATCCGGATCGGATTGTACTGTTCGATTCGCCGCCGTTGTTGGCGACCTCCGAGGCGAGCGTGCTTGCCGCGCATATGGGACAGGTCGTGCTGGTGGTCGAGGCGGAGCGCGTTCCCCAGGATGCGGTGCGTGGCGCGCTCGAGCAGCTCAAGCGTTGTGATGTTGTCATGACCCTCCTAAACAAGGCACGCCGCGTACCGGGGATCGATTACGGCTACGGCTACGGCTACGGCTACCATAAGAGCTGAGAATTGTAATATGCCAGGGAGGGATTTCCGGCGCCTTGTGGTTCTCGTAATAGGTCTGCTTGTTGTCGTGGCAAGTATGCCATGGTCTGTACGGGCGGCGATGAACTGGGAGGTGACACCCCGCGCCAGGCTCAGCGAGATTTTTACCGATAATGTCAACCTAAGTCCCGATGACCAGGCCAAGGGCGCCCTGGTGACTCAGTTCAATCCTGGGGTGGATATTTCCGGCGAAGGACCTCGGGCGCGGGGGCATCTCTCTTACACCTTGAGCGGCGTGCTCGCTTGGCGCCCCTGGGGTGATTCGGGCACAGGCGCTTCGAACCGTTACCAAGACCGATTGTTTCACCGGCTCGCCGCGGACGGCAACGCAGAGCTGTGGAAACAGCATCTGTTTGTCGATGCCCGAGCGCGGAGGCGGCAATTCGCTACCAATCTGGCGGGACCGATTGGCATCGACAATACGGCGGGTTTTAACAACCTCACCGCGGTTACCCTGATCTCGGCGAGCCCTTATCTCACGAATCATTTCGGATCGTACGCCGATTCCACTTTACGTTACCGCCATGATCGGGTTTTCGTCGATGGCGGCAACATAGCCGATAGCCAGACCAACGAGTTCAGCGGGAACCTACAAAGCGGTGATGCTTTCGATCCCGTTCTCTGGTCTTTGAACGCCCGCCACACGCGAACGCGACGTCCTAGCGGGGCCGGAACCAACACCTCTGCTTTTGGCGGTCCCAACCGGTTTGCGGCCGGCACGTTCAACGAGGCTTCCGCCACTCTCGGCTATCGGCTCACTCCGCATTTCTCGGTATCCGCGACCGGCGGCTATCAAGACAATGATTTTCAGTCGATCCGCAACTCGATTGACGGCCCCTTTTGGGATGTCGGTTTCAACTGGGTCCCGAACCAACGCACTAGCCTTGCAGCCCGCTACGGCCAACGTTTCTTCGGTAAGACCGGCAGTTTGAATTTCCACTATCGAAGGCGGAACACGTTGTGGCAAGCAAACTTCATCCAGCGCATCGCCAGCCTACGAAACACTATTTTGACGGATGCCGGTGCGGTACCCATATTCGCATTGGATTGTCCACCGGCGGATCCAAGCTGTCTGCCGATCGGCGAAATCCCGGTATTGAGGCCGGAGGCGGTGCAGGATTTTTACGTGCTCCAGCAAGGGCGCGCGTCGGTGACCTTCAGCGGTGCAAAGCATTCGGCAACGCTCGCCTATGCGTTTTTGCGGCGAACATTCGAGCGCGATGGTTCGGAAACCCGCCAGCAGGGCGTGAATTTGACCTGGACTTGGCGGCTCAAATCCGACGTTCGATTAATTTCTGCGGGAGGTTGGCGACAAATTCAACCACAGCAATTTTCATCACAGATGGCGAACGCCAAGGGCCATCTCTGGTTCATACGAACTGGTCTGACCCGCGATCTTG
>JAGFJL010000042.1 GCA_024102725.1 Nitrococcus mobilis
CGCCGGACAATCCGCCTTCGACGCACCGAATCCCAGCGCACTTTGCTCCCGACAACTTTGCTCGCACCCCTTGCCTTCGGCCGGGGGTTGTGGTGTAAATTACGTGCGTTCAATTTATGAACGTACACAATGCCCCGCACGCTTCCAGACAGAGCCGCCGAGATGGGTAGCAGCCGCCGCGGAAGACCGAACCATGCGCCCCGAGGATCTACGCTTTCAGGTGCCGCGGTACCTGGAGCAAAAGCCGGACATGACCCAGCACGAACTCGCCGCCGCGCTCGGTATCAGCCTTGGGTGGGGCAACTACTGGAAGTATCGAATAACGTTCAAATTTCGTCATTCCGGCGTAGGCCGGAATCCATCTTCCTTTCGCAACAGCCGCAACAAGCGCGCCTACCTCTACAAGTTGACCCCGCAGGGCCTAACCGAGAAGGCGGCGCTCGCGCTGCGCGCCGAGGTTGGCCAGCCCGATCGCAGGAACCGGGAAAGTGACCATCATGCGGCGCTGGTACGCCGTGCACTGCAAGCCGCGCGAGGACGAGCGCGCCGAGCGCCACCTGAGCCGCCAGGGCTACGAGGTCTTCCGCCCGCTTGTCCGGCTGCGCCGGCGCCGAGGCGCTCGCATGGCCACGCTCATCGAATCGCTTCCCCCCCCGGTATCTTTTCGTGCACCTCGATGCCCTTGCCGAGATCACGGTGCCCATTCGCTCCACCCGTAGGGTGGCGGCGCTGCCGGCTACCGGGACGTGGCAAGCGCAAAGAGAACCGGAAGCGGGAGGTGGCTTGGCGCATTGCCATCAAGCGCGGTGGGCGCAAGGCGCTGCCCGATACCGAAACGTGCCGACGGTGCCGGATGCGGTGGTGCATGGGCTCAAGACCCGGGCGGGCGACGATGACTGCGTAGCCACCGGCGACGCCGGCGGCTTCCGCCGCAATGAGCGGCTACGCATCACCGAAGGGCCGTTCGCCAACCTGGAAGGCTTGTTCCAGGCGCGAAGGGCGGGGAGCGGAGCGGGCATTGATTCCGTGACCGTCACGGGGGGAATTGTTCCAGGCGCGAACGGGCGAGGATCGCGTGATCCCGCTGCTGGAGATCGTGCAGCACGCCCAGCGACTGGAGCTCCTGGAAACGGCCGTCGCCCGCGCCTGACGCGCCCAGCCCGGCACAACATGCTGATTCTCGGCGAATGGGGAGCCTCACCTCAAGGCGGTAGCGTGCCTGAACGCACGGCGTGATTTCAGGCATTGTGTTTCGGATCATCTACCCCATAAAATGATCATCTAAATGGTCAATTCGGGTTGACGCATATGGACAACACCCAAGTCAATCTGGCGGATGCCAAGGCGCGCCTGAGCGAGCTTGCCGAGCTGGCCGCGGCCGGTGAGACCGTGGTCATCACGAAGCGCGGCAAGCCGGTGGTGCAGCTTTCCCGGCTCCAGACGCCACGTAAGCCGGTGGATCTCGCCGCTCTTCAGCAGCTGACCCGCTCCATGCCGGCGCAAACCGAGGATGCCGGGCACTTCATGCGCCGACTTCGCGACGAGGCGCGCTATTGATTCAGTACCTGGACACCAGCCTGCTCGTGGCCGCACTGACCAACGAGGCTCGCACCGCAGACATGCAGGCGTGGCTGGTGGCCCAGCCAGCCGAGCAGTTGGCTATCAGCGACTGGGTTATCACCGAGTTCTCCGGTGCGCTATCCGTCAAGGTGCGAACGGGGCAGCTGGCAGCTGCCCACCGGGCGGATGCCCTGGCAGTCTTCACCGCGCTGGCCGAGGAGTCATTCTCGGTGTTCCCCGTGTCGCGTCTGGAGTTTCATACCGCGGCCCGGTATGCGGATCAGCACGCCTCCGGGCTGCGTTCGGGTGACGCCCTGCACTTGGCCGTCGCCGCAAACCATGGGGCTCGACTCCAGTCCCTCGACCGGTGCCTCGTGCAAGCGGCCGAAGCCTTGGGCGTGAGCGCAGCCCTGTTGTAGCGCCGGGGCTGTCGAACCCGGTCGTGGCGAGCGGGGATCGCGCGCACGGCTGCGACGGAGACCATCTTGCTATTCCTGACGACGGATCGTGACTTCGGTGAATTAGTATTCCGATTTAAGCGTAGCGCCGCAGGAATCGTGTTGCTCCGTTTTCGGGCAGGGGACCGCACTCAATGGCCGCGATTGGTTCGGCTGTTGAAGCGCTATGCCGATAAGCTTCCAGGCACTTATGTGATTGTTGAAACGCAGCGTGTACGGTTTCGAACACTACCCGGATCTTAGCCCATCTTTAACGCTCTCTGCCTGATTTCGGGCCGATTCCGGCGTGTAGTCAAGTATAATGCATTGATTTGTATATAAGTGCCGGCGGCACAGCCGGATGTAGTGCCATAATATTTATTATCACCCCTTGTGCGGAATGTCCGACCACGCTAGCCTCGCGGGCATGTTCATCCGCCGCACGCACACCCGCAGCACGGCCACCGGCGAGTCGTA
>JAGFJL010000067.1 GCA_024102725.1 Nitrococcus mobilis
GACCGCTGGATCGGCTGGGATGCGCCGGCGCGCGAGCGCGGGCTGGCACGGGTGCTCAACAACGCGCGATTCCTGGTGCTGCCCTGGGTCTCGGTGCGCAACCTGGCCTCGAAGGTGCTGGCGCTCACGGCGCGCCAGGTGCGCGTGGACTTCGCGCGCGCCTACGGCATCGAGCCGGTGCTGCTCGAGAGCTTCGTCGAGGTGGGCCGCTTCGCCGGCACCTGCTACCGGGCGGCGAACTGGGTCCAGCTCGGGTATACCACTGGGCGCGGCAAGCGCGACCGCCGCCACCGTGCGACACTGCCGGTCAAGGCGGTGTACGTGCAGGCGCTGCGCTGCGACTTCCGCCGCGTGCTCGGCGCATGAGCTGGGCGCACGAGGAGATGGCCGGCGCCCGGCTCGGAGACCGACGATTGAACACACGCGCCGCATCGTTACTGCACACCCTCGGTGCGAAGCCGACGCTGAGCATCCCGGCCGCGGCCCGCGGCTGGGCCGAGACGCAGGCGGCCTACCGCTTCTTCGGCCACCAGAAGGTGAGCGCCGAGAGCGTGCTCGCACCGCATGCCGAGCGCACCCTCGAGCGCGCCCGCGGCGAGCGCGTGGTGCTCGCCATCCAGGACACCACCGAGCTCGACTTCACCGGCAAGCACGACATCGAGGGGCTCGGCCCGCTCACCTACGCCGCCCAGCGCGGTCTGCACCTGCACCCGACCTTCCTGGTCACGCCAGAGCGCGTGCCGCTCGGCGTGTTCGATGCCTGGCTGTGGGCCCGCGACCCCGACACCTTCGGCCACAGCAGCGCGCATCTGCCCCTCGAGGACAAGGAGAGCGCGCGCTGGCTCGAGGGCTACCAGCGCCTCGGCGAAGTCGCCGGCGAGCTGCCCGACACCCGCCTCGTCTATCTCGCCGACCGCGAGGCGGACATCTACGAGCTGTTCGTCGCCGCCACCGACAGTCGTCCGGTCGAGCTGCGGGTGCGCGCGAGTCACGACCGGGCGCTGCTCGGCGAGGGGCGCCTGCGCCCCACACTCGCCCGTGCCCCAGCCCTCGGCAGCGTGACCTTCACGCTGCCGAAATCGGCCACGCGCCCGAAGCGCACCGTCACCCAGACCCTGCGCGCGACCCGGGTCTCGATCCGCGCTCCCAACGGCAAGGCCGGGCTCGCACCGAGCGTCGCGCTCACCGCCCTTCTCGCCGAGGAGACCGCGCCGCCGGCGGGCACCGCGCCGGTGCAGTGGCTGCTGCTCACCACCTTGCCGGTCGAGACCTTCGAACAAGCGCTCGAGATGCTCGAGTGGTACCTGTGCCGCTGGGAAATCGAGCTGCTGTTCAAGGTCCTCAAATCCGGCTGCGAGGTCGAGAAGCTGCAGCTCCAGCACCTCAGTCGGCTCGAGCCGGCCATCGCCCTGTACCTCATCATCGCCTGGCGCGTGATGCTGCTGCGCACGACCGCGCGGCGCTGCCCCGAGCTGCCCTGCGACGTCGTCTTCGAGACCGAGGAATGGCATGCCATCTACATCGTCAGCCAACGCGCACCGCCACCCGACGAGCCGCCGCCACTCGACACCATGGTGCGCATGCTCGCCGGCTTCGGCGGCTTCCTCAACCGCAAGCACGACGGCCCGCCCGGCAACAAGAGCATCTGGATCGGTCTGCAACGCACACGCGACTTCGTCCTCGCGCTCGCCGCGTACAACGCTACCGGGCCGTGAGTTGTGTGTAACGATATGGGTTACGCCGCTAGCTTTTTCGTAACGCTGGCGACGTGCTCACCCTGAAACCGAGCGATGGTCAGCTCGTTTTCCGACGGTTGCCGGCTCCCATCTGCGTCGGCAAGGGTGCTCGCCCCATAAGGGCTGCCGCCGGTGATTTCCTTCATGTTCAGCAGCGCCTGACACGAATACGGAACGCCGACGATCACCATTCCATGGTGAAGCAACGTGGTATGGAAGGAGGTGATCGTGGTTTCCTGTCCGCCATGCTGAGAGGCCGTAGAGGTGAAGACACTGCCGACCTTGCCGATCAGCGCACCACCTAGCCAGTGCCTTGTCGTCTGATCGAGAAAATTTCGCATCTGAGCGCACATATTTCCGAAGCGGGTGGGCGTTCCGAAGATGATCCCTTCGTATTCCGGCAATTCATCGACGGTGGCAATGGGCGCCGCTTGCTCGAGCTTCGCCCCAGCCTTGCGGGCGACCTCCTCGGGCATGAGCTCCGGCACCCGCTTCACGCTGACCTCGACCCCCTCAACCGAGCGAGCGCCTTCGGCTACGGCGTGTGCCATCGTCTCCACATGCCCATACATGCTGTAATAGAGAATAAGTAGCTTGGTCATGGGGGTTGCCTCCTGGGGTCTGTTGTTTTCTTGACGCGTGATATTTTGCTGCTCGGCGTTTCACCGGTCAAAACTCAGCGCCGCAGAGTTCCCTTGGCCGAGTATTCTTGGGAAATCTCATCCGCGATTGAGAGGGTCACAGATCGCGGGACAAGCCGCCGAAAAGAAAGGCGGACTGCACACTGCCAAGCACCTGATCCTCGAACACCTTCAGCCCTGGGTCGTCACCCGCCGCGCCGGCAACCACATGCAAGGGCAGGAGATGCTCCTCACGCGGGTGGGATGCGCGTGCGCCTGGTGCACGTGCCCACTCGATCAGCTGTTGCTCGCGTTGCGCACGCGGTAAGGCCACGGTCTCCGCTAGCCAGGCGTCGAAACGCTCTGAGTCCGGATCGAGGGCAGCACCACCCTGGCGCAAGCGGCTCATGTTGTGATAGCTCATGCCGCTGCCGATGATCAGCACACCTTGGCGGCGAAGGGCCGCCAAGGCCCTGCCGGCCACGAGGTGCTCACCGGGGTCCAGACCCGATCGCAGCGACAGCTCGACCACCGGCACCTCGGCCTCCGGGAAGGCCAGCTTCATCGGGATAAATACTCCGTGATCCAGTCCCCGCTCATGGTCTTCAGCCACCGCCAGGCCTTCGGCCGCCAGAAGCGTTTGAACCTCTGCGGCAAGCGCAGGAGCACCCGGAGCCGGCCAGGTGAGGCGATAAGTATGTTCTGGGAAGCCCTCGTAGTCGTAGAGCAGCTCGGGCTGGACCTGGCCATTGACGGTGAATGCCGCCGTCTCCCAGTGTGCGGAGACCACCATAAGGGCTTTCGGCTTTCCACCCACCTGATACACAAGACCGCGTAGCCAGGATGCCATTCGGTCCCAGGTGCCATGGGGCTGCCAATCCATGAAAAAGCATGGTCCCGCCCCATGGGGCACAAACACGGTCGGAAAGTTGATTTTTCGCATGCCGGAGCCCTCCGTAAGTCTGCGCCCCATTAGATGCTCAGATGCGCAGACCCAGTCGCGCGTCCAAGGAATACCGATCGCCGCCACGGAAGAAGATGGCCAGGGCGATCAAGCCCCACATCAGCGGATACTCGAAACCACCGTTAGGCCAGAAAAAGCCGTTGGGTAAGTGTATCGACACGATCACCGCCATGAAGACTGCGACAATCAATGCCGCCGGACGGGTCAGCAAGCCCAGAACGAGGGCCAGGCCGCCGAAGAATTCAATCAGGCCAGCGAGCAGCGCGAACAGAAGTCCGGGCTCCAAGCCCAAGTTGGCGGCAAAGTGCTCTCCGGTGGCAGTCAGGCCATACCCACCGAACCAGCCAAATAGCTTCTGTGCGCCATGGGGCATCAGCATGAGGCCAGCCGTGACGCGAACCAGCGGGTAAGCGAGCGGGGTTAGCCGCTGGAAGATCGCAGGGGCGACAGTATTGACCGTGTTTGCGCTAGAAAGATCTGTGTTCATTGCTTGGCTCCTCTTGACTCAGCCGTACAAGCGCACCGTCGTGCTTGTGAGATAAAGGATGCTATAGTTTCCGGAATACATGAAGACGGCTTTTTTGCAACTCATGGTTGATGAAACAGAAACTATCAGCGGCCCTCTGGAGGACCTGCGTGCATTTTGCGCCGTGGTCGAGTTCGGCACGGTATCGGCAGCCGCTCGGCAGTTGAACGAAACCAAGGGCAGCGTCAGCCGCCGCATATCACGCCTGGAACGGCGCCTGGGCACGGCGTTGCTCGCGCGGACGCCGCGCGCAGTCACCGCGACTGAGGAGGGCATTGCATTCTATGCAAAGGCGCGTGATGCCTTGTCTTTACTAGCCGACGCCGTGGAGGGTGCGCGAGAGTCGTGCTCGGTCCCGCAAGGTCATCTGCGGGTGACGGCGCCGGTCGACTTTGGCATGGACGTATTGCCCAACCTGATTGTGCAGTTCCGCGCCCTGCATCCGCAGATCAGCGTTGAGCTCCTGCTTACGGACACGGCGTTGGATCTGGCCGCACACCGCATCGACCTGGCGCTGCGCGCCAGCGCATCAACGCTTCCCGACATGGGCTATCGCGCCTCGGGCCTCATCGACTTTCACATCGGCCTCTACGCGGCTTCGGGCTACCTCGCCAGCCGTGGCATCCCGTCTGCCCCCACGGACATCACTAACCATGAGCTCGTGGGTATGCGTGAGTTTATCGGGGCAACGACCTTGTCACTTACGCATCGTTCGGGCCGCTCCGCCCAAGTGGTGGCGCGACCGGTAATCCGCACGAGTGACTACGCCAGTGTGCACCGCATCGTCCTCGCTGGCGGCGGCATCGGAGCGATTCCCGACATCATCGTTGCTCCATCGGTTGCATCCGGCGCAATTGAACGCGTGCTGGCGGACTGGACGGTGGCCGACGTCAGGCTTCATGCCATCAGTCTAGGCGGGCGGGAGGCACCGGCCCGGGTGCGCCTCTTCCGGGATTTCATGCGCGCCGAGCTGGCCGCGGCATTGCGGCTGACTAAAGAGGGAAATACCGCCCGCAAAACAACGCATAATTAGCTTATGCCGCGAATGGCGGTGCGCCCCTCGCTCAGCTGCGCGAACGGAATTTTAAACCACAGCCGTCCAAGCGAGCGCTTCAATACGATCGGCCTTCCGAATCCGACGCCAAAGAAAAGAAATGCAGAGTACTTCACTCGGGCCAGCGCCGTGTTCGGAATGCTTCACCGAGGAAGTCGATCAGCACCGAACCTTGGGCGATACCTGCCTTAGGAGCTATCGCCATGAGCGTCACAACGGCAACATTGGCTAACCAGGCTTGTATCCTACGATGTGCGCGAGCACCTGCGCTGCGCCTCCGTAGGGTCTAGATGATCTGCCTCCTCTCCGAATCGCTTCATACCACCCGTCTCCTACGAGTAGACGGGCTGTACTAACTTGCAGCTGGTCCAAAAATTGGGAATCAGGTCAACTGTACTAACTTGCAGCTGGCCTGAACAGGGGATAAGTCATGGCAGTAGCTCGAGCCTTGTTAGGGTTCTGACTCCTAACGACAGGAGAGACCAAGAGGAATCACTTACCGTGAATCGGCCTTCGACGTTACGCATACGGCTGATGCTGCTAGTGGGCCTCAGTATACTGCCGACGTTTCTGCTCGTCTGTTACCACACCTGGGAGGAACGCACTGAGGCACATGCCAGCGCCCAAGCTGATGCCGAGCAGCTCGTGCGAAGCGCTGTCGCCGAGCAGACAGCGCTAACTGCGGCCGCCCACCAATTGCTAAGCATCTTATCGAAACTGCCCGAGGTGCGCCAAAGGCTGGACTCTTGCCAGCAGACACTTAGGCGTCTACTCGATCTCTATCCCCGCTACAGCAACCTCGGGGTGATCGCACTTGACGGGAGTGTGCCTTGTAGCGCCTTACCTTTCAGTGAAAAGGTCAATCTGCGTGATCGAAGTTATTTTCGGCGCGCCCTGGAGGCCGGCGATTTTGTCGTCGGCGACTATCAGGTGGGCCGGATCACCGGCAAACCCTCCGTCAATTTTGGCTATCCAGTGACGGATAACGAGGGTCAGATTCAGTCGGTTGCCTATGGTGCCCTGGACCTAAAGTGGCTGGGTCATCTGCTGGGCGACCAGGGCTTGCCGGACGGCTCGAGCATCGCCCTCTATGATGCAAATGATACGGTGCTCGCGAAGTACCCGCCCGAGGACGACCAGGTAAGCGCCGACGCGGGCAACACTCTATCGTACGCCGAACCCTTACGTTCCCTGGGAGCAGCTGGCGCCCGCATTGAAGTGCGGGTGCCCACTGGGGCTATATTTTCCACCATCGATCGGCGCTTCGTGCGCGACCTGGGCCTGCTCGGTGTTGTTGCCTTGTTGGCCGGCTCCCTGGCATGGGTGGGAAGCGAAACTCTCGTTTTGCGGCGTATCAACGCGCTGGTCAACGCGGCCGAGCGCCTCGGCGAAGGATACCTCGATGCCCGCACGGGCCTGACGCCCGGCAACGATGAAATTGCACATCTGGCCCGGAGCTTCGATCAAATGGCGGAGGAGCTGGAGCGGCGGGAGACAGCGCTGGAAGCCTCCACGATTGAGCTGCGTAACGTCAACCGCGCCTTGCGCACGCTGAGCAGTGGAAACCGCGCGCTCCTGCACGCCCGTGATGAACAGTGGCTGGTAGAAGAAGTGTGCCGGCTGGTGGTCGAGGTGGGCGAGTACCTAGGGGCTTTGATCGTCTTTCGCGATCCGGAACGTTCTCCCGCCCTGCAAGTGATGGCGCGCGCTGGTTCTTTGGATGCAGACAAGGTTGCGGATATCGACCGGCTCGAATTAATCCTGGAGACGGGCAAGGCGCAAGTTTTCCCCGGACCGCAGAACCGAACCACATTGGCTCTGCCATTGGTGTCGAGCGAAGAAAGTGTGCAAGGCGTGTTGGCGATTCAAGGCCGGACAGAGGTCCCCTTTGAACAGGGCGAGATGGAACTTCTCACCGAAACAGCTAACGACCTCACCTTCGGAATCCGCACACTGCGCATGCAGGTGCGTGAACGCCAAGCCCAGGAGAAGATCCACCGCATGGAGTGGTACGAGCCCCTGACCGGGCTGCCCAATCGGCTCCATGTCCACCGCTGGCTTCAGGAAGTGTTGGATCACCGAGCCGACAACAAGCATCCGCTTGCCCTTCTGTTGCTCGACCTCAATCATTTTCGCGACATCAATACCGCGCTGGGCTATGCTCAGGCAGATCAGATTTTGCAATCCATCGCTCCGCGCATAAGCCCGCATCTGCCGTCCTCGGCGTTTGTCGCCCACATGGGCGAGGACGAATTTGCGGTGGTGTTGCCGGGTGCTGATGGGGGGGGGGCCACAGACACTGCACAGCGCATCCTCAAGGCTCTGGAGCAGCCGATACCGATTGGGGACCTGCCATTGAACGTGACCGCAAGCTTAGGCATTGCGGTGTACCCCGGGCACGGACGGGACCCGGAGGCCTTGATTCGCGCGGCCGACGCCGCCATGCATCGGGCTAAGGTGTCCGGTCACGGATTTGCCGAATACACGCCCGCTCGTGATCAGGTCACGCCCCAGCGCCTGGCGCTCGCTGGCGAGCTTCGCCACGCCATCGAATCGGAACAATTGGAGCTGCACTACCAGCCTAAGCTGGATGTCCGGACCAGAGTGGTATCCGGTGCCGAGGGCCTGTTGCGCTGGCACCATCCGGAACGTGGGCAGCTCTTGCCAGGCGAATTCATTCCGCTGGCCGAGGAGACCGGCCTCATTGCGCCACTAACCGCATGGGTCCTGCAGGCGGCGGCGCAGCAATATTACCTGTGGCAAGAGGCCAACCTGGCCATGCCCATCGCGGTGAATCTCTCGGCTCGCAATCTGCATGAGACAACCCTGGTTGCGCGCATCGAGACGCTGCTCTCCAACTGGGGCATCGGCGCCGAGCATCTGGGGCTGGAGCTCACTGAGAGTGCCCTGATGCAGAACCCGGGCCAGGCGCTTGAGACCTTGCGTAGGCTCCATCGAATGGGTGTGAAGCTCTTCATCGATGACTTCGGGACCGGCTATTCGTCGTTGAGCTACCTACAAAAGCTCCCGATCGACACCATTAAAATCGATAAATCCTTCGTGCTGAGGATGACGGCGGAGCCGGACTCGCAACGCATCGTGGAATCGACCATTGCGCTCGCCCATGAAATGGGTAAAAGGGTGGTCGCCGAAGGTGTAGAGGATGAACAGGCACTGCAGCTGCTCACGGCACTGAAGTGCGATGCAGTGCAGGGATTCTATATCAGCCGTCCCCTGCCGGCCGATCGCTTTAAGCAATGGCATGATACCGACGGTTCAAAGTGGGTGAACAATCCGCCACAAAGTAGGGCGCTTGGGCACGGCAACACCGGGTGATGGCCAGGAGACGGGCTTTTCGAGATGCCCCAGCGTGGTTTTCGATGAGCTGGACAAGGAGCTGACGCGGCGCAACCGGGGCATCAGCCTGGAGGAGCGGGTGCGTCGGCTGGGCTACTTCAGGTTCTGCGAGACTCCCTCGGTGTTGCGTGATCTCGACGGCTGGATTCGCCACCGCCTACGCTGCGTGCAATGGAAGCAATGGAAGCAATGGAAGCAATGGAAGGTGTACCGGTGTACCGCCGGCGCAAGGCAGAGCTTATCCGGCTGGGTGTCGAGCCCGAACTCGCCCATCGCACGGCTTGGAGTGCGCAAGGGCCGTGGCGTATCAGCCATACGCTCGGAGTACGCATGGTGCTCAGCAATGGTTATTTCGCTGCCATGGGGCTTCCGCGTTTGGATCCGCGCGCGAGCATTTAACTTTACCGAACCGCCGTGGTACGAACCCGTATGCCCAGTGATATCGGAGGGGTGGAGCCGTGAGGCGCCCCTCTATCCGGATTTGTTGTATCCCGGGTGCTACAGCCGCTCGCCGTGCTCGCGAATCTCGTGGAATTGCAAATCAGGCCACCGCTCCTGGGTCAGCTCCAGGTTCACCCTGGAGTCCGCTAGAAAAACCAGATTGCCGTCGACATCCGTTGCGGTCCGTAGCGCGTTCGCCTCGCAGAAATCGGCGAGCTTGCGACGGTTCGCGCTGGTAACCCAGCGGGCCGCGTGGATGCGCATCGGTTCGAAGACGGCGTCGACCTTGTACTCGGTCTGCAATCGAGCCGCCACGATATCGAACTGCAGCGCGCCGACGGCACCCAAAATCAAGCCGGCGCCCTGGCGGGGCTCGAAGACCTGGATGGCGCCTTCCTCACCCAACTCTTTCAATCCCCTGTGCAGCTGCTTCGAGCGCAAGGGCTCCTTTAGGTGGGCACGGCGGAAGAGCTCCGGGGCGAAGTAAGGAATCCCTTTGAAGCTGAGTGCCTCGCCTTGGGTCAGGGTGTCGCCGATCTGAAACTGCCCGTGATTGTGGATGCCGATAATATCCCCGGGCGCCGCCTCCTCACGATGCGCTCGCCCGGCGGCGAGAAACGTGATCGCCGAGGGGATCTTGATCTCGCGCCCGAGGCGCTGATGCCGGGTTTTGAGCCCTGGTGTGAAGCGCCCGGAGCAGACCCTGAAAAAGGCGATCCGGTCGCGGTGCATGGGATCCATGTTCGCCTGGATCTTGAACACGAATCCGCTGAATGCCTCCTCGTCCGGGACGACCTCACGTGGCCCACCGTCCCTCGGCTGCGGCTCGGGCGCCCAGTCAATCAGCGCGCGCAGGATCTCGCGCACACCGAAGTTGTTGATCGCCGAACCGAAGAACACCGGTGTCTGCCGCCCGCCAAGGAATGCCGTGTGGTCGAACTCCGTCGCGGCACCGCGCAGCAGCTCGACCTCCTTGCGA
>JAGFJL010000068.1 GCA_024102725.1 Nitrococcus mobilis
ATCGCAGACAATGTGGTGCAGCGTCACCAGCAGCACGTGATCGTCCGCCGCCAGCCGCAACAGCCGTACCCGCAACAGCGGCCCACGCTCCAAATCAAATGCCCCAACCGCCTCTTGCTCGGCCAGCGCCTGCACGCGCTCCTTGCGTGCGGATTCGGGCAGCTCGCTCAGATCCATCTGCGCCAGCACCAGGGGGGCGGGCACATGGATCACCTGTTCGGCTTCCCCCCCCTCGCTTTGCCGGAACGTTGTGCGCAACGCTTCATGTCGGGATATCACATGCTCGAAGCTGCGTCTGAGTGCTTCAATGTCCAGTTCGCCGCGCAGCCGCAGAGCAGCCGGCATGTTGTACGCCGCACTGCTGGGATCGAGCTGCATCAGAAACCACAGCCGCTGCTGGGCATAGGAGAGCGGAATCGGGGCATGCCGATCCGCGCGGACGATCGGTAACCGGGCAAAGCTGATGCCCCTTTCCGCGAGCGCCTTGACGAAATCGGCGCGCTTCTCTGGCGTCAGCAGCGCGAAGCGTCTCGCCACGCTCTGTCCATCGAGCTCCATGCAATTCTCCAGCGTATTCTTCGTGTTTACGCTTCACTCGCGGCCGAACCCTGGCGAGCCTTCTCGAGCAGCGCCTCGCGTTCCTCCGGGCTCAGCGACATTAACTGCCGACGCAGTGCAGCCACCCGTTCCAGCCGGCCCGGCTCACCCTCAAAGCGGTGCAGGGCCTGGGCCAGCGCCTCGATAGTGGGATGGTCGAATACCAGCCCGGGCAGGATCTCCACTTGCAACAGCTTGCGAATCCGCGCCACCAGCTTGATCACCAACAGCGAATGGCCACCGAGATCGAAAAAACTGTCCGTCACGCTGACCTTCTCGCGTTTGAGCAGCTCGGCCCAGACGTTAGCCAATACGGCTTCCACCGCATCACGCGGCGCGACGTATGCGCTTTTCTTGCTCAGATCGGTCGGATTCGGCAGGGCCTGCCGGTCGGTCTTGCCGTTGGCCAGGCGCGGTAGTTGCGGCAACACGAACACGTGCACCGGAAGCATGGCACTGGCCAGGTGTTTTTTCAGCTCCTGCTTCAGGGCCGCTTCGTCCAGCGCGGCCGCTGGCTCCGCCCGATCCGTCACCACATAGGCAAACAACTGCTTCTGCTCGCCCTCCCCCCAGGCGCGCACCGCCGCTTGCCGTATGCCTGGCATGGCAAGCAGGGCCAGTTCCACCTCCGCGGGCTCGATGCGGAAGCCGCGGATCTTCACCTGCTGGTCGGTGCGGCCGACCAACTGCAAGCCGCCGCCCGGCAGCCGCCGGCCCAGGTCACCGCTGCGGTACAAAGGCTCGCCCGGCCGGAAAGGGTCGTCGATAAAGGCATCGCCGGCCGGCCGGTTGAGATAGCCACGACACACCTGCGCACCGCCCAAATAGAGCTCGCCCAGCGCGCCGGTCGGCACCAGGCGCCGCGCCTCATCCAGCAGATAGACACGGCAATTCGCCAGCGTTTGGGTCAACGGCAGCGCATCACCATGCCAGGCATCCTGCGGATCAAAGGTATGGGTCATTACACCCACCGTGGTTTCGGTGGGACCGTAGTGGTTGTGGATCCGGCAGTCCGGGGCGAGCTTCGCGAAGCGCTCCACCAGGGCGCGCGGTGCGGCCTCGCCGCCGAGGATCAAGGTACGGGGCAAAACCGCCGATTCGGTATCGAGCAGCGCCTCCAGATGGGAGGGCACGATCTTCAGGCAGTCGACGTTCTGCTCGGTCATGAAACGGGCGAAGGAAGCGGCATCCTGCATATCGTCCACATCCGCCACCACCAAGCAGCCGCCATTGAAAAAGGCGCCGAACAGCGCGGTATTCCCCAAATCGGCCGCCACGGTGGAGGTCAGTGCAAAGCGGCGCTGCTCCGCCAAATCCAACGCCGCGCTCACCGCCGCCGTGTAATTCAGCAGCTGACCATGCTCGATAACCACCCCCTTAGGCTCACCGGTGGAGCCCGAGGTGTAGAGGATGTAGGCCGCCTGGTCCAGCCCAACCTCAACGACCGGCGGGCTTTCGGGGTATGCCGCCAGCTCGCCTGCCAGCGCGTCCAGCCTGAAGCAATGCACATCGCCCATTGCCTCCGGGTCAATGGCGCTGTGAGTTAGCACCAGCCGCGGCCTGGCATCGGCCACGATCTTTCGCCGCCGGCCTACCGGCCAGTCAGGGTCCAAGGGAAGGTAGGCGCCGCCCGCGCGCAGGATCGCCAGCAGCGCCACCACCAGTTCGCCCGAGCGTGGCAGCAGCAGGGCGACCAGTGTCCCAGGGCCAATCCCGCGCTGGCCAAGCCAATGCGCCAAACGGTTGATCCGGGTGTTCAAGGCCGTATAGCTGAGGCTGAGATCGCGGGAGGCGAGCGCCGGTGCCGCCGGGCTCGCCGCGGCCCAATACGCGATGCGCGCGGGCAGAGCCCGCTGCCCGACGTCCAAGCTCGGACCGTTCAAGGCCAGCAAGTCTCTCCGTTCTTCCGGACCGACCAATGGTAAATCGGCGATGGCCTCAAAGGCATGCGCCGGCAAGGCCGCCAGCAGAGTCAGATATTGCCGCAGCAGGTGCTGCACGGCGGTCTCGTCGTAGCGGGCGCAGGCATAGTAAAGCGCCACACTGTGCGGACACCCGGCCTCGTCCAGCACCGCTTGCAACGCCAACTCGAACGTCGGCGCAGGCCCCGGCAATTCGTCCACATGGCAGCGCAACCCCGCCACATCACGCGGCGCCGGCCCAACGGCTAGCTCGAATCCGACCGCTAGATGCATGCTATGCAGCGGCTCGGCCACTGGCCAGTATTCCTGCCAGCCGCGATGGTCCGCCAAATTTCTGTCCAGACGCTCGACCCAAGAGGAAAACGGCTCTGCGGATGAGACCGTCACCGCCAGCGGCAGGACCTTGTCGAACACCCCAACCGCTCCGGCGAGGAGCTCGTAATCCCGCCGACAATCGTGCTGCCAGCCCCCCGCGAAGGCAGACGCGCCGCTGATCCGCGCCAGCAACACCCACCAGGCCGCCTGCAGTAAAGTCTCCAGCGACCAGCCGTGAGCCGCCGCCAGTTGCAGCAACCCGGCTGCGGTCGATTTCTCCAGGTGCCGACTTACCCAAGCGCGCTCTGGTGGCGCCGCTGTGGACCCCGTGTCTCTCAGCCGATACGGCAGGGGCGGCGCGGCCAGGGCATCAAGTCCGAGCCCCGCCCAATACCCGCGTCCTGTCTCAGCCTCTTCACCTTGCTCCAGCTCATGCCGCCATTCGACGAATTGGGGGTACTGCACGGTTTGCGCCGCTTCGGCAGCGGGTCGGTCATATGCCTTCAGCAACGCCTGGTACAGATTCTCCAGACTCAGCCGATCGGCCGCCAGGCGTGCCACCGCCAGCACCAGTCGCCGGCGCTCGTTCTCGATGCGAAACAGCACCGCGCGAACCAGCCGGCCCTGCTCCAGATCGAAGGCGGTGGCACGCTCACAGCGAACGCGCTCGGTCACGTATCGTTCCGCATCGGGTGTCGCGCGCAGGTCCACCGTTGCCCACTCCAAGGCGGCCAACAGCGGCTGCTGGCGCAGGCTGCGATAGCCGGGAAATCGGCGAAACGCCATTCGCAGGCTCTCGTGTGCGGCCACCACGGCCGTCAGCGCCGCGTGCAAACGCGCTTCATCCACCGTACCGTACATGGAGATGACCAGGATGACGGCCTCCTCCCTCTCCTCGGCCCGATGTCCCTGTTCGCTCCGTGCCAAAACGAAGCGCTGCTCGGGACTCAGGGGTAGGTTCTCGAAATACGCATTTTCCATGGCTTCAGCCTTGCACTTGCCGCTCGGGAATGAACGAGACCGCTGGATCGGCCAGCGCTACCTGCTCGCGTTCGATCATCTCGGCCATGGCCACCACGATCCGGCGCGGCCCCTCGAACGGATCGCGGGCGTGGGCGGCCAGCATATTGTCCAGCATGATCACGTCCCCCCGGCGCCAGTCGAAACGCACGGCGCATTCCTCGTACAGCTGCCCGATCAACTCCATGACTTCATCCTCGATCGGGCTGCCGTCACCGTAGTAGACGTGCCGCGGCATACGCTCAAGGCCGACCATGGCCAGCAGATCCCGGCGCACTTCGGGCTCCAGGCAGGAGATGTGGTGCAGCTGAACCTGATTGAAGAAGACGCGCTCGCCGGTCAGCGGATGCCTGATCACGGCGGGGCAGACGGTGCGAATTTGCAACTCGTCGTTCTCCAGCCACCGACAGGCGGTGCCGGCCGCGCGGCAACGCGCCTCGACTTCGCGTCTGTCGTCGGTCTTGAAAAATTCGCGCCAACTGACATCCAGTTTGTCGGTGAAGGTGCGTACGTACAGCAGCTGCTTACGCTCGAAGGTCTCGATGAGCCCCGGTGGCAGGCGGCGATACATTTCGCGACAGTCGACGATCGGTGTTGCTCCGCCCACGGGAGAGGGCCGCTCGCAGAAGAACCACTGCTTGCGCGGCCAGCGCTCCAGATGCGAGCTTTCGTTGTGGAAAAGAATCATTTGCTGCTCTGGATAGGGCGTGGAGCGGTAGATGTTCTTACCGCCTTCCTTTTTCGGCAGATCGCCGTAGCCGCCGTACAGGTCCGGCTGAATGGCTTCGGCAAAGGCTTCGAAGTCCTGCGCCGTCTCCAGCCCGAAATTGCGGAACAGGATGCCTGCGTGCCGGCACAACATGGATTCGATGAAATGGCGCTGGCTCCGCGCCCAGGCGACGGGGTCGAGATCGTCAACGCTCGGTTCGAACACGACGGGAAACTCCCGGCCTGCTTGCAAGAACGACGAGCGAATCAGGATGCGCGGTTCCTTGAGTGCCTGCGCCGCAACGGCTGAGCGCGGCGTCAGCTTCTTCAGCTTATCGAGCTTGCGTTTGCTATCGTCCATCACGCGAGACTCCTTTCCATCCGATAGAGTGAACCGTTCCAGAGCGGTATCCGGCTGCGCTGCGGCTTGTTCGAGCAGCCTTATCCAGGCGTGCCCCAGACGCTGCACGGTTTCGCGCTTGAACAGCGCCGTGGAGTAGACCCATTCGGCGCTCAGTCCCTCATCCCCCGGCTCGAGGAACAAGGCCATATCGAACTTGGACTGGCGCTGCACCGGCGGCAGGATATCGATCTCCAGCCCGGGGATGTCGAAGCGGCCATCCGGTGTGTTCTGCAATACGAACAGCACCTGCACCAGAGGGTTCCAGCGACGGTCGCGCGGTATCTCCAGCGCCTCCACCAAGCGGTCAAAGGGCAAATCCTGATGCTCGAAAACATCCAGAGTCGTCCGCCGCGTCTGCTCGAGCAGGCCGAGGAAATCGGTGCGTGGTTCAAGGCGCGAGCGCAGCGGCACCACATTGACGAAAAAACCGATCAAACCTTCCAATTGGCTGTCACGGCGACCCGCCACGTCGGTGCCGAGCACCAGATCGGGCGCACCGGTCAATCGGTGCAGCAGCAATTGGAAACCGGCCAGCAGCACCATAAACAGGGTGGCTTCTCGGGCACGGGCCAGGCCGTCCAAACGCTGCACCAGGGCCGTCGGCACCGTGAAGCGAACCACGTCGCCGTCATAAGAAGCCACCGGCGGGCGCGGGTAATCGGTTGTCAACGGCAACCGACTCGGGGCCCCGTCGAGTTGGGCTTTCCAGAATTCGACCTCACGGCGCAGACGCTCGCCGCTTAAGGCCTGGCGCTGCCACACGGCATAGTCTGCGTACTGCACCGGCAGCGGTGACAGATCGGGGATCCTTCCCTCGCGCCGGGCCCGATAAGCGGCAACGAACTCGTTGATCAACACGCCCACGGACCACCCGTCGGCCACCATATGGTGCATGGCGAACAGCAGCAGATGGCAGCGCTCGGCCAGCTTGAGCAAAGAAGCGCGCAGCAACGGCGCGCGGCCGATGTCAAAGGGACGGCGCGCATCCCGCGCCATGGCTTGCTTCACCTGCGCATCGCGCTCGGCGGCGCTCAGGCCGGAAAGATCGGTGTAAGGCATTTCAAGCCGCGCCTCGGCAGCAACAACCGCCACCGCCTCACCGTCGACCTCCGGATAAGCCGTGCGCAGCACCTCATGGCGCTCCATCAGATACGCCAGACTGGCGTGCAGCGCGCTAGCATCCAGATCGCCCCGCAAGTGCAATCCCGCGGCCATGTTGTAGGCCGAGGATGTCCCGCCCGTGAGCTTATCCACCAGCCACAAGCGCTGTTGACTCAAGGACAGCGGCATAGTGGCACTGCGTGCAGCGGCGCATAGGGGCGGCCAGTCATCATGGGGTTCTACACGCGCCTGCTCCAGACGGCCGGCCAGGGCACTCAGGGTCGGTGCCTCGAACACCGTTCGCAGCGGTAGGTCAATCGCCCAATCGCGGCGCAGGCGCGAGACCAAGCGGGTGGCCACCAGCGAATGGCCACCCAGCTCGAAGAAATGGCTTTGCCGGCCGATCGTCTCGACCGCCAACAGCTCACGCCATAGGGCCACCAGGCGTTGCTCGGTTGCCGTCGCCGGCGGTTCCAGCCCGGCCTCGCTCTGCGGTTCAGGCGCCGGCAGCGCCCGACGGTCGATCTTGCCATTGGCGTTCAGTGGCCAACGTTCCATCCGCATCCAGGCGCTCGGCACCATATAGTCCGGCAGGCGCTCCCTTAGGTACGCGGCCAGATCGGGAGCGGGTTGTCCTGCCAAGGTTTCGTCCTCTTGCCAATAGCCCACCAATGCATCGCTGTCGCCGAGTCGCCGCACGGCCGCGAGAGCACGCTTGACCCCCGGGTGCCGTTCCAAGACCGCTTCGATCTCGCCCAGCTCGATCCGAAAGCCGCGCAGCTTGACCTGGAAGTCCTTGCGCCCGACATATTCCAGCACCCCGTCCGCCCGCCAGCGCACTAAATCGCCGGTGAGATACAGCCGGCCACCCTCGGCGCCGAAGGGATCAGGGACAAAGGCCGCGGCGGTACGGCGCGGATCGGCGAGATAGCCGCGTCCCACGCCCACGCCGCCGACGGCCAGCTCGCCGATCACGCCGATGGGCACCGGCTGCCGGTTGCCATCCAGCACATACAACTCGGCGTTGGCAGTGGGCCGGCCGATCGCGACGCGCTCGCCCGCCGCCGGCGCGCGGTGGAGCGGCTGGAAGGCGACGTCGTCCGAACACTCGGCCGGACCATAGGCGTTCATCAGTGGAATAGCTGGATAGCGTGCGAACCACGCCTCGGCCGTCGCCGGCGGCAGTGCCTCTCCGGTGGGTAACACCCAGCGCAGCGCGGGCAGTTCCAGAATGGATTCGCCTTGCGTATCCAGCAGTGCCTGTAACAATGCGGGCACCGGTTCGAACAGGCTGATCTGGCACCGGTGCAGGAGATCGAGCAGCCGTTGCGGATCGCGCACGATGGCATCGGGAACGATTTCGACGCAGCCGCCGATCAGCGGCGCCGTCAGGCTTTGCCAGACCGAAATGTCGAAACAGGCCGGCGCGGTCTGGGCGATCACGTCAGCTTCGCTCAGCGCCAAGGGCTCGATCTTGGCCAGCATGTTGTTGAGCATGCCCTGGCGGGTGACCATCACGCCCTTGGGCGTGCCGGTGGAGCCCGACGTGAAAATCACGTAGGCGAGCTGGTCCGCGCGCGCCGGTACGGCCGGCAGCTCGCCCTCACCGGAGCACGCCAGCAGCTCGGCCGTGCCGCAGACACGCTCCACACCGCTGGCGATCAGGATCTCGCGGTACGGTTCGTCGCAGACCAGCAGCGGCTGCCCCGCCTGCTCCAGCACCTGCTTCCAGCGCGCCGGCGGCTGGGTGGACGCCAGCGGAACCCATGCGCCGCCGGCGCGCAGCACCGCCACCATTAAGGTCAGCCATTCCGGGCCGCGCTCGAACAGCAGTGCCACCACCGTATCCGGACCAATCCCGCTTGCAGTCAGCCCCCGCGCCAGCTCGCCGGAGCGCCGCCAAAGCTCGGCATAGCTCAGCGTGGCCGCGCCGCATCGTACGGCGATGCGCTGCGGGTACCGCGCGACGCGGGCTTCGACCCGCGCCACCCAGTCGGGTGACAGAGAGTAGTCTGCCGCCTTGCATCCCCAGCTTTGAAGCTGCTCCCTTTCCGTTTCACCGAGCAGGTCAAGCTCACCGATAATGCTTTGGGGGCGGGCGGCTAGCGCGAGCAGCAGTTGCCGGTAATGGCCCATCAAGCGGGCCAGGTCGGTATCCGGCAAGCGGCGCCGGTCGGCGCTGAACTGCACGGCCAGCTCCCGACCCGGCAGCACTTCCAGTGTAAGGCCGTAGTTGGTCTGCTCGAGATTATCCAGCTGGCGCAGGCTCAGCTCGCCCTGCTGGATCTGTCGATCCTGCGCCATCGGCAGATTCTGGAACACCATCAGCGTATCGAACAGCGCCGCGCCTTTGCCCGCGTACTGCTGGATGTCCACTAGCGGCGTCTGCTCGAACTCGCGCATCGCGACGTTGTCGGCCTGTACCGCCGCCAGATAATCCCGCACCGGCAGAGTGCCGGCAGGCCGCAGCCGCAGCGGCAAGGTATTGATGAACACGCCCAACATGCGCTCGGCTCCCGGCAGATCGGCCGGGCGGCCGGCCGAAGTAACGCCGAACACGACGTCTTCCTGTCCGCTGTAGCATGCTAATAGCAGCCCCCAGGCGGCTTGCATCAGCGTGTTGAGTGTCACCCGGCCGTCCTTTGCCGCCTGCTTCAGCTGCTCGGTTGCCTGCGCGTCGAACCGCAGACTGCGGGTTATGTAATCCATGGGACCCGCTGCAGCGGGGCGCAGGCCGGGCAAGGGCGTTGCCCCTTCGACGCCGGCCAGCGCCTTGCGCCAGAAAGCTCGGGCATCCTCTGTCTTTTGCCTGGTAAGCCAGGCGATGTAGTCACGGTAAGGGGGACGGGATGTCAGTTTCGGCGGCGTGCCCGCCAGTATGGCGCTATAACGCTCCAGTATCTCTTCCAGCAACATGACCGAGCACCAGCCGTCGACGATCAGGTGGTGCCGGCTCCACACCATCCACCAACGGTCCGGACCCACCTGGAGCAGCGCCAGACGCATCAGGGGCGGCTGCTTGAGATCAAAGCCTTGACGGCGGTCCTCTCGGCAAAAAGTTTGCAACGCCCATTCCCGGGCGTCCCGTTCCAGCGCGCGCCAATCGCGCATGACAACCGGCAGCCGCGCCTTGCGGTGTACGCACTGCAACGGCTCGTCCAAACTTTCCCAACAGAAGGTCGTGCGCAGAATGGCATGCGCATCCAGGGCTTGCTGCCAGACGGCAACGAATCGCTCGGGATCGAAGGGTCCCTGGATCTCCACTTGCAACTGATTGAAATAAACACCGCTCTCGCCTTCCAGCAAGCTATGGAACAACAACCCCTTCTGTAATGGCGAAAGTGGATAGATGTCCTCCAGACTGGGACGTTCCGCCCGCCACCGCTCCAACGCACTTCTGTCCAGGCCGGCCAGTGCGAACGGCTGTGCCGCGGCGGCCGGCTCGGCCGCAGGGCTGGGGCAAGCGGTCGGTGCCGCGATTGTTTGGCTTGCCACTGCCGCGCCCGAGTGCTTCTTGTCCAGTAGGAAAGCGGCCAATGACACGATGCTGGGATGATCGAACAGATCCTTAGGTGTAAAGGACAGACCTTGCTGCTTGGCTTTGGCGATGATCTGCAAGGTGAGGATCGAGTCACCGCCCAGGGCGAAGAAATCCGCGTGACGGTCGATTGCCGTCTGCTTCAGTACCTCGGCCCAGATCGTCTCCAATACGCCTTCGATCGACCGGGTCGGGGTATCGATCGTCTGCGCCAGGGCGGCGATGGTCGGATGCTCGAACAGTTGCTTGGGATTGATTACGAGCCCGCGCTGCCGCGCCTTGGCGATCAACTGCAAGCCGAGAATCGAGTCACCGCCCAGGGCGAAGAAGTCGTCGCGAATAGAAACCGTGGCGCATCCCAGCAACTCCGCCCATAACTCGACCAATGCCATCTCGACCGCATCACGGGGGGCATCGAGCGCGCCATCCGCCGACGTCCCTTCCACCACGGGTTCCGGCAATCCCTGCCGGTCCACCTTGCCGTTGGGCAGCAACGGTAATTGCGGCAGTTCCATGAAAGCGGCCGGGATCAGGTAGTCGGGCAGTGCCGCGACCATACGGGCCCGTAAGCCCTGCACATCGATCGGTCCGGCCGCGACCAGATAGGCAACCAAACGCAGGCCCTCGCCGCCCGGCCCGGGCCGGGCGGCCACCACGGCGTCGGCCAGCTCGGGGCACGCCTTGAGCCAGGCCTCGACTTCGCCCGGTTCCACACGGAAGCCGCGGATTTTGACTTGCTGGTCGATCCGTCCCAGAAACTCGATCATTCCGCCCGGCAACAGGCGCGCTCGGTCGCCGGTTCGGTACAGCCGGCTGCCGTTGCCGGTAAAGGGGTCGGGGATAAACCGCTCCGCCGTCAACCCGGGCCGCCCCAGATAGCCGGCCGCAACGCTCGCGCCACCCACGTAGAGCTCGCCGGCCGCACCCCGCGGCATGGAATTGAGATAGCGGTCGAGCACGTGGACCTGAGTCCGCGCTAACGGCGTGCCGATTGGGGCGAACCCGGACAGGGTGGGCTCCGCCGCATGCTCCACGACATGCGTCAGGCAACCCACCGTGGCTTCGGTGGGACCGTAGTGGTTGACGATATGGCACTCCGGGCGGAGCTCGCGCAAACGCCGGATCAGCCCCAGGTCCAATCCCTCTCCGCCCAGCACGAGGCACTGACGCGGCAGCAGGCACTCGGCGCGAGAGACGGCCAACAGCCCCTTCAAATGCGACGGCACGATCTTGAGGCAGTCGACCGGTGCCTGCTCCAGAGCGAGCGCCAATGCCTCCGGATCGGAGGCCAGATCGTCGTCGATCAACCGCAGCGTACGCCCACTTAGCAAAGCGCCGAACCAGGCCGTATAACCCAAGTCCGCCGCCGCCGATGACAGTGCGCCGAGCGAGGCGTCGGGTGTCAGCTCCAGAACATCCAAGACGCCGTTGACGTAATTGACTAAATTGCCCTGGCTGACCACCACGCCCTTCGGCACACCGGTGGAGCCGGAGGTATAGACTACATAGGCCGGCAAGTCCGGATGCCGCAGCGCCAAGGCCGGCGGTCGCTCCGACACGGGCGCCGAAGCCGCCGCTTCGAGATCGAACCAGCGCACGCCGTCCAACCCGTCCGGCCCGCTCCCGCAGCCGGCCACCAGGACCGCCCCGCTATCCGCCAGTACGTGTTGAAGACGCACGGTCGGCGCCGCCGGGTCGAGGCAAACATAGGCCGCTCCGACCTTCCAGGCAGCCAGCATCGCAGTCATGAGCGCTGCGCCGCGTGGCAGCAGCAAGCCCACGATGCCGCCCGGTTGCAGCCCGGCCGCCCACAGACGACCGGCCAGTCCCGCCGCCGCAGCGTCCAACTCGGCATAGCTGAACACCCCCGCGGATGTCACTAGAGCGAAGCGCCGCGGATGAGTGGCCACCTGGTGTTCGAATGCCGCCAGAGCGGTCTCAGTAGCCGGAGCACGATTGGGGCCGCGCAACAGGGAGCGGTCGGCCGGCCGGACCGCCTGCAACTCGCTCAGGCGGGCCTGCGGCGCCGCCAGCACACTGGAGATGAACGCGCGGAAGTTGTCCACCATGCGCTCGATGCTCTCGCGCCGGAACACATCCGTGCTGAAGCGCCACTGGCCGATCAAGCACCGCCCTTGATCTTGCCAGCGGAGATTCAGGTCGTTGGCGGCGCCACGCTGGGTCGCGAAATACTCGTGCACCACATGGCGGTTCAGAACCTCCCGGGCACTGACCGGCACCAGGGTCAGCATGTGCCGGAACAACGTTGGCCGGCCGCCTTCACTTACCGCGGCGAAATGCTCAGTCATCAGAGGCAGCGGATACTGCTGATGCTTGATGGCCGCGCGCAGATCCTGACTGAACCGGCGCACGAAATCGGCGAAGGGCGGATTACCGCCGCAGCGGGCTCGCAAGGGAACGGCATTGAGCGTATAGCCGACCAGGCAGCGGTACTTTGAGCCAACGCGCCCCGCGGTGGGTGTTCCCACCAGGAAATCGTCCTGATCGGCGTAACGGTGCATGAACACCTGGAACACGGCGGCAAGCACCCCGAACAGGCTGACGTCCAGCTCGCTGGCCAGCGCTTTCAAGCCCGTGCTGTCGTCTTCGCTCAGGACGAAGTCCAGCTCCTCGCCCGCGAAGCTCGGCTCCCGCGGCCTGGGAAAGTCCGTGGTCAGCGCCAGCGGCACCGGTTCACCGGAGAGCCAATCCCGCCAGAAGCGCGCCAGCTCCTCGCCGCGGGCCCCGTTCAACGCTTGTCGTTGCTCGGCCAGCCAGTCCCAGTACAGGCCGCTTTCCGGCAGGTTCGGTGCCTGTCCGTTCAGCAGTTCCACATAGACACGAAAAACGGTCTCGCAGAACAGCTCGAAGGAGAGAAAATCGCCCGCGATGTGGTGAATCGCGGCGCACAGAAATACGCGCGCCTCGGACCCCGCTCGGTTGACCAGCAAGCGGAAACGGCATACCTGCGCCCGTTCCAGGGCAAAGGGAAGGTCGGCCTGCCGGGTCATCCAGGCGCGCACTTGCGCCTCGTCCCAGCGCTCGACCCGCTGCACGCTGAAGTCGGGCTCGAGCGCCGCGGGCCGCACCATCAGCACCTCGCCGTCTTCTTCCCGATAGCCGCAGCAAAGCGCTTCAAAGCTGGCCAACACTTGAGCAAACGCGGCCCCCAGCCGATCGAGATCGATATCCGCTCTCAGCTCGACGCCATACACCATATTGTAGGCCGGGCTGTGCGGAGCGAGCTTGTAGAACGCCCACATGGCCATTTGCCCGTCGCTGAGCGGGCGCTTGCAAAAAAAGCCCGGGTTTCGCCTCAGCCAAGCGGCGATCTCGGCGCCTCGCTCTTGCAGCAGGCGTTCGGCTTGCTCCTGCTGCGCCTCCAACGCGCAGCGGCAGACGAGCCTGTCATCGATCAGGCTAAATGCCACGCCCGAGGCGCGCAGAGACTTCATCAAGCTGTGCATCATCGCTTACAGATCCTTGCTTGCATCGCGGCTCACGCCGATCCGCTCCTTCGTGCTCTTACCGGGGCCAGCGTTTGCAAACCATAATAGAAATGATTAGTATTGGCAACTATAGCTGCATGCCGGTTGCATTCAACCGTTCCATCCTATGCGGCACTCCACCTGTCATCACGCAAGGGGTGAAAAAAAATGAGTTGGGACAGCCCGGAAACCCGCTTCAACGTAGTGGTCAACCACGAAGAGCAGTATTCGATCTGGCCGGACTACAAACCCGTACCCGCCGGCTGGCGCACCGTCGGCAAACAAGGCAGCAAGGACGAGTGTTTGGCTTACATCGAACAGGTCTGGACCGACATGCGCCCTTTGAGCCTGCGTCAAGCCATGCAAGCAGAAGAGCCGACCTGAGCGGCTCGCATGACGTATCACCGGGTCGCGCTGTCGTTGTTGCTCGTTGCGACAGCGCTAACGGCAGGCACGGAGAACAGCCCGGGAGCCCAAAACACAACCGAGCCACGCATTTCGGCCCACTACGACGTCGATGTTCGTCGCACGTCTTACGGCATTCCGCACATCAAGGCCCATGATTGGGGAAGCCTTGGCTATGGCTACGGTTATGCGCAGGCCGAAGACAACCTGTGCACGCTCGCCGATGGTTTTGTCAGCTTTCGCGGTCGGCGGTCCTACTTTTTCGGTCCCGACCATACCCCGCCTGTCAATTCGACCTTCGGCCGGCCAAAAAACATCGATGTCGATTTCTTCTTCCGGTCAATCGCTCCGGACGAACTCGTACGGCAATACAAAGCCCATCAACCCCCGGAATTGCAGAACCTCGTCAAGGGGTTCGCCGCCGGTTACAGCCGTTACGTGCGAGAGATTAACTCGGGCGGCACACCAACGGTCCATCGGGCCTGCCGGTCCGAGCCGTGGGTAAGCGAAATTACCGAGGCGGATGTCTATCGGCGCATGTATGCCATCAACATCGCCGGCGGTTACGCTCAATTTCTGCCCCACATCGTTAACGCACAACCGCCTGACCGAAATGGCAACACGGTAGCAAAGTCAGACCAGAGGCTCTCGGCGGCAAGCATGAAAACGCTCGCAAGGCGCGTATCGAGCGCCCATTTTCAGGCTGGGGGGCAAGTCGGCATCGGCAGTAACGCAATCGCCTTCGGTGGGCAGGCCACGGACACCCCCCATGGCCTGCTGTTCGGCAACCCACACTGGTACTGGGGTGGTCCGGACAGGTTCTACCAAGCTCATCTGACCCTCCCGGGCGAAATCGATGTGAGCGGCGCATCGCTCCTCGGCCTGCCCTTTATTGTGATCGGCTATAACAACCACATCGCTTGGAGCCATACCGTCTCGACGGCCCGGCGATTCGGCCTGTTCGAACTAACCCTGGTGCCCGGCACGCCCACTTCGTATCGGTACGACGGCGAGATACGGAAGATGACACCCCTGCCGATCACCATCGAGGCGCGCCGCTCCGACGGCCGGGTCGAAAAGGTCACGCGTACGCTCTACCGTACCCACTTCGGCCCGGTGGTCGATTTACGCTCGTACTCGCCGGCGATGGGCTGGAGCGGCACCAGGGCCTTCGCGCTCCGAGACGTCAACGCCGATAACTTTCGAATATTCAGGGCCTATCTCCGCTGGGGGCAGGCCCACTCCCTCGATGAGTTCATCTCGATCCAGCAAGAGGAAGCGAGCGTACCTTGGCTCACCACGCTGGCCGTCGGCCGCAACGAACGACGGGCCTGGTACGCCGATATCGGCGCGATCCCCAACGTATCGGATGTCCTCGCAGCAACCTGCACCACCCGTCCGCTCGGAGCGGCGTTCACGCAATCCGCATCGGGCGTGCCGTTTCTCGATGGCTCGCGGTCGGCCTGTGAATGGCCGACCGAGCGGGATTCCGTCCAACCGGGAGCGATGGGGATTGCAAAGCTGCCGAGCCTGATCCGAGAGGACTATGTCGCCAACATGAACGACAGTCACTGGCTCACCAATCCGGCACAGCCATTGACCGGCTACCCGTCCATCATCGGCAGTGAGAAAACCGTTCAATCCTTACGAACCCGGCTGGGCCACCTACTCGTGCAGAGCCGTCTTGCCGGAACCGACGGCTACGCCGGCGACAAGGCGACCAGTGCCATCATACGCAAGGTGGTGCTCGACAGCCGCGTGCTGTCGGCGGAATTGTTCAAAGCGCAGCTACTGGCCGATATCTGCGCCGAACGGCATGTAGTAACCGTCACACGGGATTCGGTGACGGGGGAGGCATTTTCCCCGGCCCGTGTAATCGACCTGTCGGGCGCCTGCGAAGTGCTACGCCAGTGGAACAACACCGGCAACACCAACGCCCGTGGGGTGCATATCTGGGATGAATTTTGGGCCCGTGCCAACCTCATCCCATCTTCGGAGCTGTTTGCGACACCCTTTTCCGCCACCGACCCGATCCATACCCCCCGCGACCTGAAGCCCGGCAATGCCCAGCTGTCAGAGGCCCTCGGCGTGGCGGTCCTGCGTGTTCAGCAGAGCGGATTTGCATTGGACGCGCCACGCGGCGAGTACTTGTTCGTCCGTCGTAACGGCACCAGGGTTTCACTGTTCGGAGGTTGCGGCAGTGTCGGCTATTTCACCGTAGTCTGCTCCGAGCATCGTATCGAGCAAGGCGGCTATCCCATCGATGGCGATTCGCACGGAAACACCTACCTGCAAGTAGTCACCTTCTCGGAGGACGGGGTCGAACCCTACACCCTGCTCACCTTTTCCCAGTCGGACGATCCGGCCTCCCGGCACTTCGGCGATTACACGCAGCGCTATGCCGGCAAGCAGTGGCTGCGCGTGCCCTTCAGAGAAAGCGAGATCAGGGCAGATCCCGCGTTCACGGCTATCTCATTGCATCACTGAGCCTCGATGGAATACGACTGAGCCATAGCCACCACCACCTGGCGAGGACCGCTGAACGGGCAACGCCCATGCGCGGCCAGCATGTTATCCAGCATGAGAATATCACCCTGCTGCCAGGGGAACTTGACGGTGCAGGCATCCAACACGCCGCGCACGTGCTCGAGCACCTCCGGCTCGATGGGTGAACCGTCGCCGTAGTAGACGTTGCGCGGCAAATCGGCCTCGTCGACCACACCCAGTAAGGCATCCCTTATGGTCGGCGCCAGATTGGAGACATGGAACAGATGCGCCTGGTTGAACCACACCCATTCGCCGCTGGCAGGATGCCGGGCTACGGCCTGGCAAATCTGGCGGGTACGTAGCTCCCCGTCGGGTTTCCACTCGAGCTGGATACGGTGCGCCCGGCAAAAAGCCTCGACGATGGCGCGGTCCTCGGTATTAAAGGCCCGTTGCCACGGCAGGTCCAAACCGTTGCCGTAGTTACGTACATACATCAGGCCCAGTTGAGAGAAGCGCCGACAGACATCGGCATCGATGCGGCGGTAGATCTCACGGCAATCCGCAATAGGCGTCTCGCCGCCTTGCTTGCTCGGCTGCACACAGTGGAACCAGATTCTCATAGGCCACTCCAGCGTGTAGGACTGCTCGCTGTGCAGCGGAATGGCCTGATGAGCGGGATATTCCGTAGACGTATATACGCCCTCGCCCAGGTCCGTGCGCGGGGTGGAGCCGAACTCATAGCTCAGCAGCGGGGAGCCGAAGGAACGGGCGAAACGCTGAAAAGCGGCTATATCCGGCACGTCGAAGCCGCGAAATAACAGCCCACCAGCTTCCGGTAAAACGTGCGCGACCAACCCCGGGAGCTGCGCCAGCCAATCATCCAAGGGTGCACGCCACGGTGGTATGACCACCAATGGAAGAGACTCTGTTTCATCCAGGGAAGAGACTTGGAGACCATCCGCATGTTCGACCAGTGCACGCATCCTCACCACTCCAGTTTCCGAAGAGTTGCCGTTTTCGTTGTTTATCAGGCGCGCCGGCAGAAACGGCCTGGGCCGCCCGCGCTGACTGCCAGAGCATATGATAATAACACGAATAATAATTATTTGTAATTATGAAAACAATCCAGTAACCTCCCTCGTAGCGCGCGTAACGCTTCACTGCCGGGGTGGAAATAAACACAAGCAAAGGAAGTGCAATGAGCGGGGCCGTCGCCATAGTAATAAGGCATCGCCCGAACGCCTGGAGCGGATCACCAATGCACCAAACACCGCAACTCTGGCGGCTGCTCGCGAACCATCCGCGCTGTTTGGGCCAAAGGGAAAGGCCAAGAATGCAACTAAGCCCCGAGGAGATCCACATCTGGCGGGTGGACACCACCCAGGACGTCGAGGCGGTGCTTGCCAATGAGCGGGGCCGAGTTGCACAAAAGCGCGCGCTTGCGCCTACCGCGCGACCGCCGACGCCACCGCACGACCCGGAGCGCGCGGCGGCGAATTCTGGCGCATTACCTCAAAGCCATGGATTCGTCCTTGGACTGGGCTCTGCTCGCCGAGGCTCACTGTCATCCGCGAGAGCAGGCCTATACCGTTGGTGACGAACCGGCCGGTGCCCTGGCTCGCTTTTATCGGATCTGGACCCGCAAGGAGGCGTACCTCAAGGGTATCGGAACCGGCCTCACGCGGCCGCCGGAATCGTTCTGCACCCTGTCCGAGCGGATCGATGGCTGGTCCCTGCACAACTGGCCCGAACCACCTCCCGGCCACGTGGCCGCACTGGCAACCCCGCTGTCACGATCAGCCTGGGCGGTATGCGAATTCGCCGTGCACGCCGACAGCTACAAGCCAATGTCAAAACCCAACCAAAGGAGAGCGCCATGGGTGACTCGTTAAACCTCGAGGCCTTCACGCAGCAGGCACCGATCCGCCTTGAGTCCAACGACTATCTGACACGCCAGGAACATCTCGAGTCCAATGCCCGCTCTTACCCGCGGCGCATTCCGTTGGCCCTGAAAAAGGCCCAGGGCATCTATCTGCAGGATACCACCGGACAGCTCTTCATTGATTGCCTCGCCGGGGCGGGCACATTGGTGTTGGGTCATAACCACCCGAACACCGTAGCGGCCATGCGCAAGGTTCTGGACAGCGGCATGCCCCTACACACTCTAGATCTCACCACGCCCGTCAAGGATCGCTTTATCAACGATCTGTTCTCGGTTCTGCCGCCGGAACTCTCCGAGCGAGCCCGCATTCAATTCTGCAGTCCCTCCGGCGCCGACGCCATCGAAGCGGCCCTGAAGCTGGTGAAAACGGCTACTGGGCGCCGGGGTATCTTTGCGTTCTCCGGCGGCTATCACGGCATGACCCATGGCGCGCTTGCCCTGATGGGCAATCTCGGGCCGAAGCGACCGATCAGCGGGCTGATGCCCGAGGTGCACTTCCTGCCCTTTCCTTACGACTACCGCTGCCCCTTTGGTCTGGGCGGCGAACAGGGAATCGATGCCAGCCTCAACTACATCCGTCACCTGCTCACGGACCCAGAGTCGGGGGTACCCACACCCGCCGCGATTGTCGTCGAGGCGGTACAGGGCGAAGGGGGTGTCATCCCGGCCCCGCTCCGATGGCTGCAGGGGCTCCGGGAGCTGACGCGCGAGCGGCACGTCCCGCTGATCATCGACGAAGTACAAACGGGGATCGGGCGCACCGGCCGGCTGTTTGCCTTCGAGCACGCCGGCATCCTGCCCGACGTCCTCGTCTTGTCCAAGGCCATCGGCGGCGGGCTACCGCTCTCCGTGGTGGTCTATGACGCGGAGCTGGACCGCTGGGAGCCGGGCGCCCACGCGGGCACGTTCCGCGGCAACCAGCTCGCCATGGCAGCCGGCTCGGCCACGCTGACCACTATCGTCCGCGAACATCTGGCCACGCACGCCCAGCACATGGGTGATCGGCTGCGGCAGCAGCTTGTGGCGCTGCAGACGCACTACCCGGCACTGGGGGAAGTGCGCGGCCTGGGGCTGATGCTTGGGGTGGAAATCGTCAATCCTCATGACGAGCCCGACCCCCGCGGCTGCTTCCCAGCCGACTCGGGCATGGCGCAACGCATTCAGCGGCACTGCCTGAACAACGGCGTGATCGTGGAGTTGGGCGGGCGCTTCGGCAGTACGGTACGGTTTCTGCCGCCGCTGATTATCTCGGAACAGGAGGTCGATCAAGTCGCCCGCTCCTTCGCTTCGGCCGTGGAAGCCGCCCATGCGGACAGGCGTTTACGCGACCGTCTCGTGCGCTCCGTGGGGTGATCCGAGGTGTCGAAATCCATGGCTCCAAGCAACGAATAATCAGAGGAGGCTAGCCGGCCCACATCACGTTTGCCCATCCGAACACGGCAGGAATGCTCTTGGAGCGGCCGACCCGAAGCTTCGAGGACGAACGTGTCGTCGACCTCCAGCTACGCACTGTTTTACGATAATCTGTCGTTTGACGGGTCTGCGGCCTAAAAACCCGCTGGTGCCGAGCCAAAGCCATTCCAAACCGCGCATGTTCTCGGTCATTTTGATGCATGGGCTACCACGCAAAATTGTTCACATCGACATGGATGCCTACTATGCATCCGTCGAGCAGCGCGACGACCCGAGGTTGCGAGGGAAGCCGGTTATCGTGGCTTGGCGCGGGGCGCGCTCGGTTGTGTGCGCGGCAAGCTATGAGGCACGCAAATTCGGGATACGATCCGCGATGCCGGCGGCTCGAGCCGCGCGGCTCTGTCCACAGGCCATTTTCGTCCCACCGGATTTCATTCGATATAAGGCCGTATCGAGGCAGATTCGCGCGATCTTCTCGCGCCACACCGAGCTGATAGAACCCCTCTCGCTTGATGAGGCGTATCTGGACGTCACCGTTAACAAGCAGGGACTTCGAAGTGCGACCGAGGTGGCTGGGTCGATTCGGGCCGCCATTGGCAAGGAGCTTTCCCTAACGGCCTCCGCTGGAGTGGCCGCCAACAAATTTCTGGCGAAAATCGCCTCGGATTGGCGCAAGCCAAACGGCTTATTCGTCGTTCGGCCACACCAGGCGGCGGCGTTTCTCACACCGCTGCCGGTTTGTCAGCTACCGGGTGTTGGGAAAGTCATGACTAAACGGTTAGCCGCCATGGAGATCGTCACAGTAGGCGATTTGCGCACAACGCCGATGTCCGCCCTGGAGTGTCGCTTTGGCCAATGGGGGCGCCGCCTCCATGAGCTGTCTCTGGGCATCGACGAGCGCCCAGTGGTCACGCAGCGTCCGGCGCTACAAGTATCGGCGGAAGATACGTTTGAGAGTGACCTTCGACTGGATGAGATCGAGCCGCATATTCGCCGACTCTCCGAAAAAACATGGTCTGCTTATCAGAAGCAACTCGCACGGATTGCGCGTACGGTTGTGCTCAAGCTCAAGACCGCGCAGTTCAAAACGCTCACTCGAAGTCTTACGCTGCACACCCCGCCCGCCACAGCGGCCGAGGTCGCAGCTATCGCCTGCGGACTGCGGGCGCGAGTCGATCTCTCTCCAGAAACACTCTACCGCCTGGTCGGTGTCGGTTTGTCCGGGCTAACCGATGCTGAACGATTTGCCGCCCAGGCCGACCTGTTCGCAGGAAATGAATCGCCCTAGGAGAGGAGGTCATCATTTGCTGCAATTGAGTCAATCTCATTGACACCCTACCGCCGCAAGCCCGGCAGGCTATTTGGGAGCCACCACTCGAACCGGCGCGCCGGAATCGATGCCAAGGGCACGGCCGGTCGCCGCATCGACCAGCAGCTCATTGCCGATCCGCTCGGCCGGCACCAGCACGCAGCGGAACTCACCCCAATGCGTGTTGCTGATCAGCCGGCGCGGAGCGCTCTCGGCAACCGAACCGATGCGCACAGGCAAACGCTCGCTGTGCCGCACGGAACGGATCTGCCCTACCCGGGCCTCCATCGTGGGTCCAGCATCGAAGATGTCCACATAACCCTCATAGTGAAACCCCTCCTCCTGCAGAAAGGTCAATGCCGCCCGTGTGTGGTCATGAACGCGGCCGATCACCGCTTGTGCATCGGCTCTGAGCAAGGGCACGTAGATGGGATTGCGTGGCATCAACTCGGCGATGAAGGTTTTGCCTCGCGTTCCCGTGAGGTAATCGGCGCGCCGAAATTCCATCGAAAAGAAATGCTGCCCCAGGGACTCCCAAAACGGTGAACGGCCCTGCTCATCGCTGACCCCGCGCATCTCGGCCACCACCTTGGAGGAAAAGCGCTCGGCGAACTCGGCGAGAAAAAGGAACCGAGACTTGGACAACAACCGGCCGTTACCGCTGTGGCGGTAGTCGGGATGTAGATACAGCGAGCCGATCTCGGCACAGCCCGTGTAGTCGTTGGTGAGATAGAGCGTCGGCACCACCTTGTGGACACCGAGCTCGCGCGAGGCATGCACGACGGTGCTGAGACGATAGCTGTAGTAAGGCTCACTCAAGCCGATACCGGTCTTGATCGCGGTGGTTCCCACAATCCGAGCGGTGGCGCTGTCCTCAAGGACAAAGAAAAACAACCGCTCGGCTGCGCAATCGGCGCTGCTCGCCGATTGCGCGAAGCTTTGTTGTGAATGCTCGAGCCGCAGGCGCAGCGTAGCGCGGTCGCGTGGCAGTGATGTCAGCCCGACACCGGTACTCTCGACCAACGCCTCCAGCGCTTGCAGATCTCCGGGCTCGATGGGTCGAATGCTCATCATGATGATTCACCCCTGAACGCCACCCCCTCGCACCGACCACTGGCAAGGCCAAGCAGCAGTAGCGCGCTCAGCCGGCTCCGCTCGATCAGGCTGGGAAGCTCTACATACTCAGCGACGCTATGGAGACCACCGCCGATTACCCCCATCGTATCGATATTCGGCAGACCAGCGGCACTGAGATTATTGCCATCGCAGCAGCCCCCCGTATCCCGCCAGGTGATATTGAGACCCAGCGTGCGCCCGCAGCAACGCACCCACTCGAAAAGCCGCCGATGCGCCGCATCGAGAACCTTCGGTTTACGGCCGAAATCACCATGCAAGGCCAGCGTAATGCCGTCGCGGGCGTTGATCTCCTGGTTGATCGCCGCTAGCCGCCCCAACACCCACGCCTCGTCTGCCGGGTCAGACAATCGGATATTGAATCGAACGACAGCACGGTCGGGCACCATGTTCACCGGACCGCCGCCATGAACGAACCCTGGATTGACCGTCACCCCAGGTTGGCGGCCATTGAGCTCATCGACGGCGATCAGGAAATCGGCGGCGGCCCGCACCGCATTGCGCCCGAGGTGGTGCTCACGCCCGGCGTGCGCGGCCCGGCCACGCACGACGGCGGTGAAATTACCGCTGCCCTTGCGGGCGGCCGCAAGGGCGCCATCCGCCATGGCCGGCTCGTAGACCAGCCCCAGGTGGTTGCGTCCCGCCGCTGCGCGCAAGTGGGCAGCCGAGCCCGGCGACCCCAGCTCCTCGTCCGGATTCAGCACCACCTCCCAACCGAGACGCCCCGCCCAGGGGCTGCGCTCCAAGCATTCGAGCGCCTTGAGCATCACCAACAGGCCGCCCTTGAGATCGGCGACACCTGGACCTTTGAGTTGTGTCGGACTGACGCGCTCAGCCCTCTGAAACGCATGTTCGATACCAAAGACCGTATCCATGTGACCAACGAGTAGCACCCGCAACGCTGCGTCAGGGTACTTGGACAGGCGCAGCACCGGACCGAGCTCGCAAACGCGCGGCTCGCCGTCGTCATCAATCCGAACGATAGGCTCGAGCACAACCCTCCGCACCTGTCCACCTAGGACGCCGAACAAGTGGCTCAGCTCGGCCGCCATGCGCTCCAGACCGGCGATGTTATAGCTGCCCGAGTTGATGTCCGCCAAATACGCCAGACCGGCTACCATCTCATCATACTGAGCCTCGAGCCAATCGAGGTAGGATGTGAGGGTCTTGAGCTCAGCCACGATAGCCCATCCCGCACCAGCCGTTCGCTTGACTATGGCACTCGGCAGCCTAACCGACAGCGCCCGGCTTGACCGGACCGGGCTGCCCACCGAAATGAAAAGATGCGCACAAATTCACGCTTAACCTGCCTACCGTTTCTATCTCGAACTGCGATTCGGTTAGCATTTTTCCGCCTTCATCCGCTTTAGCATGGATTGGACTGTTTCAAATAGCATCGCGCGCAACAATGTCTTTGGGGCTCTCGCCAAGGAGGCTTGGATGGAGCGTCTGTGCACGGGGGTCGACGGGCTGGATGAAATTCTGCACGGAGGGCTCATCCCGCAACGCTCGTACCTGATACGGGGCGGGCCCGGCCGGGGCAAAACGACGCTCGGACTGCACTTCCTCACCGCGGTCGATGACAGCGAATCCGCTTTGTTCATCGGCTTTCAGGAACCGGAAGCGCAGTTGCACAGCAATGCGGCCTCGCTGGGAATCGACGTCTCGGCGGTCACTTTCCTGAGCCTCGCACCCGATGCGCAGTTCTTCACCGAGCAGCAAAGCTACGATGTCTTTGCCGCAGCAGATGTCGAACAACAACCGCTTGTCGAGGCGATTATACAGGCGGTAGAGCACCATCACCCAACTCGCGTGTTCGTCGATTCGCTATCCCAGCTTCGCTTTCTCTCCACGGACATTTTTCAGTATCGCAAGCAAGTACTGTCATTCCTACGCTACCTGACCCAACGAGGCGCAACCGTGTTGTTCTCCTCCGAGAGCAGTCGCGAATTGCCCGACGACGACCTGCAATTCATCGCCGATGGCGTGATTAACCTGGAAGCGGACGTTTCTGGACCGGCCATTCGAATATCGAAAATGCGCGGCTCGAGCTTCCGCTTCGGAATGCATCACATGCGCGTCGCCGGCGGCGGCTTGAAGGTCTTTCCGCGCATGATCCCAGCAAGCAGCCGGCGGGCTGAACTCCAGTTGCAGTGTTGGGGCACGGGGGTGAAGAAAATCGATGAACTCCTACATGGCGGACTGGCGGCGAGTACGGTTTCCTTGATTACCGGGCCATCCGGTATCGGCAAATCAACCTTGGCGGCCCTGTTCGTTGCCGAAGCGGCGCGCCGAGGCGAGCGGGCCGCGATCTTTCTGTTCGAGGAAGAAATTGCCTTCTTCCTGCGCCGGGCCAAGAATCTCCACCTGCCGCTGGAGGAGCCTTTTGCCGATGGCCGAATCTCGATCGAACAAGTAGAGCCCATGCGCTACCTAGTCGACGAGTTCACCATGCGGGTGCGTGAACAGGTCGAGGAGGCTGACGTCAAAATGGTGGTGCTCGACAGCGTTACCGGCTTCGAGATCGCGCTGGGTGGGGAGGCCGTTAGAGAGCGCTTGCACGCCTTCGCCAAGGGCCTGAGCCGATTGGGCGTTACGGTACTGCTGATCAATGAGATCGAGGCCATGACCGGAGAGTTCCGCATCTCGGAGAAGAGCATCAGCTACCTCTCGGACAACGTGATCTTTCTGCGCTACATGGAGATCGACGGCATGCTCAAAAAGGCGATCGGCGTTCTCAAGAAGCGGCTCAGCGGTTTTGACAACCGGCTGCACACGTTCGAGATCGGCCCTGGGGCATTCAAGATCGGCGCGCCGATCCATGGTCTGCATGGGGTGTTGGGGGGAACCCCAATGCCCCAGGACGAATCATGATAGCAGCGGCTGCAGCCACGATCCTGCTGGTCATGAAAAAGCCCGGCAACGTGCGCGTCATGCAACAGACACTCGCTCGGTCCGGCTACACGGGTAAGATGATCTCCGGCGTGGCGGAGCTGCAGGCGACCCTGGCAGAGCCACTCTCCCCGCGCCTAGGGATTGTGGACGTCACCGATTTCGGTTCCAACGGCCGGCAAATACATACCATATATACCTGCTTGCAGGAGCGCAGTATCCCGTTCGTCGTGCTCTCGGCACCGCAAGCGCTCGATCTCGGTAACCACTCATTCGCATATGGCGCCACCAACGTTTTGCCCAAGCCGATTGCGAAGTCCGCGCTGCTCCAGCTTATTCATGGTTTGGCGGCTTAGGATAGCTTATCAGCACACCGGTGAGCACGGCCGGCCGCTGTCCTTCGCAATCCGGGTCCGGCCTGAAAAGGTGATCGGCTATGGCTCATCGCAACACAGTCCCATGGGTTTGTTGGCGCGGCTCGAACAGTAGCGTAATTTCAACTGAAGAGCTGACACCGTTGGATGAAAACGCTTCCAAGCGAGTTCTGCTGCTGGCGCGCTCGGGCGGCAATCGGGAACAATTGGTGACTCATCTGCAACGGCGCTATGAGGTCATCGAACCGGATGAGGCGGCGCTCTCCTTGGCACCGTTCGACCTCGCCGTCGTCGAGACCACCAGTTTCTGGCAGTGGCGCCAACATCTCATGGAGGCCAAGCGGCGGGAAGAACCCGTCTTTCTGCCCGTGATGCTTGTGCTATCGCAGCGCGATGTCAGGCACAAACTCAAAGCCTTTTGGGATGTAGTCGACGAGTTCGTCGTCGCACCGGTCAATCGTAGTGAATTTGCGGAGCGGGCGGCTATGCTGCTGCGCACCCGTCGGCTCGCACTGACTCAGCGGGCCCATCTGGCCTATTTGGTCAATCACGATCGCGCCACGGATCTGCCCAACAAACACCTATTCATGGACCGGCTCATCAACGCGGTGCGTGATGCCGCCGTCCTCGATACGAAACTGTATATGATGGTGATCCATATCCCGTTGGCGCGCATCTTGAAATCCTTGGGACACCATGGCCTTGAGCGTGCCGCTATAGCGTGCTCGGTGCGTCTCAAGGCAGTACTCGCCGAGGAGCTTTCCCTCGCCCGGTTGACCACCGAAGAGTGGGGTCTGATCCCACGCCCGGGCACACCGCTGGATGTGGTGATCGAGCTTTGTCGCCGCATTCAGAAGCTGGCCGAGGAGCCACTCATGGTGCTCGGCGAGCACATCCACGTCTCGCCCCGTATCGGCATCGGGATCTATCCAGACGACGCCTCCAACGCGGCGAATACGCTGGATTGCGCCATAGCGGCGTTGTCGCAGACCAAAGCCGAGCAGCCGGTTTTTTATTCGCGCACCGTCCAACACCAGGCACTTCGGCACATTCGCACCGAGGCGCGTCTGCATCAGGCGCTTGATGAGGCGCAATTCGAGCTCTGGTATCAACCGCAGGTGCGCCTCAGTGATCGCCAGCAGGTAGGCGTCGAGGCACTGATACGTTGGCGGCTACCCGGCGGAGCGCTGGTCTCGCCCAAAGATTTCATGGCCGTAGCCGAGAGCACCGGACTTATCCGTGATATCGACCGCTGGGTGCTCGATCGCGCCTGCGCGGCCATGCACCGCTGGCGTAATGAACATGACGCACCAAAGCGGATATCGGTCAACGTCTCCACCGAGGACATCAAAGCGGCCGACTTTGCCGAGGTGGTGGTGCGCATTCTGGATCAGTATCAGCTCCCACCCCCCACGCTTGAGCTCGAGCTAACGGAGACCACATTATTTGAAATAAGTGCCGATAACTTAGCCAAACTCAATACCTTGCGAGAATATGGAGTGAGTGTGGCGATCGACGATTTTGGAACCGGCTACTCTTCTTTGAGTTATCTGCATCGACTACCGATCACCACTTTGAAAATCGACAAGGCCTTTGTCGACGATGTGACCCACAATCTGACCAATCAAGCCATTACTCGCACAATCGTCTGGCTGGCGAAGAATTTCAACTTGGAAGTCGTTGCCGAGGGAATCGAAACCGTGGCACAGGCTCGCTACTTGAAATCGCTGGAAGTACACACCGGGCAAGGTTTTTTGTATGGCCACCCGGCTCCCGAAGCGCTGTTCCGCCGATGATGCCGCGAGTTAGGCTCACAAGGGAAAAAGATACGACGATTCAGACAGGAGATAACTCAGGCGTATAGCCACGCTTGCTCAACCAATCCTGCAGCGCAACACCGCTCCCGCATGGCCATGGGCGAAGCTGCTCCGGCGCCAGCCGACGAATCTCCGCCAGCTCGGCGCTCAGCACGGGCTCACCTTCGATAAGCACATAGTAGACCAGCAGTAGCTGATTGTTCCCGGGATTAGGGTAGGTCCCAACGAATTCGGCGATAGTGCCTTGCAGACCAAGCTCCTCCATCACCTCGCGCAACACGCCCTGCTCCGCCGTCTCAGCTGGCTCTAGGTAGCCGGCGAGCAAACCGAACTTGCCTTTGGGCCACCAGGCGTTACGTACCAGGACTATACTCTCCTCCAACTCAACGATCGCAGCCACCACGGGTACCGGATTATCCCAGAAGACGAAGCCGCATTCCGCAACAGCGCAAGCCAGACGGGAGCGCCCGCCCAGCTCTCTACTGATGAGCTCGCGGCGGCATTTGGGGCAATATCGCCGAGAATCGGCCGTCATCGCTCGGCCTCAAGCATTTGCTCCCTCGTTGATCGCCTTGATGCTCAGCCGGATACGCCCTTGCCTATCCACTTCAAGAACCTTGACCCGGACCCGCTGCCCTTCGGCGAGTTCCTCGGACACACTCTCTACCCGACGATTTGAAATCTGAGAGATATGGACCAGCCCATCTCGACCCGGCAAGATATTGACGAAAGCGCCGAAATCCATCAGTTTGGTCACGCGGCCTTCATAGATGCGGCCGACTTCGACGTCTGCAGTCAGCAATTCGATGCGCCGCCGGGCTTCCTCGCCAGCCGCCTTGTCCACCGAGGCAATGGTCACTGTTCCATCGTCGACGATGTCGATCGTAGTGCCGGTCTCCTCGGTGAGTTGGCGGATCGTCGCACCTCCTTTGCCGATCACATCACGGATTTTCTCCGGATCGATTTTCATGGTAAGCAAGCGCGGCGCATAGGCCGACATCTCCCCCCGCGGCTTGGCAATAACCGCATTCATCTTCGACAAGATGTGCAGCCTACCCTGGCGGGCCTGCTCCAAGGCCACTTCCATAATTTGGCGGGTAATTCCGTTGATTTTGATGTCCATCTGCAGGGCCGTCACACCCTGCTCGGTACCGGCCACTTTGAAGTCCATATCACCGAGATGATCCTCGTCACCCAAGATATCGGTCAGCACCGCGAACCCCGACTCCTCCTTGATCAAACCCATAGCAATACCGGCCACCGGCGCTTTGATTGGCACGCCGGCGTCCATAAGCGCAAGGCTCGTGCCGCAGACCGTCGCCATAGAGCTGGAGCCGTTCGACTCGGTAATCTCGGAGACCACGCGGATCACATAAGGGCACTCTTCCTGGTTTGGCATTACCGCCTGTATACCGCGTTTGGCTAAGCGCCCATGGCCAATCTCACGCCGCTTGGGTACGCCCATGAAACCCGTCTCGCCAACGCTGTAAGGTGGGAAATTGTAGTGGAGCATGAAGGGCTCTTTACGCTCACCCTCAATGGCATCAATGATCTGGGCATCGCGGCCGGTACCCAAAGTGGTGACCACGATTGCTTGGGTCTCCCCACGGGTGAAAATAGCCGAACCATGGGTGCGCGGCAAAGTGGCAACCTCGATGCTGATGGGGCGTACCGTTTTGTTGTCACGGCCGTCGATACGCGGTTCGCCGCGTAGGATGCTTCCCCGTACGATTTTTTTCTCCAGTTCTTTGAAGGCATTGCCGATCTCGCGCTCACTCCAGCCTTCGGGGGCTTCCTCGCCGACCGCTAACCGGGTCATCACCTCGTCGCGTACAGCACTCACACGATCGAGGCGCTCCTGTTTTTCGGCAATACGATAGGCTTCGCCAAGCGGGCGTTCGGCGATCTCGGCGAGCGCTTGCGCGAGGCGTTCATCCTTCGGCACCGGCGCCCAATCCCAACGCGGTTTGCCGGCCTCCTGGGCCAACTCGTTGATGGCTGCGATGACCGTTTGCATCTGCTCATGACCGAAGAGCACCGCATCCAGCATGGTTTGCTCGGACAGACAATTCGCCTCGGACTCGACCATCAAAACGGCGTCGGCCGTTCCCGCCACGACCAAATCGAGATCGGAGTTCTCCAGTTGGCTGAAAGTCGGGTTGAGAACAAACGCGCCCTTATGGTAACCGACGCGACCGGCCCCGAGGGGGCCATCGAAGGGGACCCCGGAGACCGCCAACGCAGCCGACGCCCCGATCATCGCCGGTATATCGGCATCCACTTCGTTGTTCATCGAGATGACCGTGGCGACGATCTGAACTTCGCTTGTAAAGCCATCTGGAAAGAGCGGACGGATAGGCCGGTCGATGAGCCGTGAAACAAGCGTCTCCTTCTCCGAAGGTCGTCCCTCGCGTTTGAAGAAACCGCCCGGGATTTTGCCGGCGGCGTAGGTGCGTTCCTGATAGTTGACGGTCAACGGCAGAAAATCACGAGGCTCGCCCTGGTCTTTTTTGCCTACCACGGTAACCAGAACAACCGTATCGGCCATATTGACCATTACTGCGCCACTGGCCTGCCGCGCGATCCGCCCCGTTTCGAGCGTTACCGTATGATCGCCATACTGAAAAGCTTTCTTGACGGGAATCACAATCCTTTACACCTTCGATATATGTATGTTTCGCCTACTTCCGCAGTCCGAGCCGTTCGATGATGCGCTGGTAGCGTTCCCGCTCCTTGCGCTTGAGATAATCCAGCAGCTTGCGGCGATGGTTGACCAACTTGAGCAAGCCTCGCCTGGAATGATGATCTTGTTTGTGCACGCTGAAGTGTTCGGTGAGATGCTGGATACGCGCCGTGAGCAACGCGATCTGCACTTCCGGGGAACCCGTATCGCCCTGCGTGCGCCGGAAATCCGCGACGATTTCCTGCTTCTGCTCGGCACTAAGAGACATCGATCGCTCCTCGAATAGTTCCATTTCTTAAAATAAATGATGCATTGTAGCCATGCCCCCATGGCCTCACAAGCTAACTTACCTTTTGGAAAGGAATTTTCTCGCCTGTCCCGCACCGCTATCAGGCCCCACTCACCAGCCGCTTGGGAGCGACTCGGCCGTCCTGAAGAATGACCCCCATCCCCAAAAAGTGGTCCTTGCTCGAATAGAGCCGCACCCAACCCTCGGCGGGTGCCTTGGGAACCCACACCGGCTGACCCTGCCGGACATAAAATGCGACCTCGTTCGATAAATGCAAAGCCGGCCAGTGCACCAAGGCCGACTCCATCGGCAACAGCAAGGCATCCAACGCTTCACAACCTGGTGCCGCGACGGCCTCGATGTCCTCCCAAGTGTGCATCCGTACTGCCTCGTCGTATGGCCCCAGCCCAACGCGCCGTAGCGCGGATACGTGCGCACCTGGCCCGAGGGCTTCGCCGATATCCGCTACCAGCGTGCGCACATAGGTCCCCTTCGAGCACAAAACCTCAAGATCGGCCTCGATACCCCGCACAGCGAGCAAGCGCAGCCGGTCAATTCGGATCGTACGCGGCTTACGTTCCACCTCGAGGCCTTGCCGGGCCAACTCGTACAAACGCTGCCCGCGGTGTTTGAGTGCCGAGAACATCGGCGGAATTTGCTCGAGCACGCCAGTATAGCGCGCGAGTATAGCCTGCAAAGCCGCACCATCGAGCGTGTCAACCGCTCGTTCAGCCAGCCGAGTGCCATCGGCATCGCCCGTGTCCGTCACGACTCCGAAACAGGCGGTAATGATATAATGTTTGTTGGCACCGAGGAGAAAATCGCAGACTTTGGTCGCCTCACCGAAGCAAATGGGTAACAAGCCGGTCGCCAAGGGATCCAGGCTGCCGGTGTGACCGGCTTTGCGTGCGCGATAAATGCGTTTGACCCGTTGCAGGGCGGCATTGGAGGTCATCCCCTGCGGTTTGTCAAACAACAGGATACCATTTAGGCGGCGTCCCTGACGGGTCATAACTCCTCACATCGCTTAGCTGCGCAGTAACGAAATCATCCCCGTTCTGCGTCCAGCGCTCTTGGCCAACGGCGCCGATATATAAAAAACCATTGACAATCATTACAGAGGGATGCGCTGTTCCGCAGCCGACCGACAGGTGTCAATCCCGGTGGCGCGCCTTATCCTCAGCGACAGCCGCGTCGATCAAACGCGACACTCGGCCGCTGCGCTCGAAACTCTCATCATAATGAAACCGCAATGCCGGCACCGCGCGCAGCCGCAAACTCTGCCCCAGTAGACTACGCAGATGGCGTGCCGCACGATTGAGCGCTGCCACCGTTTGTTGCGACTCCTCGCACTGGGCGCCGAGACGAGTTACCAATACATCGGCATAGGCCATATCGCGGCTCAGCCGCACCTCGCTGACGGTTGTCAGGGCGACCCGAGGGTCGCTGAGCTCTCTGTGTATGAGTTGAGCGAGCTCGCGCTGGATTTGTTCGCTCACCCGCCGTTTTCTGGAAAATTCCCGCGGCATGGCGCACCTCACTGCTTACCGCCCGTTTGCGGCACTCTACCCGCCGAGAGTTCAGAGCACTATCCAGCCCCCGCACGTGAGCACTCGGCCCGTCGGTGGCGGTCGTGCTCAGCATTTCAGCAGGAACTGCGCCAAAGCTTGGTTCGCCGTACGCATCCCAACGAACCGTCTTCCCGGACCGCGCAGTCGGTACTCACACCCGGATCGATCCTCTAGCGCGGCAATTCCTCGCCGCAGCGCCTGCGGACTAAAGCTCACGCTTGACTTCAATGCGCTGGTAGCACTCAATGTGATCACCGATCCTGACGTCATTGTAGTTCTTTACACCGATACCGCATTCCGTGCCGGAGCGAACCTCGTTGACGTCATCCTTGAACCGACGCAGCGACTCCAACTCGCCCTCGTAGATCACCACGTTGTTGCGCAGCACACGGATCGGATTATGTCGCCGTACCACCCCATCGACGACCAGACAACCGGCAATCGCTCCGAGTTTGGAGGAACGGAATACATCTTTTACCTCGGCCAGGCCGATGATCTCCTCGCGTGTCTCCGGCTCCAGCATGCCACTGATCGCGTTGCGTAGCTGTTCTATGGCATCGTAGATGACACTATAGTAGTGCAGCTCGACCTCGTTCTCCTGCGCCAGCTTGCGCGCCTGGGCATCCGCACGCACATTGAAACCGATCAACAGCGCCTCCGAGGCCAGTGTCAGGTTGACATCGGATTCGTTAATCGCACCGACCCCGCTGGCAATCAGCTTGATCCGAACATCCTCTGTAGAGAGGTTCAACAGCGCTTGTTGAAGCGCCTCCACGCTACCCTGGACGTCGCCCTTGACAACCAGATTAACGCTCTTGGCCTCCTCCTTACCCATCTGGGCGAAAAGTTCATCCATCTTGGCAGCTTTCTGCTGGAGCCGCTTATCACGCGACTTCGTCTTGCGGTATTCGGCCACCTCGCGGGCTTTTTTCTCGTCACTGAGGACGATCATCTCGTCGCCGGCTTCCGGCAGTCCCGACAGCCCGAGGACCACAACCGGCATTGATGCACCGGCCTCCTTCACACGATTGCCCGCTTCGTCAAGCAACGCGCGAACGCGCCCGAACTCGGTTCCGGAGAGAACGACATCACCGCGGTGCAACACCCCGTGACGTACCAGTACGGTGGCCACCGGCCCGCGTCCTTTGTCTAGGCTGGATTCGATCACCACGCCGGTAGCCGGGCACCCCCTAACTGCCGTCAGCTCAAGGAGTTCGGCTTGCAACAAAATTGCTTCCAGCAACTCGTCAACGGCTTGCCCGGTCTTGGCCGAGACATTGACGAACTGCGTATCGCCGCCCCATTCTTCGGGGATTACTCCGTGTTGAGTGAGTTCCTGCTTTACGCGGTCCGGATCGGCATCCGGCTTGTCTATTTTGTTAACGGCGACGACGATCGGTACACCGGCGGCGCGAGCGTGCTTGATCGCCTCCTCAGTCTGCGGCATGACGCCATCGTCGGCGGCGACCACCAATATGACCACATCCGTGATCTGCGCGCCGCGTGCCCGCATAGCGGTAAAGGCCTCATGACCGGGCGTATCCAAAAACGTGATCATTCCCTGACCGGTCTGGACATGGTAGGCACCGATGTGCTGGGTAATGCCGCCGGCCTCGCCGGTGGCTACTTTGGTCCGGCGGATATAGTCCAGCAAAGACGTCTTGCCATGATCCACATGTCCCATGATGGTTACCACCGGCGCCCGGGCAACACGCTCGCCTTCCGGCTCTGCCGTCCCGGCCAGGGCTTCATCTTCAACGGCACTTTCTTTGACGATTCTGGGCCGGTGCCCCATCTCTTCCACCAGCAACACCGCCACACTCTGATCGATGGCTTGGTTGATGGTGGCCATGATGCCCTGTTTCATCATCTCCTTAATGAGATCGGCGGCCTTGACGCTCATGCGCTGCGCTAGCTCACCTACTGTGATCATTTCAGGAACGGCAACCTCCCGCACAACGGGAGCCGTCGGCTTCTCAAAGACCTGCTGAATCTGCTCACTGGCTGAACCTTTACGCACCCGCTTGATGCCGCCGCGCAATACAGTGGGCTTGACCTCCTCGCGCGAACGCTTTTTACCTTTGCCCTTGCCACGCTCGGCCTTACGCGCGGCGCGCTCCTCCGCTTCGCGCTCGCGGCGCGCCTCGGCCTCCAAGCGCTTGCGCTCGCGCTCCTCCTCTTTGTCTTTCTTAACGCGGGCGGCCTCGGCTTCCGCTGCCTCTTCGGGAGTCAATGGCCGGGCGGTCGACTCGAGCACTGCCTCATCTTGCCCTTCCACAGCTTCCTCGGCGACCGCTTCTTGCTTGGCTTGCTGCTGAGCTTCCTCCTGCGCACGCCGATGACGTTCCTCAGCCGCACGGACCTCCGCCTCTCGCAACTCATCCTGAAGGGCATCCTGGAGCACTCGCGCCTCGCGCTCGTGCTGCTCGGCCTGGACTACGCTGCGCTTGACATAGGTCCGGCGCTTGCGCACTTCCACGTTGACGGTCCGGGAATGGCGCACGCCGCGGCCGCGGTCGCCGGAAGAAGGCAACGTAATCTGACTATGACTCTTGCGCTTGAGCGTGATCTGGCGGGGTCCGGGACCGTCGTCCGGTTCCTTTTGACCATGGGCTTGGCGCAGATGACCCAGCAAAGCCGATTTATCCGCATCCGACATAGGCGAATCGGGCTCCCTATCCTGCAGACCGGCATCACTGAGCTGGGCCAGGAGACGATCGACCGGGATACCGATCACCTCCGCAAATTCTCTTACCGTCGTATCCGCCATAAATTCCTAACCTCCGGTCCCCGATCGGCCACGCTTCTCACGCTGGGTCGGGACACTGTCTGCGTCGTTAGGCGAGGACCACGCACCAAACCTTCGCCCACGGCGACTTCAGACCGGGTCGCCCAAATCGGCGAACCACGGTTCGCGCGCCTTCATGATCAGCGCTGCGGCGCGCTGCTCGTCCATACCCTCGATCTCCATCAGCTCATCCACGGACTGATCGGCGAGGTCCTCTACTGTGACCACCCCGCGAGCGGCAAGCTGCCAGGCAAGCGTCTCGTCCATCCCTTCCAACGCCAGCAGTTCCGGAGTGGGTTTTGCGGGCACGTCTTGTTCGGCTTCGGAGAGTTCGCGAGTGAGCAGTACATCGCGGGCGCGGTTGCGCAGCATTTCCACGATGTCCTCATCGAATTCCTCGATCTCGAGAAACTCGGCAACCGGGACATAGGCGATCTCCTCCACGCTGGAGAAGCCCTCCCGTGCGAGTATCTCGGCAATCTCTTCATCCACATTCAGGCTGCTGACAAACAGTTCGATTAGCTCGTCGGCTTCAGCCTCGCTTTTGGCTTGCGCCTCCTCGGAGGTCATTACGTTGAGCTCCCAGCCGGTCAGCTCACTCGCTAGCCGTACATTTTGCCCACCACGGCCGATCGCCTGCGAGAGCTGCTCCTGCGAGACCGCGATGTCCATGCTGTGACGGTCCTCATCGACGATGATCGATTCCACCTCCGCCGGGGCCATGGCGTTGATTACATACTGCGCCGGATTCTCGTCCCAGAGAATGATATCGATACGCTCCCCGGCCAGCTCATTGGAAACAGCCTGCACCCGCGAGCCGCGCATTCCCACGCAAGCTCCGACTGGATCGATCCGAGCGTCCAGGGCACGCACGGCGATTTTCGCCCGCTGACCCGGATCTCGAGCCGCTCCCATGAGTTGCAGCAACTCCTGGCCGACCTCCGGTACTTCCAGCTTGAACAGTTCTATCAAAAACTCCGGTGCCGTCCGGCTGACGACCAGCTGCGGGCCGCGGGCTTCACTGCATATCTCCCGGAGCCAGCCACGCAGCCGGTCACCCGGGCGCACCGCCTCCCGAGGAATCATTTCCTCGCGCGCGATGAACGCCTCGGCGTTCCCCCCCAGATCCAGATATACATGCCCGCGTTCGACCCGCTTGACGATACCCGTCATGAGTTCCCCCTGACGGTCCTTGTAAGCCGCGATCACTTTGGCCCGCTCGGCTTCACGCACCTTTTGCACGATGACTTGTTTTGCCGCCTGAGCGGCAATTCGACCGAACTCGACGGACTCCATGGGCTGCTCGATATATTGGCCTGCCTCGATGGCCGGCTCTTGCGCGCGAGCCTCGGCAAGCGCCATTTCTCGCTCTGGCGCTTGCACCGATTCTGCGTCATCCACCACTAACCAACGCCGGAAGGTTTCATATTCGCCTGTGGTTCGGTTCACCGTCACACGCGCGTCGATATCCCCCGGATGGCGTTTGCGTGTCGCCGAGGCGAGCGCCGCCTCGACGGCCTCGAAGATGACTTCTTTACTGACGCCTTTCTCGTTGGAGATGGCGTCAACAACCAACAGAACCTCTTTGCTCATGTTCGCATCTCCAGCCTCGCAGGCGTATCACGCTTCCAGCTCTAGATTAGCCTTATCCACCCGGTTTAGCGGCACGCTGATTTCGATCCCGTTTTCAACGACGATGACACAATCCGCGCGCAGGCCACGCAAAATCCCATGAATTCTGCGCCGCCCGTCCAAGGTACCTTGAATACGTATATGGACCAGCTCTCCGGCAAAGCGCTCGTAGTCCGAAGCCTTGAAAATGGGACGCCTCAGTCCCGGCGAAGACACCTCTAGGATATAGCGACCGCTGAGCGGATCCTCCACGTCGAGAACCCCGCTGACCTGATTACTGACCAGCGCGCAATCCTCGACACTGACACCGTCTGCCTTGTCGATGTATATTCGCAGCAGCGCCTGACGTTTATTGGGACGGTATTCGATGCCAACGAGTTCATAGCCCATGGCCACGACCACCGGTTCCACCACCTTTGTCAATGTGTCGAGCACCGTCATCGGTTTCAAAAACAAAAAATGGGCCTAAGGCCCATATACCGCAACCCACGGCTCCCCTGGGGAAGCCAATTACAAAAAAAGGCCGCAAGCGGCCTTTTTCAAACGCCTGGTAGCGGGGGCAGGATTTGAACCTGCGACCTTCGGGTTATGAGCCCGACGAGCTGCCAGACTGCTCCACCCCGCAACGATTCGAGCCATATACTATTGCTGCCGCGCCGGTTACGCAAGAGGCATCGGCGTATAATCGCGCACTCACCCCGCGCGGAGGCGCTGGATTTGTTTATTTGCACTATCAGTAATCAACCGGCCAGCGCCGCCTTGCAGGCCGTAATGAGGGAGTCCGGGAAAATTCCCAGTGCCAGCACCGCCAAACCATTGCCAGCCAACACGACACGTAATCCGGCCGGCGCTTCTAACGGCTCACCATCGGTACGGCGATCGAAATAAACCATGCGAATCACCCGCAGGTAGTAGAATGCTCCGATCACCGCGAATATCACGGCAACAACCGCTAACCATACCATATTGACGTCGATGACCGATTTAAGGACCAGCCATTTTGCATAAAAACCCACAGTGCCCGGCACGCCAGTCAAAGAGAACATCAGAATCAGCATCACTACAGCGAAGCCACTGTGCCGATCGTTCAGACCCTTCATGTCCTCGATGAGATCGGCTTCGAAGCCGCGGCGCGACAGCAAGATTACGACGCCAAAAGCGCCGGCGGCCATCAAGCCGTAGGTGATGGCATAGAACAATGCGGCTGAGTATCCCTCTTCGGTTCCAGCAATAAAGCCGAGGAAGAGGAAACCGACATGGGCTATGGTCGAATAGCCCAGCATGCGCTTGATGTTGGTCTGCACCAAAGCAAATAGATTCCCCACGGCAAGCGAACCCACGGCGATGATGGTCGCCATGACCTGCCACTGATCGTGCAATGCGCCAAGGCCGTCGACCAGCAAGCGGACGAATAGCGCCACCGCTGCAATCTTAGGTGCCGTCCCAACGTAGACGGTGACCGGCGTCAAGGCGCCTTGATAGACATCCGGTATCCACATATGGAAGGGAACCGCGCCGAATTTGAAGGCGACCCCCACAAGGATGAAGGTGAGTCCGAAGGCGAGTAACAGCCCGCTCTCTCCGTTGGCCGCAATCGCGGCAATCTGCGCTAGATCCAGGCTTTGCGCCGCGCCATACACCATGGACATGCCGTAGAGCAGCATTCCGGAGGACAACGCGGCGAGCACGAAGTACTTCATCGCGGCCTCGGAGCTCACGCGATTCTCACGATCGTAGGCCACCATGGCGAATAAGCACAACTCGACCAGTTCCAAACCAAGATAGACGGTGAGCAAGCTGTGGGCGGACGCCATGATCATCATTCCGAGTACGCCCAACAGACCCAGCAGAAAGAAATCGCCGCGCAGCAGTTCGCGCTTGCGCAGATAATCTCGACTGTAAGCGAAGACCAAAAAGCTCAGCACACAGATAGCGACCTTGAGAAGACAAGCAAACTTATCGGCGACGTAGGTGCCGCTGAATGTGGTGGCCTTCAGGCCCCATTGGGTCTCGATACTGAGCCAGACCGTCGTCAGCAACGTGAACTGTACGAGATGGAAGGCGAGTGCGCTTTCGCGGCCCTTCGCGAACAGATCCACTACCAACACCAAGCATGCCATCGAGAGCACCCAGATCTCGGGCAGCGCAAGCGAGAAATCCGGCATCTCGAACGTCATAGCTTTCCTCGGATCCCATAAGCCGCTAAATAAGTGAATAAGACCTGGCTGGGGCTGCCACCATCTCTCATGGCGTTGTGATCACTTGCTGCAAAAGATGCTGCAGCGAGGGCTCCATCACCTCGATCAATGGCGCCGGCCAGATCCCCAATAACAACACGGCGCCTGCGAGTGCACCGAGCACGATGAACTCGCGAGCATTGAGGTCGGTCAGCGCTGCCACTTGGGCATTGGCCACTTCGCCATACACGACCCGCTTGATCAACCAAAGGGTATAGGCTGCACCCAGAATCAAGGTGAGCGCAGCGAGCGCGGCATACCAGAAATTGCCCTGGAAGCTGGCAAGGATCACCATGAACTCGCCGACAAAGCCGGACGTTCCGGGAAGACCGACGTTAGCCATAGCGAACAATACGAAAAAAGCCGCAAATATCGGCATGCGGTTGGCCACGCCTCCATAATCCTTGATCAATCTGGAGTGAACCCGGTCATAGAGAACACCGACGCAGAGAAACAAGGCCGCCGAGACGAACCCATGGGAGATCATCTGCACCAAGCCTCCTTCGAGCGCCATTACCGCGCCGCCACCACCGCTGCCCTCGGTTGCGCCCGTGTGCGCGAAGATATCGAAAATCGCAAAAAAGCCCAGCGTCACGAAGCCCATATGGGCGACCGAAGAATAAGCGATCAGTTTTTTCATGTCCTCTTGCACGATCGCCACCAAGCCGATATAGACCACGGCAATCAGCGAAAGCGCAATGAGCAGCCATGCCAGTTCTATGCTGGCCGCGGGCGTGATCGGCAAGCTGAATCGCAGAAAGCCGTACGCGCCGATCTTCAGCATAATCGCCGCCAGGATCACCGAACCGCCGGTTGGTGCCTCCACGTGGGCATCCGGAAGCCAGGTATGCACGGGCCACATGGGCACCTTCACGGCAAAGGCCACCAGGAAAGCTAAAAAGATCAGGATCTGCTGGCTCAGCGCCAATGCCGTGCCGTGGAAATCGAGGATACCGAAGCTGTCGGTTTGATAACGCAAGTAGATGAGCGCAACCAGCATGAGCACCGAGCCCATGAAAGTATAGAGGAAGAACTTTATGGTGGCGTAAATTCGATTCGGACCGCCCCAAATGCCGATGATCAAGAACATCGGCACCAACATCGCCTCCCAGAATACGTAGAACAAGATCGCATCCAGGGCGCTGAATACGCCCACCATCAAGCCTTCCATGATCAGAAAAGCGGCCAAGTACTGAGTCTGCTTGTATTGAATCACCTCCCAGCCGGCGATGATGACTAAGACGGTCGCGAAGGTGGTAAGCAGAATCAACGGCATGGAGATCCCATCCACACCGAGGTAATAGTAGACCTCGAAGGCCGGAATCCAAGCCAGGCGCTCCTCGAATTGCATAGCCGAGGTACCGATTTCGAATCCGAAATACAGCACCGAGCTCAGCAGAAAAACGACGCCACCGGTACCCAACGCCAGCCAGCGCGCCGTTGCTCCTTGGGAACGCCCCCCGGCGGCCAACACCAGTGTTCCACCGAGTATCGGTAGCCAAATCAGCAAGCTCAGCAAGGGTCAACCTCCAGATATCCGTCGCGCAGTCCAACCGCCGCCGGGTTATAGAGTCTCACGCCAGCCACCACGGCCGTGCTCAAATAAACCAACCGCGCCACCCACCGATAAACCAGGTAAGTAAAACCAGCAGGCCGAGGATCATAACGAAGGCATAATGGTATAAATAGCCGGTCTGCAATCCTCGGATCACGGCGGCAAAGCGACCGATAGCCCTTGCTGTACCGTTGACCATCACTCCGTCGATAAGCCGAGCGTCTCCCACCTGCCACAGCAGCCGTGCAACCGACCTAGAGGAAGCGGCGATACCGTCGATATAGAGTTCGTCAAAACCGTATTTACGGAGCAAAATGGTGTAGAGCATCGCAAAGCGATTGCGAATCGACGGCAACAGCTCGGGGCGGAGCATATAGAAAAACCAAGCAGTCAGAAACCCGGCGAGCGCAAGGTACAGTGCCGGACCCTCGACTGCGTGCATCGCGAAACTCCACGATCCATGGAAGCTCCGGCCCATTTCATGGAGAACATCATGCGGCTCCGATACGAACAGCGCTTGGCCGAAGAAGCCTCCGAACACAAGCGGTTCGACTGTGAGATAACCGATCACGACCGAAGGAATGGCGAGCAGAATCAGCGGCCATTCCATGGCTCTGAGCACATAACGCGGCAGATGGGCCATATGCTCCTTGGCATGGGGATCGATACGCTCCTTGCCCCAGAAGACCAAGAAATAGAGTCGGAAGCTGTACAACGCCGTCACATACACACTCAGCAAAACCAGCCAATAGGCGAGCGTGGCACCGGCGCGGTGTGCCTCGTGCGCCGCCTCGATAATGAGATCCTTCGAGTAGTAGCCGGAGAATGGCGGCGCGGCAACCAAAGCCAGCGTGCCCATCAGCATCGTGAGATGCGTAATCGGCAAGTATCGCCGCAGATTACCCATCTTGCGCATGTCCTGCTCATGGTGCAGCGCCACGATGACGGCCCCAGCAGCCAGAAACAGCAGCGCTTTGAAAAAAGCGTGGGTCATGAGGTGGAAGATGCCCACGGCATAGGCTGAAGCCCCCAGCGCGACGAACATATAACCTAGCTGCGAGAGCGTCGAATAGGCGATGACACGTTTGATGTCGTTTTGCACGAGGCCCACCAATCCCATCAAAAACGCCGTCATGGCGCCGAATATCAGCACCACCGACAGTGCCGCATCGGAGAGCTCGAACAAGGGCGACATGCGCGCCACCATGAAGATGCCAGCCGTCACCATCGTAGCGGCATGAATCAGAGCGGATATGGGCGTGGGGCCTTCCATCGAATCCGGCAGCCAGACATGCAACGGGATTTGCGCCGATTTGCCCATCGCGCCAATGAAGAGCAAGATGCAGGCGAAGGTGACCACAGACCAGTTTAGGCCGGGCAAGACACTAATCGTCTGAGCCGGCTGCGTCTGCGCGGCCGCGAAGACCTGCTGATAGTCCAGGCTGCCGAAATAGGCCAGCAGCAGCGCGATCCCAAGCAAGAAGCCCATATCGCCGATTCGGTTGATCAAAAAAGCTTTCAGGTTGGCGAAAATGGCGCTCTCCCGCGTGAACCAAAAACCGATCAGCAGATACGAGACCAAGCCCACGGCTTCCCAGCCGAAAAACAGCTGTAAGAAGTTGTTCGCCATAACCAACATAAGCATGGCGAAAGTAAATAGGTTGATGTAACTAAAGAAGCGCTGATAGCCGGGATCGTCGTGCATGTAGCCGATGGTATAAATGTGAACCATCAGTGAGACGAAGGTAACGACCGCCATCATCAATGCGCTGAGCGGATCGATCAGAAAACCGATCTCCATGTGCAGCCCACCGGCAACCGCCCAGGTATAAACAGTCCCGTTGTAGGGCTCGAGCTCCCCCAAGACAAAGCGGCTGAGCACGAACAAGGACAGCAGGCAGGAGAGGCTCACCGCCGCGATGGTCACCCGATGCGATCGCTGCCGCCCGAGCCAGTGCCCAAACAGACCAACGGTGATCGCACCGATCAATGGCGCCAGCGTTATGGCGAGGTATACGATTTCCATGCATCAACCCTTCATGCTGTCCAGATCGCCCACATTGATGGTATTGGTGTTACGGAACAAGACGACCAAGATAGCCAGGCCAATGGCCGATTCGGCGGCTGCGACGGTAAGAATAAAAAACACGAATACTTGGCCCTGAATGTCCGCCAAATAGTGCGAGAAGGCGATGAAATTGAAATTCACTGCCAGCAATATGAGCTCGATCGACATCAGCAGGATGATGGCGTTTTTCCGATTTAGAAAAATGCCGGCCACCCCCAGGCTGAACAGAATCGCCCCGAGCACGAGATAATTGGATAGCTCCACCATGGCTGTGATCCTAAACTGTCCGAGTCGGCTGCTGATGCGCGGGTGGTTGGTTACTTGCGCTTCTCCGGCGCCATCGTGACGATCCGCAGCCGCTGCTCTTTGCGCACGCGAACCTGACGGTCGATATTCTGATGCTTGGTATCCGGCCGGCGCCGATGCGTCAGCATGATGGCGGCGACGATGGCCACCAGGAGCACGACCGAGGCGATTTCGAAAGGATAGGCATAGACTGTGTACAGTACACTGCCAAGCGCCTTGGTATTACTCATACCCACGCCCTCGGCAGCACTCACACCATGAATCAAGTTCACGTCTTGCGAACCCACCACCAGCGCCATCTCCACGACCATTACACAGCCCACCAAGGCACCGATGGGAAGGTAGCGCGCAAAGCCCTCGCGCATCGAGACGAGATTGATATCGAGCATCATCACCACGAACAAGAACAACACCATGACGGCGCCGACATAAATCAACACGAGCGCAATCCCCAAGAATTCGGCTTCCGCCATCAGCCACAAAGCAGCGCTGTTGAAGAAGGCCAGCACCAAGAACAAGGCGGAGTGCACTGGATTCTTGGCCGTGATGACCATAGTTGCAGCGAATAACAAAACCGCTGCGAATACGTAGAAAAGCAAAAGCTCGATCACGTACCTAACGCTCCCAGTCGATTGTCCGCGTTCATGCCGTGGGTTTTTGGTCCGGTTTCAACGATAGGGTGCGTCCGCCGCCCGGTCCTTGGCGAGTTGCTGTTCGTACTGATCGCCGAGCGCGAGCAGCTCTTGTTTATGGATGATGTTCTCGCCGCGACGCTCGAAGTGGTACTCATAAATCCGGGTCTCTACGATCGAGTCCACGGGGCAGGACTCTTCGCAGAAACCACAGTAGATGCATTTGAACAGATCGATATCGTAACGGGTCGTACGGCGCGTGCCATCGGCACTAGGTTCGGACTCGATGGTGATTGCCAACGCCGGGCAAACCGCTTCACAGAGTTTGCAGGCAATGCAGCGCTCCTCACCGTTGGGGTAACGGCGCAGCGCGTGCAAGCCACGAAAACGCGGCGACTGCGGCGCCCGCTCCTCTGGATATTCGATCGTGTACTTGCGGGTAAAAAGATGCCGGCCCGTAAGGCGCAACCCCTGGAGCAGCTCGATCAGCAAGAAACTATTGAATAAATCCCGAATTGCCTGCATGCCGCACCTCAGCTCAGAACCAGGGCCCGAAACCGGTCAGAATAAACACCGACTCCACTACCAGCCAGACCACCGTCACCGGGATCAGCACTTTCCATCCCAAGCGCATGATCTGATCGTAGCGATAGCGCGGAAACGTGCCGCGAAACCAGAAATAGCCGAACAGAAAAAAACCCGCCTTGAGGCAAAACCATATCGTCCCGGGAACGAGGTCGAATATCGGTCCGAGGTAGCCAATCCCATGGAACGGAGAATACCAGCCACCAAGAAACATAGTGGTCGCCAGACCTGCGATCAGAATCATGTTGGCGTATTCGGCGAGAAAAAAGATGGCGAAGGCCATCCCCGAATACTCCACATGGAAACCGGCGACGATCTCGGATTCTCCTTCGGCCACGTCGAAGGGCAGCCGATTGGTCTCCGCCACGCCCGAAACCCAATAGACGATGAACAACGGCAGCAACGGCAGCCAGAACCACTCCCAAAACGGACCTTGCTGAGCGTGCACGATTTCGCTCATATTGAGGCTGCCGGCCGCCATGAGAACCCCCACGAGCGCAAAACCCATGGCAATCTCGTAGGAGACCACTTGGGCGCCGGCGCGCATTGCCCCAAGCAGCGCGTACTTGGAGTTCGATGCCCAACCGGCCACAATGACCCCGTAGACGCCCATGGAGGTCATGGCCAATACATACAGCAACCCCGCATCTATATCGGCCACCACCAGACCATCGCCCAGCGGCAACACAGCCCAGGCCGCCAGCGCCGGGATGATAGAGAATAACGGCGCCAAAAGGAACAGGAAGCGGTTGGCGTTCTGCGGGATGACCACTTCCTTCATCAGCAGCTTGCCGGCGTCGGCAATGGGTTGTAATAGCCCATAGATGCCTACCCGGTTGGGCCCCTTACGCCATTGGATCCAGCCGATCACCCTGCGCTCGGCATAGGTCATATAGGCCACCGCTATGAACAGCGGCACCACCAGCGCAACGATCTTTGCTACGATCCAGACAAGGTTTGCAAATTCCGCCATGATTGTTCTCGTCGCTTCGCCCGTGCCGCGATTGCCTCAGAGGCGCTCTACGGTCAACTGACCGATCATTGGCCCCAGCGCCGCGGTGGCGGATAGCCCGGCCGTAATCCAGACTGTGTCCACTGGCAAATCTGGATCTAAGTGAGCCCTTAGCTGTATGGCTTGACTGCGCTGGCAAACGCGTACCTGGGCGCCCTCCTCGATCCCCAGCCGCACCGCCGTCTGCGGAGCCAGATACGCCAAGGCATCATCGGCCTGTACCGTGCGCTGCAACGCAGCGGCTCGGCGTACCAGCGGGTCAAGCGCATAGATCCCGATCGCACCCACGCGCAGCAGTCCATCCAACTTCACCGGCTCCAGCCCCGCGGGCTGCCAATGCGGCACCGTCGGTGGCGTGCTAGGACCGATGAGCTCGCGAATCTCACTATGAATCTCGTTGGGGGCGTTATAGTCAAATCCGTCGAGCCCGAGCCGATTGCCCAGTACACGCAAAATGCGCCAAGCCGGTCGTCCCTCACCGGGCGGTTTGGTCAGACCGGAGAAGCTCTGCCACAGACCCTCCGCATTGACGAATGTGCCCGCTGTTTCAGTAAACGTCGCCATCGGCAGAATCACATCGGCATAGGCACGCATCGCCTCGGTCGCATAAGGTGAAAACACCAGCACGAACTCGGCCGCCGCCACCGCCTGTCGGGCCGCTGCGCTGTCCCAGCAATCGAACTCCGGCTCGACATTGAACAGAATCAAGCCGCGGCGCGGCTCTTCGGTCATCTGACGCAGATTCAGACCCGGCTTGCCCGTTTGCCCCGGCTGGCGCTGCGGAATGGCGCCCACCTGCCAAGCCCCAGCACTGTTAGCGCCCTGAGAGAGCACACCGTAGTCGCTGCCAGAGAGCTCAGCCAACAACGCCGCCAAAGCCCGGAGCTCGGCGCCTGCCGGGTGCGCTTCAACGAGCGCGCCTACGAACACGCCGCTGCGCTCACCCTGTGCTAAGCGCTCGGCAATACGCCGGTGCACGTCGTTTGGCGCACGTTGCGCCAACCAGGCATCCAGCCGTTTGGGACGCGCAACGGCCTTGTATTCGGCCAATGCCGCCACGATCAACGCAAGCTCCACAGCGAAGTCTCGGACCGATACGATGTACTCATCGGCGAGCGGGAAGTTCCAGTCGAACGCCCGCGGGTTCAAAAACATCACCTTACCGCCCGCGCGCGCGGCCTTGCGTAAACGATGATTGAAAAGCGGCAGATCCCACCGCGTATAAGAACCAATCACTAGGGCCGCATCAAGCCGTTCGACATCCGCAAGCGGCAAGCCCAGATAGGGGAAGCGGGGAGCGGTCGTATCATCGCGGAAATCGGCTTGGCGCAACCGATGATCGATGTTGTGGCTGCCAAGCCCGCGCAGCAGCCGTCCGAGCAGATACATCTCCTCGAGAGTGGCGCTTGGTGATACCCAGGCGCCAAGTTGTTCGGCCCCATACTCCTCGACCGTCCGCTGCAGCCCCGTAACCGTGGCTTGCAAGGCGTCTTGCCACTCGACCTCCTCCCAAGTCTCGCCTCGTCGCAGTAACGGGCGCTGCAGACGATCCGCGCTGTAAATCCCCTCGTAGCTGAAACGGTCGCGATCAGCAATCCAGCTCTCGTTGATCTGTTCGTTATCCCGCGGCACCACGCGCTTGACCGTCCCTTGCATCTGGTGGATATAGAGGTTCGAGCCGATGGCGTCGTGCGGTGCGATGCCCGGATGGCTCAGCATCTCCCAAGCCCGCGCCCGGAACCGGAAAGGCTTGGAGGTGAGTGCTCCGACGGGACAAAGATCGATGATGTTGCCCGATAGCTCCGAACGCACCCCCTGCCCGGAAAAGGTACTGATCTCCATATGCTCTCCGCGGTACATGCCGCCGAGCTCATATTGACCGGCAATCTCATCCAAGAAACGAACGCAACGCGTGCAGTGGATACAGCGGGTCATCTCCGTTGCGACCAGCGGTCCGAGATCCTCATCCTTGACCACCCGCTTACGCTCGGTAAATCGGGACAGGCTGCGTCCGAAACCCATGGAGAGGTCTTGCAATTCGCATTCGCCGCCTTGGTCGCAGATAGGGCAGTCCAGCGGATGGTTGATCAGCAGGAATTCCATGACGCCGCGTTGTGCAGCCAACGCACCTTTGGATCGGGTCCATACCTTCATGCCCTCGGCCACGGGGGTTGCACAGGCCGGCAGCGGTTTGGGTGCGCGTTCCACCTCTACCAGGCACATACGGCAGTTGGCGGCGATGGAGAGTTTGCGATGGTAGCAAAAACGCGGGATATCGATACCGGCCGGGTCGGTGGCCTGGATCAGCATCGAGCCCTTCGGGGCCTGTAGCTCCACGCCGTCGACCTTGATGGTCACCATCTCCGGCTCGCTCTGATCGACTCGCGCATTCATGCGGCACGCTCCTCGACAACCGAGCGCTTATGCTCGATGTAGTGCACAAACTCGTCGCGCCAGTGCTTGAGCACGCTTTGCACCGGCCAAGCCGCAGCCTCGCCGAAGGCGCAAATCGTATGCCCGGCGATCTGTCCCGCCGCCGACTCGAGCAGGTCCAGATCCGTCATGCGCCCTTTGCCTTCGTAGATTCGCTTGATCACTCGATACATCCAGCCACAGCCCTCGCGACAAGGCGTGCATTGGCCACAGGACTCGGCATAGTAGAAACGGGATATTCGCAAGATAACCTTGATCATATCGGTGGTCTCATCCATGACCACCACCCCGCCGGAGCCTAGACCAGAACCGGCCTTCACAAGGCTGTCGTAATCCATGTCGAGTTCGAGCATCTGGTCGCCCGGCACCATCGGCATCGACGAACCGCCGGGAATCACGGCTTTGAGCTTACGCCCATCACGAACCCCGCCCGCCATCTTCAGCAATTCACGGAAAGGGATTCCTAGGGGGACCTCGTAATTACCCGGCTTGACCACATGGCCCGAGACGGAGAAGCACTTGACACCGCCATTGTTCGGCCGGCCGAGCTCAAGAAACCACTCGGCACCGTTGCGGATGATCGAGGGCACCGAGGCGAAAGTCTCCGTGTTATTCACCGTCGTCGGCCGTCCGTAGAGACCAAACTGCGCCGGAAACGGCGGTTTGTAGCGCGGCATGCCCTTTTTGCCTTCCAAAGACTCGAGCAACCCACTCTCCTCGCCGCAGATATAGGCGCCGGCACCATAGACATTGTGTAACTGGAAGCCGAAACCGCTGCCCTGAATGTTCTCGCCGAGATAGCCAGCTTCCCGTGCCTCGCCCAACGCCTGCTCCATCCGTTGAAAAGGCTCGCGCATGAACTCACCGCGCAGGTAGTTGTATCCGATGCTGACACCCATAGCGTAACCGGCGATGATCATGCCCTCGATGAGGGCATGCGGGTTATAGCGTAGGATGTCGCGGTCTTTACAGGTACCCGGTTCCGACTCATCGGAGTTGCAGACGATGTATTTTTGCCCCGGTGCGTTGCGGGGCATGAAACTCCACTTGACACCGGTCGGGAAGCCAGCCCCACCCCGCCCCCGCAGGGCGGAGCGCTTAATTTCCTCGACTACCGCCTCCGGCTTGATCTTTTGCTCGAAGAGCTTGTGTAACGCTTGATAGCCACCCACCTTGCGGTAGTTGTCGAGCGTCCATGGCCGGTCGAATCGGAGCGTCGCGAAGCAGACCTCGTTTGTCATGGCTACTCCAACTTGTCCAGAATCTCGTCCACTTTCTCCGGAGTAAGATCGATGTGGTACTCCTCATCCACCAACATCATCGGCGCTGCGACGCAGGCGGCCAGACACTCCTCCTCTCCTTTGAGGGTTATGCGGCCGTCGGCTGTCGTCTCCCCCACCGAAATACCGAGCTTGTTCTCAACGTGCTCGACAATACGCTCGGCACCACGCAACAGGCAGGAGATGTTGGTGCAGATGTTGACCTTGTGGCGCCCGGTGGGCTCGAGATCGAACATCGAGTAGAAGGTTCCCACTTCATAGACGGCTACCGGCGGCAGCTCGAGATATTCGGCAACGGCGTCCATCAGCTCCCGGCTGAGCCAACCGCCATTGCCTTCCTGGGCAATGTGCAAGGCGGGAATCACGGCCGAGCGCCTGCCTTCGCCGGGAAACTTGGCAAGCCAATGATCGATTTCGCTGCGCTGTTCGGCGCTGAGGTGTTTCTCCGACAAAGACTCGCGCTTCACCGATCGATCTCCCCGAAAACGATATCCATTGTGCCGATGATGGTGACCACATCAGCCAGCATATGACCACGACTCATCTCGTCCATGGCCGCCAGATGTGCGAAACCCGGAGCACGTAGTTTGAGTCGATAGGGCTTGTTGGCACCATCGGAAACGATATAAGCGCCAAACTCGCCCTTGGGTGCCTCCACGGCTGCATAGACTTCGCCTTCCGGCACACAATAACCCTCCGTGAAAAGCTTGAAGTGATGGATGAGCGATTCCATGTCGTCCTTCATCTCCTCGCGGGAGGGCGGTGCGACCTTGTGGTCGGCAACCATTACGGGGCCAGGGTTGGCGCGCAACCAATCGACGCACTGCCTGATAAGGCGCACGCTCTGGCGCATTTCCTCGACTCGGACCAGGTAGCGATCGTAGCAATCACCATTGGTTCCTACGGGGATATCGAAAGCCAATCGATCATATACCGCGTAGGGTTGTTTCTTACGCAGGTCCCATTCGATGCCGGCGCCACGCAGCATGGGGCCGGTGAAACCCAGCTGCAGGGCTCGCTCCGGGCTTACCACGGCCACGTCCACCAAACGCTGCTTCCAGATGCGATTGTCGGTCAGCAGGGTCTCGTACTCATCGATGCAGTGCGGAAACTCCACCGCGAAGTGCTCGATATAGTCCAGCATCGAACCCTGGCGGGAGCGATTGAGGCGCTCCAAATCCTTCTGCGAGCGCTTCGGCGAGGGTTGGTGCTGCGGCATCTGCATCGGCAGATCCCGGTAAACGCCACCCGGGCGATAATAGGTTGCGTGCATGCGGGTGCCAGAAACGGCCTCATAGCAGTCCATGAGATCTTCACGTTTAGCGAAACAATACAGAAACACCGTCATGGCACCCACATCGAGCGCGTGCGCTCCCAGCCAGAGCAGGTGGTTCAGGATCCGCGTAAGCTCGTCGAAGAGCACCCGAATGTACTGCGCTCGAAGCGGCGGTTCGAGGCCCAGCAGCTTTTCGATGGCAAGCACATAAGCGTGCTCATTGCACATCATGGATACGTAGTCCAGCCGATCCATGTAGCCGATGCTTTGATTGAACGGCTTGGTCTCGGCGAGCTTCTCGGTTGCGCGATGCAACAGGCCGATGTGCGGATCGACCCGCCGCACCACCTCGCCATCCATCTCCAGAACCAACCGCAGCACGCCATGCGCCGCCGGGTGTTGTGGCCCAAAGTTGACGGTGTAGCTGCTGATCTCAGGCATCGCCGCGGCTTTCCTCCGATACCCAATCGGCATAGCGGTTATCTTTACGAATGACCCGCGGCACGAGCACGCGCGGGGCAATGCTCACCGGCTCGTAGACCACCCGCCGCCGATCCTCGTCATAGCGAACCTCCACATTGCCGATCAATGGGAAATCTTTACGGAAGGGGTGGCCGACAAAGCCGTAGTCGGTGAGGATCCGTCGCAAATCCGGATGACCGTCAAAAATAATGCCGAACAAATCGAACGCCTCGCGCTCGAACCAGTCGGCGCAACTCCAGATCGAGGTGACGGAGTCAAGCATGGGGAAATTATCGTCCTCACAAAAAGCACGCACGCGCACTCGCTGATTCAAGGCGACCGAGAGCAGATGGTAAACGGCCGCGAAGCGGCGGCCCGTGTTGGACTTAATCTCGTGCACGCCATAGATCCCGGTAAGCCCCAAGCGTCCGGTCGTAAAGCCGTCGACGCCCCGGCTAAACCCAGTCGCACTGGCTTGCTCGGTAATCCATTCATCCTGGCCATAGGCCGCATAATCCACACCGCTGATATCGATGAGCTGATCGAAGCGGAATGCTTCGTTAGCGCGCAACACCCGCATCACCGGCATCAGCTCGACCGGCTTGACCACGAGCGTGAGCTCGCCGCGATAAATCTGCGATTCGCTGACCCGCCCGCCTAATACCTGCTCAATGTGACCGGCCAATTGTTCCACTGCAACAGCCATAAGGTACCCCCCTCAGCGGGCGATCGTATTGGTGCGGCGGATCTTTTTCTGCAATTGAATGATGCCGAACAGAAGCGCCTCGGCGGTCGGCGGACAACCGGGCACGTACACATCCACTGGCACGATCCGATCACACCCGCGCACCACCGCATAAGAGTAGTGATAGTAGCCACCACCATTGGCACAAGAGCCCATGGAGATAACCCATTTCGGATCAGCCATCTGATCGTAGACCCGGCGCAAAGCCGGCGCCATTTTGTTCACCAGCGTACCAGCCACGATCATCACATCCGACTGCCGCGGCGACGGCCGGAACACGATACCGAACCGATCCAAATCGTAGCGCGCGGCGCCGGCATGCATCATCTCCACGGCACAGCACGCCAGGCCGAAGGTCATCGGCCACAACGACCCTGTCCGCGCCCAATTGATCAACTTGTCCGCCGAGGTGGTGACAACGCCTCGCTCGAGAACGCCTTCTATTCCCATTCCAGCGCCCCTTTTTTCCACTCGTAGAGAAACCCGATTAAAAGGATGCCCACGAAAATCGCCATGGCGACAAAACCGAACAGACCCACCTGGTCCAGCACGACAGCCCATGGGAAAAGAAAGGCGATTTCCAGGTCGAAAATGATAAACAGGATGGCGACGAGGTAATAGCGCACATCGAATTTCATTCGAGAGTCTTCGAACGCTTCGAAGCCGCATTCGTATGGCGAGAGCTTGTTCTCGTCCGGACGCCGTGGCGCAAGAACCATCCCGGCCATGAGCGGGACCAAGCCGGCAAAGACGGCGATCACGAGGAAGACGAGAATTGGTAAGTAGCTCTCAAGCATGAAGAACTATTCCTCATAACCGAGCGCAACAGGCCCGGTGATTCGGGTTACATGCCGGTGAAACGGATTGATTATGGTGCGGATGGCCGGACTCGAACCGGCACGGCTTGCGCCACTGCCCCCTCAAGACAGCGTGTCTACCAGTTCCACCACATCCGCGCGATCGTCAATTTGCTCTTTCCCCAGACCGTTTCGATCCACAATCTGTCATCGGAACAAGGCCTTACTTACCAAATACCGATGAGGCAAGGTCTAGGCACAGACTGTAGCCAAAGCGCATCATATTATCAGCCGAGCCTACACTCGGCAATTGCCGAGCCCACTACGGGCTATTCTAGGGAGGCGGCGGCGCGGGTGCCGTATCGGGTGCAGGCCCGGGCAACGCTTCAGGTGTGGTTTGCGCTGGAGGTGACTCTTGCTGCGGCGCCGACGGCTCACTTTGCCCCGCATCGCGATCGATGACACTGTGCGGCTGGCGATAGCTGCCAGCAAGCATGGCAAGCACCAGGCTGGTTCCGAAAAAGCCAGCCGCAAAGAGCGTCGTTACTTTACTTAGAAAAGAAGTGGAGCCACGGGCCCCGAACACAGTAGCCGATGCGCCGCTGCCAAAAGCGGCACCGGCATCCGCCCCTTTCCCGTGCTGAAGCAGCACGAGTCCTATAAGCGTAACGGCAATGACAAGATGGGCGATTAAAATAGCGGTATACATAAATCCCGCGTTCCTAGTATTGAATGGGCGTACCCTCGTTAACAACCGCTGGCCCGGCAAATAGCAAGGAAATCATCCGCCTGGAGCGAGGCCCCGCCGATAAGCCCACCGTCGACATCCGGCTGCCTGAACAGAGTCTGGGCATTCTCCGGCTTTACACTACCGCCGTAGAGGATACGTAGCTCGGCCGCCGCATCGGCATCATGCTCCGCCACCCGATTACGAATATAGGCATGGGCAGCCTGAGCCTGTTCCGGGGTGGCAGTACGTCCCGTTCCAATGGCCCAAACCGGTTCATAGGCAATAATCGCGGAGCGGAACGCCTGGGCGCCCTGATGTTCGAACACGGCACGTAGCTGCTCGTCGAGGACCGCCTCTGTCGCCCCGGCTTCGCGCTCCTCAAGCTGTTCGCCGACGCAGAAAATCGGTGTCAAGCCGTGACGCTGCGCGGCGGCAAAACGGCGGGCCACCAACGCGTTGGTCTCGCCATAGAGTTGCCGTCGCTCAGAATGCCCCACGATGGCCCAACGACAACCGAATTCAGTCAGCATATCTCCGGCCACTTCTCCCGTATAGGCCCCCTGATCCTGATCGCAGACGTTTTGAGCGCCCAGGCCGACACAGCTAGCCGCCAGCGCTTCTGCCGCATCGGGGAGAAAAACGAAACTTGGGCAGATGACGATCTCATAATTCGGGTTTGGCGGGAGCCCTGCAATGATGGCTCGTATCAGCTCTCGGACACGCCCGCGCGACCCGTTCATCTTCCAATTTCCGGCGATTAACGTTGTACGCATTAGACTCAGTGAACCCAGCTCCTGTGCAAGTGGCGGCAAGGTTACGCTTCGCTTAGCTCGAAATCAATCGGCGATGGCCGGAACGGCAAGCAAGGCTTCGGCTACCCGAGCCGCCAACTGCTCGGTCAGCCGCTGCACACGCTGGCGATCCCGGCCTTCGATCATTACCCGAATAACCGGCTCGGTACCGGAAGAGCGCAGCAATACTCGGCCCTGCTTGCCGAGTTCGATCTCGATCTCCCGTACCGCGGCGGCAATGGCCGGCACTTCAAACGGATCCAAACGCCGCGCCGCAGGAACACTCACCATGTGCTGCGGCAGTTTGATCATTCCGTCACGCAACCGACTGAGCGGCTGTCTCGATACGCTCATGCAGCGGAGCACCTGCAGGGCGGAGACGATACCGTCACCGGTGCTCGTGCGATCCAGACAAATGATATGGCCGGATGACTCCCCACCCAAAGCGCCGTTGTGCTCGAGTAACATTTCCAATACATAACGGTCACCGACCTTGGCACGCAGCAATGACACGCCCAGCTCACCGAGCGCCTGCTCCAGACCTAAATTGGTCATGACAGTACCAACCACCGGTCCGCGTAGCGCGCCTTGTCGCTGCCGATCGCGCGCGATAATCCAAAGCAGCTCGTCACCGTCGAGCACTGCTCCGGACTCATCTACCATAATCACCCGATCGCCGTCGCCATCCAAGGCGATTCCCGCATCCGCACCGCTGTTCAAAACCGCCTGCTGCAAACGGCCGGGATACAACGAGCCACAATCAACATTGATATTGAGCCCATCCGGCGCCACCCCGAGGCAATCCACTTCCGCCCCGAGTTCGCGAAACACGGCCGGGGCTACTTGGTAACCGGCACCGTTCGCGCAATCGACGACCAGCTTAAAGCCATCCAGGCGGGTGCCGAAAGGCACAGAATGCTTGCAAAACTCAATGTATCGGCCCGGGGCGTCCACCATCCGATACGCCTTTCCGAGTCGCCCCGAGGCGACGGTAGTAAGCGGCTCTTCCATAGCCGCCTCGATGGCCAACTCCGTCTTATCGTCGAGCTTGCGCCCCGCGGTGGAGAAGAATTTGATGCCGTTGTCATGATGGGGATTATGGGAGGCACTGATTACGATGCCCGCGTTGGCCTGCAACGTCCGGGTAAGGTAAGCAATGGCTGGGGTCGGCATGGGTCCCAGCAGCTGGATGTTTACTCCCGCCGCAGATAAACCAGCCTGCAGAGCCGACTCGAACATATAGTTCGAGATCCGCGTATCTTTGCCGATGAGCACCTGATTACTGGCGCTGCAACCGGAGAGAACGCGGCCGCTGGACCAACCCAGCCTGAGCATGAAATCCGGCGTTATCGGAAATTCACCGACTCGCCCCCTGATGCCGTCCGTTCCAAAATAGCGCTTATCCATGGAAGAATCCCTAATTTCCGCGCAACCATTTAAAATATTTAGTGTTTCCACTCCATCACGGCTCGCACTCAGCCGCAGATCACGAACCGCATCCACACCACCGGCGGCCGCAATTTAAAGCATGAGCGATCGAGCACACGATAACAGCGGCCTGTTCTCAGCCCTGGCAATGTACTTGTTCGACGATTTGTAAAGCATCAACCGTCGCGGCAACGTCGTGGGTCCGGATAATCCGCGCGCCTTTGAGCACGGCGATCACACCCGCGACCAAACCGCTTGCCAACCGCTCGGAAACCGCACGCTTGGTAAGATCACCCAGAAAAGATTTACGGGAAAACCCCACCAGCACCGGCAACCCCAGATCACAAAAGCGATCGAGCGCTCTCAGCAAACGCAGGTTATCCTGCGTCCTTTTGCCAAAACCAAAGCCCGGGTCGATGATCAGCTGTTCAGGGGCTATCCCAGCCGCTTCACAGGCCAGGATTCGCGCCGCGAAAAAACGGTGAATGTCCTCTACTGCATCATCGTAGCGCGGATTCATCTGCATGGTTCGGGGGGTGCCTTGCATATGAACCAGGCAAATCGGCAGGCCCGTCTCCACGGCGGCAGCCAGCGCCCCCGGACGCTGCAGCGCCATGATGTCGTTGATTAGCCCGGCACCGGCACCGGCGGCCGCACGCATCACCTCCGGCTTGGTGGAATCCAACGAAACAGGCACCGGCAGTTCTCGCGCCAGTGTCTCGATCACCGGCAGCACACGCCGCAGTTCCTCGGCGACCGTTACCTCTGCAGCACCCGGCCGACTGGATTCGCCACCCACATCAACGATTGCCGCGCCTTCCTCCACCATGCTCCACGCCCGAGCAATAGCGGCTTTGCGGGAAAAAAAATCACCCCCGTCCGAGAAGGAATCGGGGGTGATGTTCAACACACCCATCACACGAGGCGTTGACAGATCAAGCAGCTTGCCACCGCAATTGAGCGGCGGCCATGCGGCTCCGCCATGAACTCCCCGGTCAATGCTCACTGGCCGGTCTGCCGATTTTGCTCCCCGGCTCATCGCCCGGTGCCTTCTCGCCAGACTGTTTATCGAGACCCGAGGGTGCCGCCGGACCGTCCCAATCCTTGGGTGGGCGCGGCGGGCGCCCGTTCATGATGTCGTCGATCTGCTCACGATCCAATGTTTCGTACTTAATTAACGCATCCGCCATGTTAGTCAGCTTGTCGGTATTCTCTTCGAGAATCCGCTTGGCTTGGTGGTAATTCTCGTCAATGATGCGCCTGATCTCTTCATCGATGGCATGGGCGGTCTCATCGGAGATCTGCTTGTGCTGGGTCACCGAGTGACCCAGAAACACCTCGCCTTCATCCTCGCCATAGGCAAGCGGCCCCATACGGTCGGACAGTCCCCATTTCGTAACCATATTGCGAGCTATTTCGGTGGCGTGCTGAATGTCGTTCTGCGCGCCGGTGGTAACCCGCTCCCGGCCGAAGATCATTTCCTCGGCAAGGCGTCCGCCAAAGAGGCTCGCCAGCCGGCTGTTGAGCCGCTGCTTAGTGTAGCTATAACGATCTTCCTCAGGCAGGAACATGGTCACGCCCAGCGCCCGCCCGCGCGGGATGATGGTTACCTTATGGACCGGGTCATGCTCGGGCGAGAGCAATCCAACCACGGCATGACCGGCTTCGTGGTAGGCCGTCAAGCGCTTCTCGTCCTCGCTCATGACCATGGACTTGCGCTCGGCGCCCATCATGATCTTGTCCTTGGCGTCCTCGAAATCCTGTGGGCTGACCAACCGCTTAGTCCGCCGCGCAGCGAACAGCGCCGCCTCATTCACCAGGTTCGCCAGATCCGCTCCCGAGAACCCCGGAGTACCCCGGGCGATGACACGGATATCGACGTCCTCCACGGCAGGCACTTTTGCCATATGCACCTTGAGGATCTGCTCCCGACCCCGCACATCAGGCAACGGCACTACCACCTGTCGGTCGAAACGGCCTGGACGGAGCAACGCCGGGTCCAACACATCCGGGCGGTTAGTCGCCGCAATGACGATGATCCCTTCGCTGCCCTCGAAGCCGTCCATCTCCACCAGCATCTGGTTCAGCGTCTGCTCGCGTTCATCATGGCCACCACCCAGCCCGGCACCACGCTGGCGGCCGACCGCATCGAGTTCGTCGATAAAGATGATGCACGGCGCATGCTTTTTGGCTTGCGCGAACATGTCACGCACACGGGCGGCACCGACGCCGACGAACATCTCCACGAAATCCGACCCGGAAATCGTGAAAAAGGGCACCCGCGCCTCGCCGGCAATCGCCTTGGCGAGCAACGTCTTACCGGTCCCCGGCGGGCCCACCAACAATACACCCTTGGGAATACGGCCGCCCAAACGCTGGAACTTGGCTGGGTCGCGGAGGAATTCAACCAGCTCGACAACATCCTGTTTTGCTTCCTCCACCCCGGCCACATCGGCGAATGTGACCTTGATCTGCTCCTCGGACATCATTCGGGCACGGCTTTTGCCAAAGGACATAGCCCCGCGGCCACCACCTCCCCCTTGCATTTGCCGCATGAAGTAGATCCAGACGCCGATCAGCAGCAAGAACGGGAACCACGAGATCAGTATCTGCAGCAGCATGCTCCGGCCTTCCGGCTGCTCCGCCCGAATCTGCACCCCATGGTCCAGGAGCGTGCCGATCATCGCCTCGTTGTCGGTCTCCGGGCTGTACGTATTAAACGTCTCCCCGGAGACGGTCCGGCCGCGGATGGTTTGCCCCTTGATGGTGACCTGTTCTATTTTGCCCTGCTTCACCTCGTCGAGAAACTGGGAATAGGCGAGCTCGGGCGCTGTCATCGTCTGATCCTGAAAGTTACTGAAAACGGACATCAGCACGATGGCGATGACCACCCAAAGGATCAGATTCTTCGCCATGTCATTCAAGGTTAAACACCTCGATCGATTAGTCGCCGGCTATACCGGCCGTGGGTGGAGCCCTTAAACTTAGACCTTACTACAGACAGCATAGCGGGCCAACAAATAGACTTCCCGCGAACGCTCGCGCGAGGCCTTGGGCTTACGGATGACCACCTTACGGAAGCACTCGCGCAATCTTCCTAGATAATCATCGAAGCCCTCGCCCTGAAACCCCTTGATCAGGAAACTGCCATCGTCAACAAGAACTCGGCGTGCCAATTCCAACGCCTCCTCGGCGAGCCGCATGGCGCGAGGCTGATCAACAGCCGTCACGCCTGAAATATTGGGTGCCATGTCCGACAAAACAAGGTGCACAGGCCGCCCTTCCAAGCGATTTACTAGATCAGTCAATGTCTTAGCGTCACGAAAATCGGCCTGGATCACCTCCACGCCAGGCAACGGCTGCATGGGCAAGATATCCAACGCGATCACCCGACCCGCCGCTCCGAGGCGCCTAACGCAGTATTGGCTCCAGCTCCCGGGGGCAGCACCCAAGTCGATCACCGTCATACCCCGGTGCAGTAGCCGATCCCGCTGATCGATCTCAAGGAGCTTGTATACAGCCCGCGAACGATAGCCCTGCTTATGCGCCGCCCGCACGCACGCATCGTTGAAGTGCGCCTTCAACCATCGGCCGCTGGTTCGGCTACGGGACATTATTCCGCTCTGGCCTCTCATGCATGGATTCTAGCGCCTGAGCCTCAGCGGCACGCACGAGCCGGCGCGTGCGCAGCGCAAGCCACCCGCCGCCACTCAGCCCGACAGCCGCCACAATCAGGAGTTCAAGCCAGTGCGGAGCATCGAGCCGAACAATCACGAACGTCGTGCCCAAGGCAACCAGAAGCAGCACCGCCAAATCGAGCTTCACTGGATCGAAACACGCCATCCTGCGGCTGTGATCGGGTGCAAGGGACCCCCTACGCGACCTCTGCATGCGTTTGGCCCTCATCGTTGTTTCAAAGGCTCACCAACACGGCCCTGCAACAACGTTACGAGCCTGCCGCGGGTGCGCTGCGCAAGCCCGCATCAGAGTCCCTTCAATCGCACCATAACCAGGCACATTTGATGTATTGATCGGCTTTGCTTCTTACTCGTAGCGAACCTCGACGATTTCATAGCTGCGGCTCCCCGCCGGCGCCTGCACCTCGACGATCTCGCCTTCCTCCTTGCCGATCAGGGCACGCGCGATGGGCGAGTGGATCGAGACCTTACCGTGCTTTATATCCGCCTCGTCCTCGCCGACGATCTGGTAGGTCATTTCATCACCGCTGCTCTCCTCGGCCAACACGACTGTCACTCCAAAAACCACCTTACCATCGGCCGAAAGACTGCGCACATCGATAATCTGAGCATTAGCGAGTTTCTCTTCGAGCTCGGCAATACGTCCCTCGAGCAAACTCTGCTGTTCGCGGGCCGCGTGGTATTCCGCGTTCTCCTTTAGATCACCGTGGGCCCGGGCTTCGGCAATCGCCCGGACAATTCTAGGTCTTTCCCGAGTTTTGAGCCGCACCAGCTCCTCTTTGAGCATCTGCGCACCCCGCACGGTCAGTGGCCTCCTGCTCATGCCGTCGCCTCCTGATAAAGCTCCTGGAGCGAGATCACGGCACCCGAATCCAAGTAATCCAACGCTTGTACGGTTGCTCGCGCGCCGGCGATGGTCGTCGTATAGCAAACCTTGCCTTGCAGCGCCTCGCGCCGGATAGAGAAGGAATCGGCGATGGCCTGTCTGCCCTCGGTCGTATTGATTATCAAATCGACACTGTCGTTCTTTATAGCATCCACTATATGCGGACGCCCTTCGGTAACTTTGTTGATCAGCTCGCAGTCAATCCCCGCCGCATGCAGTGCCCGCCCCGTCCCGCCGGTGGCGAGCAAGCTAAATCCGCGCTGGACGAGATCACGTGCCACCGCAATCATGGGCAGCTTATCGGTATCGCGCACACTCACAAAGGCGCACCCTCGGCGCGGCAGTTCCACGCCGGCGGCCAACTGCGATTTGGCGTACGCTTCGCCGAACGAACGGCCGATACCCATCACCTCGCCGGTGGACTTCATCTCCGGGCCCAGAATCGGATCCACCCCGGGAAACTTGACAAACGGAAAAACGGCTTCTTTGACCGAATAGTAGGCTGGAATCACTTCTCGGGTACAGCCCTGCTCTGCAAGGCTACGGCCTGCCATACAGCGAGCGGCGATCTTCGCCAAGGCGAGCCCGGTGGCCTTGGCGACGAAGGGCACGGTGCGGGATGCCCTAGGATTGACCTCCAGGAGGTAGATTTCATCATCCTTGATGGCAAACTGAGCGTTCATCAGACCGATTACGTTCAACTTAGTCGCAAGCAGCCGCACCTGCTCGCGCAGCCGCTCACCGAGAGCCACCGAGAGCGTGTAAGCCGGCAAAGAACAGGCTGAATCGCCCGAGTGCACGCCAGCCTGCTCGATGTGCTCCATTATGCCGCCGATGAGCACATCGCGCCCGTCGCAAACAGCATCCACATCCACCTCGACGGCATCGTCGAGAAATCGATCCAGCAGCACAGGCGCCTCCGGAGAGACCTTCACCGCTTCCCGCATATATTGCAGCAAGTCTGCCTCTTCGTAGACGATCTCCATGGCTCGGCCACCGAGCACGTAGGACGGGCGCACCACCAATGGATAGCCGATCTGCCGCGCCAGATCCAGCGCTTGCTCGACCGCAAAAGCCGACCGATTCGGCGGCTGCTGCAAGCCGAGTTGGCTGATCAAATGCTGAAAACGCTCCCGATCCTCCGCCAGATCGATGGATTCGGGGGATGTACCGATGATGGGTGCGCCGTGGGCCTCCAGAGCACGAGCCAGCTTTAACGGGGTCTGGCCACCATATTGGACGATTACTCCGTTCGGTTGTTCCTTCGCCACGATCTCGAGCACATCTTCCAAGGTCAACGGCTCGAAGTAGAGCCGGTCCGATGTGTCGTAGTCGGTGGAAACCGTCTCTGGATTGCAATTGACGATGATACTCTCATAGCCATCCTCGCGCATGGCAAGGGCGGCATGCACGCAGCAGTAATCGAACTCAATCCCCTGACCGATCCGATTGGGGCCCCCGCCGAGCACGATGATCTTCTTGCGTTGAGTGGGATTAGCCTCGCACTCCTCCTCATAGGTGGAATACAGGTAAGCGGTGCTGCTCGCAAACTCCGCGGCGCAGGAATCCACCCGTTTGTAGACCGGGCGGATGGCAAGCGCATGGCGGCGCCGGCGCACCTCGGTCTCGGTGAGACCGAGCAGCTTTGCAAGCCGGCCATCAGAGAAGCCGCGCTGCTTGAGCGCGAACAGACTCGTCCGTTCCAAGGCCTGCTCGCCCTGCTGCCGCACGGTATTCTCCACCTCGATCAGTTCTTGAATCTGCGCCAAAAACCAAGGATCGATGGCGGTGAGCTCATGGACACGCTCCACCGAATAACCGGCCCGCAGGGCATCACCGACCCAAAGAATGCGCTCCGGTCCGGGAACCCGCAGTTCGTTGATAATCCGAGCATGCGCATCCTCGGACTCGAAACCCGTCCGCTCATCCAGACCGTCCAAATCATTCTCTAATCCCCGCAGCGCTTTCTGGAGGGATTCTTGGAAGGTGCGCCCGATCGCCATAACCTCCCCCACCGACTTCATTTGGGTGGTCAGCACGGGTTGCGCATTCTGGAACTTCTCGAAGGTGAAGCGCGGAATCTTGGTCACGACATAGTCGATGGTGGGCTCGAAAGAAGCCGGCGTTGCCCCGCCGGTGATCTCATTGCACAACTCATCGAGCGTGTATCCAACCGCGAGCTTGGCCGCCACTCTAGCGATCGGAAAACCGGTCGCTTTGGATGCCAAGGCCGAGGAGCGGGAGACCCGGGGATTCATCTCGATGACGACCATCTGGCCGTTAGCCGGGTTGACCGCGAACTGCACGTTGGAGCCCCCGGTCTCGACCCCGATCTCGCGCAACACCGCGATGGCGGCATCGCGCATGAGCTGGTATTCCTTGTCGGTCAAGGTCTGCGCCGGCGCCACGGTAATGGAATCACCTGTGTGGATACCCATAGAATCCACGTTCTCGATCGAGCAGACGATGATGCAGTTATCGCTATGATCCCGCACTACCTCCAGCTCGTACTCCTTCCAGCCGAGCACTGACTCCTCCAACAACACCTCGTTGGTGGGCGAGAGGTCCAAGCCACGCTCGACGATCTCGACAAATTCCTCGCGATTGTAAGCAATGCCGCCGCCGCTGCCGCCGAGGGTGAATGACGGGCGGATAATAGTCGGGAAACCAATCTGGGCCTGAACCTGCAGCGCCTCCTCTCGGCTATGCGCAATCCGGGCCCGCGGGGTAAGCAGACCGATATTGGCCATCGCGCTCCGAAACGCCTCACGGTCTTCGGCCTTATCGATAGCCGCTTGCCGCGCGCCGATCATCTCCACGCGGTACTCATCCAAAACGCCGTGCTTGGCGAGATCCAAAGCACAGTTCAAAGCCGTCTGCCCGCCCATGGTAGGTAACAAGGCGTCGGGGCGTTCTCGCGCGATCACACTGGCAACGGTCCGCCAGTTGATCGGCTCGATATAGACTCGATCGGCGGTTTGCGGATCGGTCATGATCGTTGCCGGATTCGAATTAACCAGCACGACCCGATAGCCTTCCTCCCGCAAGGCCTTGCAAGCTTGGGCGCCCGAGTAGTCGAACTCGCAGGCCTGACCGATCACGATCGGACCCGCACCGATAATGAGAATACTGCTTATATCGGTCCGTTTTGGCATCGTCTTGCTCGTCGGCAGTTTAGCGGTGCTCGACCCGCCGTGTGGCTAGCCCGCGTGATCCCGACGCCATCAAATCCACGAAGCGCTGGAACAACGGGGTAAGGTCGTGCGGCCCAGGACTGGCTTCCGGGTGCCCCTGAAACCCGAATGCCGGATGATCGCGCAGATGGATGCCCTGCAATGAGCCGTCGAAAAGCGAGCGATAACTGACCTGCACGTTTGCCGGCAAGGTCTGCTCATCCACGGCAAAACCATGGTTCTGCGTGGAAATCATGACTCGCCCCGTAGCCACTTCCATAACGGGGTGGTTGGCTCCGTGATGTCCGAACTTCATCTTTATCGTTCGGGCCCCGCACGCGAGTCCGAGCAGCTGATGGCCAAGGCATATACCAAAGAGCGGTAGTTCGGTCGCCAATAACTCGCGAATGGCCTCGAGAGCGTAACCGCAAGGTTGCGGATCCCCGGGCCCATTGGAGAGAAAGACGCCATGGGGACGTAACGAGAGCACCTCAGCCACAGGCGTTTGGGCCGGCACCACGGTGACCCGACAGCCATGATCGACCAATCTGCGGAGTATGTTGCGCTTAATGCCATAATCGTAGGCCACCACGTGCCAGGGCAGCTCCTCATCGACGCGCACCGGAGGCTCGCTGTCGGCGCAAGCCAACGACCAACTGCCAAGGCGCCATTCGTAAGGCCGCCGGGTCGTAACCACGGCAGCGAGATCCATACCCTGCAGCCCGGGAAACGAGCGTGCCGCCTCAACCGCGCTCCGCGCATCGCTCGTCCCGGTCATGATGCAGCCGTTGCGGGCGCCCTGTTCACGAAGGTGGCGTGTGAGCCGCCGTGTATCGATGCCGGCAATAGCTACTACGTTGTTTCGCTCGAGGTAGGCCTGCAGGGTTTCTCGAGCACGCCAATTGCTCATTCGTGGTGGCACGTCCCGAACCACGAGGCCGGCGAGTTTGACGCCGTCCGACTCGGCATCGAGCGGGTTGGCGCCGACATTGCCAATGTGCGGGTAGGTAAGCGTCACGAGCTGACGGGCGTAGGAAGGATCTGTGCAGATTTCCTGGTAACCGGTCATCGCCGTGTTGAAGCAGACCTCTCCGACGGCCTGCCCATCAATACCGACGGCTCGACCGTGGAACACGGCGCCGTCATCGAGTGCGATAACTGCGGGCCTGTTCAATGCCCCTCCGACTGCTCACAAAAACGGGAGGGATCGATTAGATACCCTCCCGTTACACTTGATTCCAGGAGTCCGAACACCCAGTTGAAAGTAAGCATCAATTGTACGTCGGCACTGGCGTAAGTGTCTATCCTCTCCCCGCGTGCCGGGCCTCGCGGCACACAAGTAGCCGCGCGGATGTCGGCTTGTCGCAGACAAACCCTATCGCTAGTATATCGGCTCTTGCACAGCCGAGCGCCAGCGCCCGCTACCCGCGATGAATGTTACGACCCATGCAGGCCCTATTCCTTAGCAGATTGAACAAAATTTATGCAAGCGGTGTCCACGCATTGCGCGATGTGGATCTGGTGGTCGATGAGGGGGAGTTCTTCGGCCTGCTTGGGCCCAACGGTGCGGGCAAGTCTACGATCATCGGCATCATCAGCTCGTTGGTACGCAAAACCCGCGGCCGCGTGGAGGTTTTCGGCTACTCCATCGACCGTGAACCGTGGCAAGCCAAATCACTGCTGGGCCTCGTGCCGCAGGAGTTTAATTTCAATAGCTTCGAGACGGTCAGCCAGATTATCCTGAACCAGGCGGGATTCTATGGCATCAACCGGCGCACCGCGCATCAACGCGCCGAGCAGTATCTCACCGAGCTCGGCCTGTGGAGCCGGCGCAATAGTGTATCGCGCACGCTCTCCGGCGGGATGAAACGTCGCTTGATGATCGCTCGGGCGCTGGTTCATCAGCCACGCTTGCTCATTTTGGATGAGCCGACGGCCGGAGTCGATATTGAGGTACGCCGCTCGATGTGGGATTTTTTGCGCCGGATCAATGCAGAGGGCACTACGATTATCCTGAGCACGCACTATCTAGAGGAAGCCGAATCGCTTTGCCGCAATATCGCCATCATTGACCAGGGGCAAATCATTGAAAACACCGATGTGCGCTCCCTACTGCGTAAACTCACCGCGCAGAGCTTTCTCCTCGACATCGACGGCCGCCTCGCCGATGTGCCGGAGCTCGGGGATTTTCACGTCGTGCCGGTGGATGAATCCTGCCTGGAAGTCGAAGTTCGCTCGGATCAAAGCTTGAACGAGCTTTTCGCCCGGCTAGCCGAGCGAAACGTACAAGTCGTGAGTATGAAGAATAAATCCAACCGGCTGGAGGAGCTGTTCATCCGGATGCTCGAACGCCCCCCCGAGGCGCATCGAGAACCCACCCAGGTCGAGAAAACCGCATGAGGGGCTCCGCCGTATACCCTGGCTACGCACGTCAAACTCTGATTGCCCTGCGCACGATCGCCTGGAAGGAGACCCATCGTTATCTGCGCATCTGGCTGCAGACGCTGCTGCCACCGGCGATTACCATGACCCTGTATTTCGTAATTTTCGGCAACCTCATCGGGCCTCGTATCGGCCCCATGGCCGGTCATACGTATATAGAGTTCATCGTTCCGGGCGTCATTATGATGTCCGTCATCACCAACGCCTACATGAATGTCGTCTCATCGTTTTTCGGGGCGAAGTTTCAGCGCCACATCGAGGAGATCCTGGTCTCGCCCACGCCCAATTACACGATCCTCGTCGGATATCTCGCCGGCGGTGTGGGGCGGGGGCTGCTTACCGGGCTGATCGTCATCTTGATTTCGATGGCGTTTACTCACATCCAGATCCAGCACCCGTTCATCACGATCAGTGTCGCATTTCTAACCGCATTGCTATTTTCCCTCGGCGGATTCATTAACGGCATTTTCGCTCGCAAGTTCGATGACATCGCCATCGTGCCTACGTTCATATTGACGCCCCTGACCTACCTCGGGGGGGTGTTCTACTCAATTGAGTTGCTTCCTGGGGTCTGGCGCGAACTCTCCCTAGCAAACCCCATCCTCTACATGGTAAACGCCTTCCGCTATGGCCTTCTCGGTGAATCCGACATTCCGATTCAAACCGCTTATTCGATCATCATCGTCTTTATCATCATTTCGGTGTGCCTGAGCTTATATCTGCTACACCGCGGGGTGGGCTTGCGAACCTGAGCGTCTGGGCTTGACAACGCGATGGCGGGCCCCGAGTTCTGGGCCTGTGATGTGGATATAATTGCCCCCGTACAAACCGACGGGAGAGTGCTGTGGCGATGCTAGAGCTGAGCCGAACGCCCTTACTGACCGATCTCTACGAACTCACCATGCTGCAAACCTACTATGAGCATGGAATGACAGGAAACGCCGTGTTTGAGTTCTTCGTCCGCTCGGGTAAAAATCCAGGTCGCCGGGGATTCTATGTCAGCGCGGGCCTGGAGCAAGCTCTCGAGTGGCTGGAGATGCTGCGCTTTCAGCCGGCGGAGCTGGACTGGGTGGCCAACTGTGGGTTTTTCCGCCCCGAGTTCGTTGATCGCCTCGCCGCCTTGCGTTTTACCGGGGACGTCTATGCGATAGCGGAGGGCAGTGTATTCTTCCCTGGGGAGCCGAGCTTACGAGTCAGCGCGCCGTTGCCCGAGGCCCAGCTGATCGAGAGCCGGTTGATGAATATCCTTCATTACCAAACCCTGATCGCAACCAAAGCCGCACGCTGCCGACTCGCGGCCCAGCAGCGCAAGCTGGTGGACTTCGGCTTGCGCCGTGCGCATGGCGGTGAAGCCGGCCTGTGGGCGGCACGCGCCACCTACATTGGCGGCTTCAACGGCTCGGCCACCTGTTTAGCCAATGCGTGTTACGGCGTTCCTGTGGTGGGCACGATGGCCCACTCCTTCATTCTTGCGCACCCGAGTGAAACGGAAGCCTTTTTACACTTTGCCCGGTCGCACCCCACCAACGTCGTCCTGCTCATCGATACCTACGACACCGAGGCCGCAGCTCGCAAAGTGGTGGAATTGGCGCCCGAGCTCAGCCGACAGGGCATTCAAATCCAAGGCGTGCGCATCGACAGCGGCAATCTTGCCGAGCATGCACGGCGGGTACGCTCGATTCTCGACGAGGGCAACTTGCGTGAGACCGCAATATTGGTCAGCGGCGGCCTGGATGAGTACCGAATTCACGAGCTGGTGGCGAGCGGCGCACCCATCGACGGCTTCGGGGTCGGCTCCAAGGTGAATGCATCGGCCGATTTACCCTTCCTCGATTCAGCCTACAAACTCCACCAATTTGAAGGCAAGGCTTGCGCCAAGTTCTCCGAGGGTAAGTCCGATCTACCGGGAATCAAACAAATTTACCGCCGGTTCGATACGAATCGAATGATGGTCGGCGATGTCATCGGACTGGAAGGCGAACCCATCGAAGGCCAACCACTTCTGCAACCCGTAATGCAAAGGGGCCGGCGCACCAACGCACCCGAGTCTTTACAGACACTCCGCGATCGTCTCGATGCGAATGTGGCGGCCCTGCCCGAGCCTTACCTCCGGCTGCAGGCTGCCCCGACCTTCCCGGTCGTTCTATCCGAAAAGCTGCGCGCCCTTAACCGGAAGTCACCGGCTCACACTGGGCGATGAATGTAGACTCGAACTCGTCATTCCAGCGAAAGCCGGACAAATCCGTAGGAACGGATTTGAACAGCTTCAGCTCACCCGGAGGACGCGAACCAGGGAAGGTTTGCGTAATCAAGTAAAATCAATAGCATAGACACATGGCTGCGCCGGTGTGACGAATAAATCATGCCCCCTAACTCGCAGCAAAACCGCAGCGGCCGGCAACCGATCATCCGCGCTCACAGGAGTCGTTTTATTCGACTCGCAGTTCATCCAGCGAGTGGCCCCTGGCTTCCCATTCCTTGATCCAAGCGGGCTTGCGACCTCGGCCGGACCAGATTTTATCCGCATCTTCGGGGTGACGAAAACGCACAGCCGTGTTGGCTAGCGTCAGCTTTGCTGTCTGACCGGAAATCAGTTCATTCAAGGTAAAACCATAACGCTCCGCCACCGATTTCAGTTCCTGCTGTGCCTTCTTGGCATCCAGCTTGCGTCGGGACGTAAGTTCCTTGTCGATATCTTTTTTAAGCCACTGAAGCTCATCGAACGTATACTTAGAAAGATCCATGTTCCCTCCCTCTTGTGCTTTTTCTCATTCAATCCAGTCGGTAACAACGCACTTAACGAATATTTTGCTGTTCACATTACCCAGCACGGTTCAACTCGATCGGGCAAGATATAAAACCATTGGGATTCTTACGGGAGATACGATAAAGATGCTGTAATTACGATACAGAAGATCAATGTAACCGCTTTGCCGAACGATTTCCATATGAGGCTGCGCACCTAGAAATTAGCGCAATGGTCGCTGGCCAACCTTCGTGCCGGGGTAACAAAACGCTGCTTTCGGAACTCCCGTCCGAGCAAATAATAGCTTTTTACCAGCCATTGCCCAATGACGAGAAATAACCGCTGATATCGCTTATGAATTAAGGTGCACCTTCGGATTGCTAGCGCGCAACCGAATAGGTACCGCCTACCGGCAACCTCGCCTAACGATACTCGCGGCGGCCCGCAAACGCATGGGATAGCGTCCCACTGTCCACGTATTCCAGCTCACCGCCTACGGGAACACCGTAAGCGATTCGGCTGACATGAATCGCGTTGTTATAGGCCATCTCGGCGATGAACTGAGCTGTCGCTTCGCCTTCTACGGTCGAATTGGTAGCAAGGACAATCTCACGAATTCCGCCCTCGCAAAATCGTTTTTCCAAGCAGTCCAGTCCGAGCTCAGCTGGCCCGATACCGTCCAACGGCGACAGCCGGCCCTTGAGCACGAAATAAAGTCCGCTGTAGTCGGTGGCCTGATCCAATGCATAGACATCGGCCGGGTTCTCTACGATGCACAAGGTGCTGTGGTCGCGCTTAGCGTTGCTACAGATCGCACAAAGCGCCTGCTCGGTCAGGATCCGACAGTACCGGCATTCACCAACCTTCGCCACAGCCTCGGCAAGAACGCGAGCGAGTCGCGACCCGCCCTCACGCTCCCGCTGCAAGATGTGGAAAGCCATACGCTGAGCTGATTTCGGGCCGACTCCAGGCAAGCAACGCAGCGCCTCGATCAGTTCGCTGACCAGCGGTGAGAATTCCGCCATCGGCTCAAAACGGCAGCTTCATGCCGGGCGGCAGCCCCATGCCCTGAGCCAGCCCGGACATCTTCTCCTGGGTGACCTTCTCCAGCTTTTGAACCGCATCGTTAAAGGCCGCGGCCACCAGATCCTCGACCATTTCTCGATCATCATAGACGCTCTCATCGATATTTACGCGCCGAACTTCATGACGCCCCGTCATCACCACATTCACCAGCCCGCCTCCGGCCTGTCCGCTCACCTCCAGGTTGGCGATCTCCTCCTGCGCTCGCTGCAGATTCTCCTGCATTTTCTGCGCCTGCTTCATCAGATTTCCAATACCACCGCCCTTCATATTCATGCCGTTCTCTCCCGCCGATGCAGCCTCTTGAACAACCATCTCCAGCCCGCTTCAATCCTCGCTAGGCTGAATCGAATCAGGGACAACCCGAGCATCGAAGGCCTCCTGGAAGGCTGCGATGTTGGGATCGTTTTCGATGGCGAGCTCAGCCGCCTTTTGGCGTTGCTGAAGCTCGCCAAGCTCCCGTTCAGTAACCGTTTCCCCCTCGACCCGGCCTACCTCGATCTGCAACCGCAACCGCTCCCCCGCCCGATCCGACAATAGCCTGCACAATCGCTCCTCTATATTAGAATTGAGTAGATGCGCATGGCTCGAATCGATACGCAAGCGCACCAAATCGCCTTCCCGGCCAAGCCACAGACAATGGCCGGCCAGTGCCCGAACCATCCCACCGCGCGCGAGCGATCCGACTACCGCATGCCACTCATCGAGCGATCGAGGCGATTGGCTCGGCTCGGCGGACAATTCCTCTTTACGCTCATTGGGCACGCACGTGGCATTTCGAAGCCCACCGTCATGCCCTTGCCCAACGCTCGGGTCACTCGACGCCTCGGTCCGCGGCTTCTTTCGAACCGGTGATGAGTGCCCCTGCGGTGTTTGCGCTGCAGGCATGCTCGGCGCCATCGTCGCCGGACGAAACGCGAGCATGCGCAACAGCAACATCTCAAATCCCGTCCGTGGATCCGGTGCCAGCGGTAAGTCCCTGCGCCCCGTAAGCCCGATCTGATAGAACAGCTGTACGTCCTCCGGAGTCAGCCTTTTCCCCAGATCGAGCAATCGGTCGCGCTCGGGCAGATCTTCGGGTAAGGCATCGGCAACGCTCTGAACCAAGGCCAGCCGATGCAGGATAAGCAGCAGATCGGCGATAGCTGCACTGAAATCCGGCGTGCGCTCGGCCATTCGAGCCGCTACTTCCAGCAGTGCCCTGCCGTCCTGAACCGCCAACGCTTCCAAAAGCTCGAGCAGAAAATCACTCTCGATCCCACCGAGCATCTCGCGGACATCCTCATCACGCACGGTGCCAGCCGCATAAGCAATGGCCTGGTCCAGCAGACTGAGCGCATCCCGCATACTGCCGTCTGCCGCATGCCCCAGGCGGCGCAGGGCTGCGGGCTCGGCACCGATGCCTTCCCGCGCCAAGATTTCGGTCAGATACTCGGCGATTCGACCGGCTGGCAATCGCTTGAGATTGAACTGCAGGCATCGGGATAAAACAGTGGCCGGCAGCTTCTGCGGATCCGTGGTGGCGAGCAGGAATTTCACATGAGGCGGCGGCTCTTCCAGCGTCTTCAACAAAGCATTGAAGCTATGCTGCGAGAGCATATGAACCTCATCGATAAGGTAGATTTTGAAGCGGCCGCGCGCAGGCGCATATTGAACATTGTCCAGTAACTCGCGCGTGTCCTCCACCCGCGTGCGCGAGGCTGCATCCACCTCGATCAAATCGACGAAACGTCCCTGATCGATCTCCCGGCAGGCCGTGCACTCGCCGCATGGCTCCGCCGTGATACCCGCCCGCTCGCAGTTGAGGCATTTGGCCAAAACACGAGCGATCGTCGTCTTGCCGACGCCCCGCGTACCTGCAAAAAGGTAGGCATGATGATAACGACCGTTCGCAAGCCCGTTGCATAGCGCTCGAAGCACGTGCTCCTGGCCCGCCATCTCGGAGAAGGTTCGGGGCCGCCATTTACGGGCGAGAACCTGGTAGCTCATCAAAGGCCCATGCTCAACTACGTGCGCGGTATTGTACCATCACCGCTATTGAGCGGCGGTGCCTATGGCCGCAACAAAGATTGGAGGTAGCGGCGCCAGCCACATCCCGGCACCCGAATCCGCTGCTACCGCTGCTCCCTTCCGGGCCTGACGGGGTTTACAACGTATCGTCGCGGGAGGGCCGACGCCACCACCACTGTATACAAACCACTCGACAAAGCGAGCTGCAATGTAGCAGGAACCCTAAGGTCTGACAAACCGCGGCCACCGGCGGCGTCGGATAAGTCGGATAATCGGTGCTCCCACCGCTTAGCCCAAATGGATCATGGCTCGAAGTATTCCGTTGCGCGGCATGCTCCGCACTAGCCGCCCAACGCGTCGACTCACCCATGCGAGCGTCGATATACGCGTCAAGCCTGCCGCAACAACAGAAGGTGTCAGCGACAACGTATCATGAGTCGTGTAGTAGGGAGCGTTCACCCAAAGCAACCAAAACCCGAACAGACCCGCCGCAGTCGCGACCGTGGCCACAAACCAGTCATTGGACAAAAGCGCATTCTCGGATAAATCAGGAGGACGCCGGATGTGCAGCGGCTGCAAATCAACCTCGTGCTGCGCCCGGAACTTGGCGTCCATATACGCTTCCTGCAGCTCGATGAACTGCAGCGTGCAGCACGCCTTCTCCTCAGAAGTACGTGCCTTGTCGGGATGAAATCGCTGGGCCTGGGCCCGGTACGCAGCCTTGATTTTAGCAAGGTCGCGCGTGGGCACGATGTGCAATGTCTGCCACGGATCGTTCATATCTTCACAACAACCATCCGCACAATATCGATTACACGACGCTGGCCGACTAATTAATCATAGCGGGGACTGAAAAGCATTCACCGCTGCAAAGCGGCACGGTAGCAATAGTATTTACTATGGTGTCGCTTGCCTCTTTATCAAAGGAGCCCGCGTTCATCCCCAGTCACTCGGAACATTCAGCTGCAACCGTATTGCCGCGACGTGCAATTGCATCTGTACAGTAGATCCAGCGTACCGAAGAGCTATTCTTTGCCGGCGCCGGCTTGCTGCTCCAGGTAGCTGCGATAGTCCTCCCAAAGCTGTCCCGGTTTGTGCTGCCGCAGGAAACCTCGCAGCCAGGGAACGAACTCACTCACCTGCTCTCCCTCTTGTCCCCATTCACGCCACGCCTGTAGCACCATGGGTCCATAAGGGTTGCTCTCCAACCACGTATCGCCCGCACCGGCAGCCGGATCGGTGTCGAGATCCCAACCTTGCCATGTCCGGGTAAGCAGCTCGAACAACGAGTCATGTGCCGGCAATGCTCGGATAGCCTCGATCACTTCTCGTAACTCCTTGGCGAGCCTATCAACATCCGTTGCTTCCAGCTCCGGATCTCCAGTGGCATCGACACTGTCGAGTTCGACATGCTCGGCCTCCAGAGTGAAAAGCACGGCATCCTTCACTGTCTTATCTTCCGCAGGCGTCTCGGCCATATCAGTTCCTCATTTGCTAGCGCAGTCAGCTGTATATAAAGAAGGCTCGGCTGCATTCGTCACTCGGACGAAGCCGGGCTGGCCACCGCTCCGCAGCCCGGCATTCAGCTTCTCTATGTCCGAGATTTACAGACACCGTCCTCGGCGCGCGCCCTCCGGGACTGTTTGCGGGCGCTCACAAAAATGGTCTGCAATACGGCAACACCGAGAAGGCCGCAAATAAATCCGTTCCTTCCCGTACGGATTGACGGATTGCGCGGTGTTCTCCGAAATACCAAAAATGATTAATTCGGAGTTTTCCTTTGAGAACTCTGGATTAATACCCTATTGTCATTTCGACAAAACAATAAATCCATAAAAAACAACAAATCCAGAAAAATCAAATATATGAGAATCAGGCTTCACCGATTTGACAAATAAATCAGGGCTCCCTAGCCGAATCGCCAGATGGGGATTCTCACGCAGTTACTCCAGCTAATGGAACGGGGCAGACAGCCACCGAGGCGCCCGCACGATGCGTAAATGGTGCCGGGACTCGGACTCGAACCGAGGGCCTATCGCTTACGAGGCGATTGCTCTACCGACTGAGCTATCCCGGCCTATGCGCAGGCGGGTCAGTATATAAAACAAGCAACTTACGCACAATCCATAGCCTCTTCCATCGACCGAGCCACTGACCACGCAGTCGATTGACCCGAATGAGGGAAACCGACCGCCAGATTGTTTTTTACCGTTTATCGGGCTGATTGTGCAGCTCATCACATATCTCGTGCTTGGCGGATTTGCAGCCTTTATAAGAGAGCTCATGAAAGATTCAAAAGGATTCACGCTCATCGAGCTCATGCTCACCCTGGCGGTAGCGGCCGTGCTACTCGCCGTGGCTGTGCCGTCTTATCGCGGCTTTGTGCAGGGCAATCGCGCGGCCGCCCAGGCCAATACCCTGCTGCGGGCGTTGGCGTATACCCGCAGTGAAGCGGTCAAGCGTGCAGCGGTGATCACGATCTGCCGAAGCAGCAATCAGAACGGCTGTGGCAGTGCCTGGGCGGACGGCTGGATCGTATTCACCGACGTCGATCAAGACGGCGTCCTGGATGCAGGCACGGATATCCTGCTGCAGGCCGGCGACGGACTCTCCGGGGGCTCGACTCTGACGGCCGGAACAGGATTTGTCCGCTACACCGCCGCAGGCGCTGCGCTCGATACCACCCAGTTCACTCTTACCCCGGCCGACTGCCAAGGGGATATGCGACGCCTCATCCAAGTGACCGGCAGCGGCCAGGCCACCGTTCAGAAAGCAACCTGCCCCTGAGGAGCGCCGATGAAGACGACTCCAATCCACATCACCCGGCCCTTGGGCGCTTGCCGCCTCAGCCGTGGCTTCACGCTGCTCGAGGTGCTGATCGCTCTGCTCGTTCTCTCGGTTGGTTTGCTCGGCATCGCGGGCCTGCAGCTCACGGGCCTGCGCAGCAATCACAGCGCCTATCTGCGCTCGCAGGCCACGATCCTGGCTTACGACCTCCTGGATCGCCTGCGCGCCAATCGCGCGCAGGCGCAATCGGGCGACTACAACATCACGATCACCGGGGCCGGCGATTTGCCGTCCATCAGCGGTAGCCCCACCCAGGCGGTGACGGATCTCAACGCGTGGGGCTCCAATTTGTTGGCACTGCTGCCCGCGGCGCAAGCCAGCGTGGCCGTGGCAGCCGACAATACGGTAAGCGTCAGTGTCAGCTGGGACGACTCCCGCGCCGATCGGGCACCGGATCGCAGCGGCACCCCCGTCACCGATCCAACCCAGTTTCAATTCCAAACGGAGCTCTGAGCATCATGAGACACGTGCGCCGATCTTGGCCCGGTTACACAGGCGGCTTCTCGTTGGTCGAGATCATGGTGGCGCTCACCCTGAGCTTGTTGCTGTTGGGCGCCGTATTCCAGATCTTCATCAGCGCCAAGGCCTCCTACCGCATGAACGAGGGGCTCGCGCGGCTGCAGGAGACGGGGCGCTTCGCCGTCGATATTCTCACCGGGGATATCCGGATGGCGGGCTACCAGGGCTGCATGACGCTCGATCAGCTCACGCCGAACGTGATCGTCAAGAATCCGCCGAGCGAACTGCTGCTCTATGACCCAGCCAACGTCCTGCGGGGCCAGAACGATCTGGCATCCGGCAACGACTTAGTAGACGACCACCGGGCCGTCGTCGGCAGCGACAGCCTGAGCCTTCTCAAGGCATCACCCGCCGTGGCGCATCTGTCCGGCAACATGACGGCCATCAACGCCAATATCCAGCTCGACGGCAACCCGGCCGGCTTCGAACAGGACGATATCCTCATGATCACGGATTGCGCCGAGGCGGACATCTTCAAGGCGACCAGCGTCTCCAGCAGTGGCGGCACCGTCACCATCGCTCACGCCAGCGACGGGAATACGACCAACAATCTATCTAAAGCCTACCAGGGTGACGCGATGGTGATGGCGTTCGAGTCCAGCACCTATTACGTCGCCGACACCAATCGCACCAACGAAGCCGGCGAACCCATCTACGGCCTCTACGTGCAGCGGCTCGGCGGCACACCGGTGGAGTTGGTCGCGGGCGTCGAGGACATGCAAGTCCTCTATGGTGAGGACGGTAACGCCGATGGCTCGGTCGACAGCTACGTCAACGCCGGCGCGGTGGCGGACTTCACCAACGTACTCAGCATCCGGGTCGCTTTGCTGGTCGACTCGGTGACACCGGCCAGCACGCAGCCGGACAGCGCGACCTACACGCTGTTGGACGAGACCGTGGACCCGCCGAACGGGCGCTATCTGCGCAAGGTGTTCACCTTGACGGCCACAGTGCGCAACCGCGAGCTGCGCAGCACGATGTTCAACTGATGGGAACCTCGGATAACCCCAAATGCCATCATTCCGACCTACGCCGGAATGACGGGGGCGGGGGCCTGCGCCGGGGGACGAACTTCGAAAATTGTCTGAAGCCCTCTGAATGGATAAGCACCATGGATAAGCACAGACACTCACTAATCGCCCAGGGCATGAGAGGACACCCCTTGATACGCCAGCGACGGCTTCAACGCGGCTCGGTGCTGATCGTCAGCCTGCTCTTTTTGCTGGTGCTGACCTTGATCGGCATCACTTCGATGCAAGGGGTCTCGCTCGAGGAGAAGATGGCCGGCAACGCCCGTGGCGGCACGCTCGCCTTCCAGGCGGCGGAGGCGGCGCTGCGCGATGGCGAGAGCTGGGTCATGGGCATCGACCTGCACGACCCGCCTACGCCGGTAGACACCTGCTCCACCGCCCCTTGCGCGCTGTGGGAGGCCGGCGAGCCCGAGCCCTACCCGGAGACGAAAGCCATGGCCTGGTGGCAGAGCACTGGGCGGGAGTATGGCGTTACGGGCACCCAAGAGCTCACGGCCTTGGCGAGCGATCCACGCTTCCTGGTCGAGTACCTGCGCTATGACCCGGCCAACAGTGTCCTGAACAGCAACGAGCGTGCGCGGCACATCGGACCGCATTTCTACCGGGTGACCGCAGCAGGCTTCGGCCCCCAGGGCAGCACGCAGCGGGTCCTCCAATCCACGGTGCGGACCTGGAAGAATTAATCGGCCCGGCGCAGCGAGTCATCCGGGACCGGTGCAAAATCAATCGGATCGAGGGAACGAGCCATGCAACGCTTACAGGGAGTAAAGCGGCTAGGAGCAACCGGACTCACCGCCGCGGCGCTGCTGCTGGGGGCGCAGGGCGCGCCGCACGCCGCGCCGTTGGCGTTGAGCGACAAGCCCTTGTTTCTGAAAACCGGGGTCGCACCCAACCTCATCATCACCTTGGATGATTCCGGCAGCATGGGGCGGGACTATATGCCGGATGATCGGAGCGGAGACTGGCACGAGCGCTTCTACTCGGCGGCCTACAACGGGGTGGCCTACAATCCGAGCATCACCTATGCACCGCCGCTGCACGCCGACGGCACGCCGTTTAGCACCTCGTTCACCCAAGCCTACCAAAGCCCGTTCACCAACACCTGCAGCAGCGACGGCCGCCGCGGTTGCGGCTCGAGCCGGGATCTGAGCAGTAACTACGTAACCGAAAACCTTTGGGGCAGCGACAAGACCTGGCCGGCCTTCTACGCGGCGTTCGACTCGAGCAATACCAACTCGGGCGGTACCAATTGCGAGATCACCAGCGACTATGACGACGATGCCTGCTACGACCAGGTGACCGTATCCGGCACGGCTGAAGAGCAAAACTTCGCCAACTGGTACAGCTTCTATCGAAACCGCAACCTCGCCACCATCACCGGCGCCTCACGTGCCTTCTATTCGCTCGGCAACGACATCCGGGTAGGCTGGCAGCGGCTGAACATCGGCACCGCCATCGAAGAGGTGCGTTTTTTCACCAGCACGCACCGCACGGCTTTCTATGATTGGTTGTTTAACCTACCCTCCGGTGGCAGCACTCCGTTACGCTCGGCACTGCAGCGCGCCGGCGAGTACTTCAAAACGGCCCAACCTTATCTCGACGACCCCGCCGATTCCGGCTCGGGCTCAGCGTCCTGCCGCCAAAACTACCACGTGCTGATGACCGATGGCCTGTGGAACGGCAGCCTGTCGAATGGGCCGGATAACTACGATGATTCGAGTCAAACGCTGCCGGATGGCGCCAGCTACAGCCCGCAGGCACCGTTCCAAGACGACAACAGCAATGTATTGGCCGACCTGGCCTTCAAATACTGGGCAGAAGACCTCAACGCGCTAGCCGACAACGTGCCGCCCTACATGCCGCAGCAAGGGGCGTCGGCCAGCGCGAATTATTGGAATGCTCAAAACGACCCTGCCAACTGGCAACACCTGGTCAACTTCACGGTGGGCCTCGGCCTTGGCAGCTTTCTGACCAACCCGGCTTGGGGCGGGAGCACCTTTACCGGCGACTACCCCCAGCTCGCTGACGGTACCAAGAGCTGGCCAACGGTCACCAGCAATACGCAAAGTACTGTCTCCGACCTCTGGCACGCGGCCATCAACAGCCGCGGCCAGTTCTTCAGCGCCGATGACCCCAAGGCCTTGGCGGATGCATTCAAGGCCATCCTCAACCGCATCGCCGACCGCACCTCCTCGGGCACCTCGGTGGCCATCGAGTCCGGCGCCATCACCCACTCGGACAATGTCTACATCGCCCGTTTCAACAGCCGCGACTGGACCGGTCAGGTGGTGGCCTACGCTCTGAGCCACGACCCGGCGACCCTGGGTGACATCGGCGCCGCGGTCTGGGATGCCGCCTGCGCGTTGACCGGCGGCGCCTGCGCCACTGACGGCGAAACCTACACCGGGCGCACGACGGCCAACCGGCAGATTGTCACCTACAATCCGACCAGCGGGGCCGGCGTGCCGTTCCAGTGGGCCAATTTGGATTCAAGCCAAACGACGTTCCTGAATCAGGCAAGCAATGGCACCGTAGACGGCAAGGGCGAGGCGCGCCTTGATTATCTGCGCGGCGATCGTAGCCAGGAGCAGAGCAACGGCGGCCCGTTCCGCACCCGCAAAGGGTTGCTCGGCGACGTGGTGGACGCGACACCCGTTTACGTCGGCGCCCCGAACCGGTTTTATCCCGATGACTGGGGCGTCATAGACAAAGACGACACTCCCGAAGATCAGGCCACCGGAACTTATGCTGATTTCAAGGCCGCCCATAGCAGCCGCGCGGGCGTGGTCTACGTCGGCGCCAACGACGGCATGCTGCACGCCTTCGCCGCTGCGACCGGCCAGGAGATCTTCGCCTACGTGCCGAGCGCGGTCTACGCTCATCTAAGCGATCTCACCGACCCCGCCTACGGCCACCGTTTCTACGTGGACGCCACTCCTACCGAGGGGGATGCCTTCTTCGGCGGCGCTTGGCACACGATTCTCGTCGGCGGACTGCGTGCCGGCGGCCAGGGCGTTTATGCCCTCGATATCACCGCTGTGCCGGGTGCGGCCGTCGGCGAGACCAGCGTCGCCACCAAGCTGCTGTGGGAGTTCACCGATGCCGACGACGCCGATCTTGGTTTCACTTACAGCTCGCCACAGATCGTGCGGCTGCACAACGGCCACTGGGCGGCGGTATTCGGCAATGGCTACAACAACACCGACAGCGATGGACATATGAGCAGCAGCGGCAACGCCGTGCTGTTCATCCGCGATCTTGAAAGCGGCACCGTCATAAAGCTCGACACCCACCGGGGTACGGCTGACGATCCCACCGACAACAACCGGCCCAACGGGCTCGCCACGGTGACCCCGACCGATATCGACGGCGACGGCATCGTCGACTATCTGTACGCCGGCGACCTGTTCGGCAATCTGTGGAAGTTCGACGTCAAGTCAGGCAACACCAGCAATTGGCAGATCGCCTACGGCACCGGCACCAACCCGACACCACTGTTCACGGCGGTGGATGCAAACGGTACCCATGAGCCTATCACCACGGCACCCAGCATCCGCCGCCACCCCACGGGCGAGGGCTTCCTGCTGATGTTCGGTACCGGCAAATACTTGGAGAACCAAGACTCCACCCTTTCCACCAAAAAGCAAAGCGTCTACGGCATCTGGGACCGGGACGGGAGTTCGCTCAAGCCGTTCACCCGCAGCAACCTGCTGGAGCAGACCATCGAGCAGGCGACAACCGTCAACGGCACCGACTTCCGAATCCTGAGCGATCACCCGCTCACTTGGGCGGACTCGGATCCGACAACCCTGCCGAGTTCCAGCTCGGATGGGTATCTGGGCTGGTATATGGATCTCCTCGCCGGTGAAATGCAGGTGACCGATTCGCTGGTGCGGGGCAACCGACTGATCTTCACCACCCTGATCCCGAATGACGATCCGTGTTCGCTCGGCGGCGACAGTTGGCTGATGGTGCTGGATTACCGCGACGGCGGCCGATTCAACTTACCGGTCTTCGATACCGACAACGACGGCGTCTTCGCGCTCGCCGACCTGGCCGAGGCTGATACCGACGGCGACGGCAACAAGGAGAAGATCAGCGCCGGCGGCCAGAAATCCAAGAGCGGCATCCTGCAGACGCCCACCTTGGGCTCGGCGCCCAACGCTGATCGGGCCTACTTGGGCGGCTCCGACGGCAAAGGCACGGACTGCGCCGGCCGGGACTGCACCGACATCGGCCGCGACCCGGCCACTCGCAACCGCCAGTCTTGGCTGCAACTGCGTTAGGGCGTGCTGCTCTATTCCTATTCATCGCACCGGCACGAGCCGATGCCCAGCCGGATTCCGGCTCCCCCCACCCGAGCGCGGGGAGCCGAAACGGCAAGAAAGCAAGCATCAGGGGTTTCTCACGGAGTCATCGATCATGACAAAGCATCGCACACGGGGCTTTCTGCTCCGAGCGCTAAGCGCCGGCCTGTTGGGCTGGGGGCTCAGCGCCGCCGCCCAGGGAGTGGATACCTTCGAGAACAACGGCGTCATTCAGCAACTCGATCCCGTCGGTGAACAAATCGTCATCGACGGCCGGTACTACACTCTGCCCACTGCCGTAGCCCAGCAGGCTCGCGATCAGCGCGGGACAAAGATAACGCTGCAACGGGGCATGCGGGTGAGCTTCTACGGCTCGACCTCGAGCCATATCCCCAAAATCCAGGGCATCAACTTCCTACGCTGGAGTGATCGATGAGCCTGGCCGATACAGGAGAAACCTCAATAACTTCCGAATTTCGTATTTTGCATCGTCATCCCGACGTCGGCCTGGATCCATCTTGCTGTTCAAAAAAAAAATAGATTCCGGCCTACGCCGGAATGACGGGAATTCCGAAATTATTCGAGACTACCTATAGCACCCATTAGGAGGAGAGGCATGAGGGGAGAAACGAGCCGACGGTATGCCAGTGGGTTCACGCTCATCGAGCTGATGATCACTGTGGCGATCCTAGCAATCATCGCCGCTATCGCTTACCCATCGTACACCCGCCACGTTATAAAATCCCATCGCAGCACCGGCCAGAGCAAGCTGCTGGAAATCATGCAGGCCCAAGAGCGCTACTTCACGGTCAATAACACCTACACGGCGGATCTCACAGATCTTGGCTACGACGCAGCGACTGCCATTCCCGCTGATGGCGGCTGGTATACGGTGGCAGCGGCCGCTTGCAGCGCAAGCACCATTAGCCAATGTGTTCTCCTGACCGCAACACCCCAGGACGCGCAGACCGCCGATACCACCTGCGGCAACCTGACCCTGTCCTCACGCGGCCAAAAAGGCAGCAGCGGAACAGGCAGCCTCGGTGAATGCTGGTAACTCGGACCAGGATTGGGTAGACTGTGACCCAGTTCCGAATTTCAGACTTAAGTGAGCGGGTAGTCACATACACCCGCAACCGGTGTTTGGCATACGGAGCATCGAATAACGGCTAAATTTTCGTCAGCCCGACGGAGTCATTCTGAAGGTGCAATAGAGGCATGATCGTCAAGGAGGACTCATCATGCGCGCCAACCAAGGTACTACGCTCATCGAGCTGCTGGCTGTCATCGCCATTCTCGCTTTACTGACCCTCGCCGCCGCGCCCGCGCTGACTCATTGGAGCCACAGCAACCGCCTCACCGCCGGCATTAACCGCTTTCACCGCACTTTGGCGCTGGCGCGCAACCAAGCCATCGAGCACGGTGGCCAGGCGGTGGTGTGCAAGAGCGGCGACGGGCACGGCTGCACGGCAAGCGGAGGCTGGGAACAAGGCTGGCTGATCTTCCTCGACCCGGCCGGGGATGAGCAGTGCCAGGATGACGATGTCGATGGGCGCTGTGATCTCGACGGCGGGTTGATCATTCACATCGGTCAGGGGTTTAATCCCGGTATGACCCTACGCGGCAGCGGCAATACCGCCACTGCCGTAGCCTTCAAAGGCAGCGGCTTCTCGGAAGGTTACCCAGGAACGCTCACGCTTTGCGATGCTTCCGGCGCCGCGCGTGGCCTGGTACTCTCCATGCAAGGCCGGATCCGACTCGCTCGCCCAGACGAAGGTAATCTGCAATGCCCACCTTGATGGCCGGTTAGCCGACCCGCAACGGACGTTTTTGGATCGCGCGTTGTAAATCGCGCGGCAGAGAAAACACGACATCCTCGGCGTGATGCCCACCCTGTTCGTCGGGACGCTCCACTCCCCACTCCACCAATCGATCGACCACTCCCTGCACCAGGATTTCCGGAGCGGAGGCCCCAGCCGTGATGCCGATCACTTCTCGGCCTTCCAACCAGCGCTGCTCCAAATCCGCAGCCGTGTCGATCTGATAGGCGGGCACACCGATGCGCTCGGCCAACTCACGGAGCCGCCGAGTATTAGAGCTATTGCCCGAGCCGACCACGAGCATCACGTCCACCTGTCGCGCCAAGCCCATAACGGCGTCCTGACGATTTTGAGTCGCATAGCAGATATCATCCCGAGTCGGTCCCTGTATATCGGGGAAGCGCCGCCGCAGCGCGCCGATAACCCGTGCAGTATCGTCCATCGACAACGTGGTCTGGCTCACATAGGCCAAATCATCGGCATTGCGCACCGTGAGCTGCGCGACATCTTCGGGTCCCTGTACCAGATAGATCGCACCGCGCTCGGCGCCCTCACCCACGTACTGACCGATGGTACCCGCCACCTCAGGATGCCCGTCATGACCGATGAGGATCACTTCCCGCCCCTCACGCGCATGTTTTTGCACTTCGATGTGCACCTTGGTGACGAGCGGACAGGTCGCATCGAACACCCGTAATCCACGCTGGGCGGCCTCCGCGCGAACGGCTTTCGAGACACCGTGGGCACTGAAGATCACCGTGCCGCCATCGGGCACTTCGGCCAACTCCTCGACGAATCGGGCACCCTTGCAGCGCAGATCATCGACGACGCTGCGATTGTGCACGACTTCATGGCGTACATAGATCGGCGCACCGAACGCTTCCAGCGCCTTTTCTACGATGCTGATCGCCCGTTCGACTCCCGCGCAAAAACCACGCGGATTGGCAAGGAGAATTCTGGGCATGGCGAATCCAAATAGTGTCAATATGGGCGCGTCAGTATCTCATGCCTGATGGCCAGACCCAACCCATAATATTACCCGAGCCCCAAGCACTCGCGAGACATCAATCCCTTAGCTTCGTCGACGCTCGAACCACAATTGCAGGAGCAATCCGATCAAGCCCAAAGTGATGGCGCTGTCGGCAACATTGAACGCTGGCCAGTGCCAGCGCCCATAATGCACATCGATAAAGTCGATCACATGGCCATAGCGCAACCGATCGATGACGTTGCCGAGCGCGCCGCCGAGGATGAGCCCCAGCGCGACCGCCAACCGGCGCTCGCGCCGCTGCAGCTGGGTGAGCCAGCGCACCAAAAAAAAGCATACGCCGATTGCCACGGCGACGAACAACCAGCGCTGCCAGCCCGCTTGATCGCTCAGCAAGCTGAACGCCGCTCCCCGATTGTAGCTCAACGTCAAATTGAGCCACGCAGCGAGCGGCTCCGGATGGTAGGCCGCAAGCCATGTTTGGGCCAGGAATTTGGTTGCCTGGTCGGCAATGATGATCAGGGCGGCTAGCAAAAGCCCCAAGCGCAGCATCGACATTTTCTCTGCTCAGGCAAAGTGGCGTATTTCGCCCGGCCCCGCCACGTTGCTTACGCACCGGCTGCAAAGCTTCGGGTGCTCGTGGCTCGTGCCCACATCCGCACGCCGCTGCCAACAGCGCACACACTTGGCGTGCATCGACGGTCCAACTGCCAAGGCAAGCTCGGCGCCATCATTCAGCGTCACTGCGACCGCCTCCGCAGGAAGCGTGGCAAGATCGTGGACTCGAGCCTCGGAGGTGATCAGCAAAAAACGCAGCTCCTCACCCAGCGTCTCCCACTGCCGCTTGAGCGAGGCAGGGCAGTAGATCTCAACCACGGCTTCCAGGCTCGCACCGAGCACGTCGGCGCTGCGCAACTCCTCGATACGCTTGTTCACGGCTTCGCGTAGTGCCAGAATTCTGGCCCAGAAAGGTCGATCGAAAGAACCTTCCTCCAAGGGCTGCAGCGCCGGATACCACTCGGCCAAAAACACCGAGGGCTCACGCGGCCCGGGCATATGCTCCCAGATCTCCTCGGCGGTAAAACTCAGAATAGGCGCCAACCAACGTACTAAGGCCTCGATGATATGGCACATCGCCGTTTGACAGGAACGGCGTGCTAGGCTATCGGCTTGTGTCGTATACTGCCGGTCTTTAATGACATCCAAATAGAACCCGCCCATATCCAGCACGCAAAAGTGATGCACCCGCTGGTAGATTTGGTGGAAATCATACTCCCGGTAGGCTTCTCGAACGGCCTGCTGAAGCTGCCAGGCGCGGTCCACGGCCCAGCGGTCCAGCGCCAGCATCCGCTCGGGCTCCACCTGATGCCGAGCCGGCTCGAAACCGGCCAGATTGCCGAGTAAGAAGCGCGCCGTATTGCGAATCCGGCGATAGGCATCCGCTGTGCGCTTTAAGATCTCATCGGATACCGCCATCTCACCACGGTAGTCGGTGGCGGCGACCCAAAGGCGGAGCACATCGGCTCCCAGTGTTTTCATTACCTTCTGCGGCGCCACCACATTGCCGCGCGATTTGGACATCTTGCGACCCTGCTCATCGACGGTGAAGCCATGAGTCAGTACGGCACGATACGGCGGTGCGGCACGTACCATCATTGAGGTAAGCAGCGAGGATTGAAACCAGCCGCGATACTGATCCGAGCCTTCGAGATAGAGATCGGCCGGTTGGCTCAGCTCCGAGCGCCGCTCGAGTACGGTGGTGTGCGTGGTGCCCGAATCAAACCAGACGTCGAGAATATCGGTCACTTTCTCATAGCGGCTCGCCTCGTCGCCAAGCAGTTCCTCGGGCGCGAGCTCGAACCAGGCGTCGATACCGTAGCGTTCGATCCGCTGCGCCAACGCTTCGATCAGCCGCGTCGTATGGGGATGCGGCGCTCCGCTGTCACGATCGACGAACAGCGCAATCGGCACGCCCCAGTTGCGCTGGCGCGAAATACACCACTCCGGCCGGTTGCGCACCATGGCGTCCATACGCGCCTCACCCCATGGCGGATACCATCGAATCTGCGGCAAGGCGGCGAGAGCGTGCTCGCGCACGAAATTGGATTCCAGATTGAGGAACCACTGCGGGGTCGCCCGGAATAGAATCGGCGTCTTGTGGCGCCAACAATGCGGGTAACTGTGAGAGTAACGCTCGTGGTTGAGCAACATGCCGCGCTTTGCCAAAAGCTCGATGATCGCCGAGTTGGCGTCGAACACGAGCTGCCCGGCAAAAAACTCCGTATCCGCAACAAAACGCCCCGTGGCATCGACCGGATTGTTCAGCGGCAAATCGTAGCGCTGCCCGGTGAGGTAGTCGTCGCTGCCATGACCGGGGGCCGTATGCACCGCACCGGTACCGGTATCGGTGGTTACATACTCAGCAAGCACGATCGGCACGACCCGATCATAAAACGGATGCTGCAATTGCAGGTGTTCCAGCTCGCTACCCCGGCACGGTCGGCCGATGATCCGGAAGGCACCCACTTGATAGCGCGCCAGCGCCTGCTCGTGCAGCGCCGCGGCCAGCACCAGATACTCGCGACCGCTGTCCACGGCGACCAGGACATATTCGAGATCCGGATGCACGGCCACCGCCTGATTCGCCGGCAGCGTCCAGGGTGTCGTGGTCCAGATGACCACCGACAACGGTGCCGCCTCGATGCGCGCGCCGAAACACTCGGCGAATGCTGCGGTATTGACCACCGGGAAGCGCACATCGACCGCCGGAGAGGTGTGCGGCTCGTATTCCACCTCGGCTTCAGCCAATGCCGAGCCGCAGTCGATGCACCAATGGACTGGCCGATAGCCCCGCTTGAGATGCCCCTTGGCCACGAGATCGCCCAGCACGCGCAGAATGTCGGCCTCGGTCTGGAAGTCCATGGTCAAATAAGGATGGTCCCAGTCGCCCACAACCCCAAGGCGCTGGAAATCGCGCCGCTGCCTCTCGATCTGCTCCGCGGCGAACCGGCGGCAGGCTGCCCGAAAATCCTTGGGAGTGACGGCCTTACCGGCCTCGACAAGGCGTTGCTCAACCTTGTGCTCGATCGGCAAGCCATGACAGTCCCATCCCGGCACATACGGCGCGTCCAGGCCATCGAGAATACGGCTTTTGACTATGATGTCTTTTAGAATTTTATTGACTGCGTGACCGATATGGATTTCACCGTTTGCATAGGGCGGCCCATCATGCAAGATGAAGCGCTTGCGCCCCCGTCGAGCCTCGCGAATCTGCCCATAAAGGTCGGCGTGATGCCACTGCTGCATGCGCTGCGGTTCACGCTGAGCAAGATTGGCGCGCATTGGAAAGGCCGTTTTGGGCAGATTCAACGTCTCTTTATAATCGGTCACACTATCTCCCTGCGTTATGCGCGGTTGACGGGCTAGCCGGCGATCCGCCGTCTAAAATAGGCTCTCGCCACGGCCACATCCCGGGCAATCTGTTCACTCAATGCCTCGAGGGAGCTGAACCGGATCTGATCGCGCAGCCGGCGCAGGAACTCGATCTCGATATGCCGGCCATAGAGATCGCCCTCGAAATCCAGCAAATGAACCTCTAGCACCATTTGCCGACCGTCGACGCTCGGTCGATTGCCTACACTTGCCACACCTGGAAGAATCCCGCCGAGGCCCCGCACGCGCACGGTAAAAATGCCCTCTAGCGCCGGGCGCGCTCGATGCAACCGGATATTGGCCGTTGGCCAGCCCAGGCGGCGCCCTAGACGCTCGCCACGAATCACGCGGCCCGAGATCCGATACGTCCGACCCAGCAGATGTGCGGCGAGCTCTAGATCGCCCGCCTCGAGTGCCTGGCGCACCCGGGTACTACTGACCCGGGCACCCGCCAGCGCCACCGTAGGCACTCGGGTGAGCTCAAAGCCGTGTTCCACGGCCGCCCGTGCGAGCAGAGAATAATCGCCGCGGCGACCGCGACCGAAACGGAAATCGTCACCGATCATCAGAAAGCGCACGCCCAGCCCGACCAGCAAAATTTCCCGGACGAAATCTTCTGCCTCCATAGCCGCCAGCCGCGGGCCGAACTCGAGGCATAACACCCGCTCCACCCCGGCCTGCGCCAGCGCCCGGAGCTTATCCCGGAAGCCGGTGATCCGCGCAGGAGCGGCATCCGGCGCAAAATACTCGCGTGGGTGCGGCTCAAAGGTCACCACCACAGCGGGCATACCGCGCTCGGCGGCCGCAACGCGCAACCGCTGCAGCACCGCCGAGTGTCCCCGGTGCACGCCGTCAAAATTGCCGATGGTAGCGGCGCATTCGCGATGGCGCGCTCGGAGATTATGGCCGCCGCGAATGAGCTCCATGCCAGAATGCTCCGGAAAATCTTGAAATTATAAGGCACGCATGGGCCTTTGAGCTATGCCGTTTGCCGTTTTGCCAGCGGCGGTTCGCGCAGATTGGACAAGCGCAAACCGGTCAGTCGCAACGCCACCAAGTAAGTGATCGCGCCAAAGGCAATCGCCGCGGCCAACATGAGCACCCGTTGATAAAGGTCGGCCTGCAGCCAAAGCCCTGTGTGGCTGCCCGGCCAGTATAAAACCCCCGCCATCGCCAACGTCGCCAGCACCGCCTGGCGCAGCAGCTCGCGCCACCCGGCTCTGGGTTGAAAGACGCCTCGGCGGCGCAGTCCCCGATACAGCAAAGCGGCATTCACCATCGCTGCTATCGCCGTGGCGAAGGCAAGCCCAGCATGCCCAACGCGGGTGTGGATCAGCATCACCACCAGGGAAGTGCTCAATACCATGTTCGTCACCAGCGCAGCCAAGGCACACTTGACCGGTGTCACTGTATCCTGGCGCGCGAAATAGCCTGGCGCCAAAATCTTCACCAGCGCGAACCCCAGCAAACCCAGCGCGTAGGCCACCAGACTCAAGCTGGCCAAATGCACATCCTCGGCCGTAAAGGCCCCATATTGGAACAAAGTCGCGAGAATGGGCCCGGCAAGCAACGCCAAACCGACGCTGGCCGGAAGCATCAACACCACCACCAAGCGCAGCGCCCAGTCAAGGGTATGGCTGAAGGATTGTGCCGACTGATTGGCATGCTCTTGAGACAGACGCGGCAGAATCACAGTACCCAACGCCACACCGAAGACACCGAGCGGAAACTCCACCAAGCGATCGGACCAGTACAGCCAACTTATGCTGCCCGTTACTAAAAAAGAGGCGAGAATCGTATCCACCAGCAGGTTGATCTGCTGCACCGAGGTTCCAAATAACGCCGGGCCCATCAGCCGTAGAATACGTCGTACTCCCGGGTCCGACCAACGCGGGCGAGCCAACCCGAGCAGCCTGTGGTGGGCGACGAAGGGCAGCTGCAAGAGCAACTGCAACACACCGGCCACCAGCACCGCGAACGCAAGCGCGACAACTCCCTGTTCAAGGTGCGGCGCCAACCAAAAGGCTGCGGCGATCATGGACAAATTAAGCAGAATCGGTGCAACGGCCGGCGGACCGAAAGAGCCGTAGGTGTTCAGAACCGCGCCGGCACAGGCGGTCAGAGAAATCAATGCCAAATAAGGGAAAGTCAGCCGCAGCATCTCGACCGCGAGCTGGAAACGCTCGGGGTCGTCACTAAAACCGGGGGCGAACACCGACACCAGCCAGGACGCCCCAAACACTCCGAGCAAGGTGACCGCGGCGAGGGTCATGCCCAACACGCTGACCGTTCGAGCCACCAACTGGCGCACCTCCGCGCGGCTGCGCTGAGCGCGGTACTCCGAGAGCACCGGAACGAAGGCCTGAGAGAACGCCCCTTCGGCAAAGAGTCGACGCATGAAGTTGGGGATCTTAAAGGCAATGAAGAAGGCATCTGTTGCCGCCGAGGGCCCGAAGATCACGCCGATCACGATATCCCGCACCAGTCCTAGCACGCGGGAGAGGAAGGTCAAAGAACCGAAAGTGATAACTGAGCGTAGCGATCCCTTTCGCACAGTGGTACTCCAACCAGCAGCCCTTGTCCGGCCCGCTCTCAAACGCGGGCCGGAGCACTTTAGCCTGAATGCGTGCCGGCGCAACCCAACCGGCGGCGAAGATATCCTTTGAATCCCTTGAATCCTTGTTGACAACAAACCGTTGGTGCAGCATATTGCCCGCTCCCCAGCGATCAGGCATCAAAAAGTAGGAGTTCCACTTTGGCCAATACACCTACTGCAAAGAAGCGCACTCGTCAGGCGGCACGGCGCCGACAGGCCAACCAGGCGCAACGTTCGATGATGCGCACCGCTGTCAAGAAAGTGCTGCGTGCTCTTGACTCGGGTGATCAAGAGAAGGCCGGCGAAGCTTACCGCCAGGCCGTACCGCTCGTCGATCGTATGGCCAGCAAGGGTTTGATCCACAAAAACAAAGCCGCGCGCCAAAAAAGTCGGCTTAACAAGCACATTCGGGCGCTCCAAGGCTAATTAGCTATCCCCACTGCCCGTTTACGGCCGTGCGCCCCCGCCGCATCGTTATACTGCAGTGCCCGTGAGTACCAGATTGTCACGGTGAATCAGCTCCGGCTCATCCGCATAACCAAGCAGCTCCTCGATCCGGCGCGACGACTGGCTCTGGATGATCGCTGCCTCCTGCGCGCCGTAGTTCACCAGCCCCCGCGCCACCTCTTGCCCGTCCGGGGCAAGGCAAAGCACCACATCGCCACGGGAGAAGTGCCCTTCCACTCGCGTCACACCGACCGGCAACAAGCTGCGGCCGGCTTCGCGGAGCACCTTTACGGCACCCGCATCCAACCAAAGGCGTCCGCGCACCTGGAGCTGATTGGCAAGCCATCGCTTGCGGGCAACTAGACGCTCACACGCGGGCTGGAGCAGCGTTCCAAGCGACTCGCCATGATAGAGCCGGGGCAACACATCCGCCTCGTGACCCGAGGCGATCACCGTGGCGGCGCCGGAACGGGCCGCGCGCTCGGCGGCGAGCACTTTTGCCCGCATCCCTCCTCTGCCCAATACACCCGCTGCCTCGGAGCACATCGTCAGCAGGCGCGGATCGCCCGCTTTCGCCTTGTCGATCAAGCGAGCGTCCGATTTACGACGAGGATCAGCCTCGTACAGCCCGGCCTGATCGGTAAGAATCACCAACAGGTCCGCTTCCAACAAATTGGTAACGAGCGCCGCCAATGTGTCATTGTCCCCAAAGCGAATCTCATGAGTGGCGACCGTATCGTTCTCATTCACCACCGGAATAACGCCCAAATCGAGCAACGCTCTCAGCGCCGTGCGGGCGTTGAGATAGCGTTGGCGATCGGCGAGATCCTCATGAGTCAGAAGAATTTGTGCGGTATGCCGGCCATAGCGCTGAAAGCCACTTTCATAGGCCTGCACCAAACCCATCTGCCCGACGGCGGCCGCGACCTGTTGTTGATACAACTCCCGTGGGCGCCGCGCCCATCCCAAGCGCTGCATACCCTCGGCAACCGCACCCGAGGAGACGAGCACGACCCGAACTCCGAGCTCTTGCAACGCAACGATCTGTTCCACCCAACCGCAAATTCGGCTGCGCTCCAACCCGCGGCCTTCATTAGTAACGAGCGCACTGCCGACTTTGACGACCCAGCGGCGAGTGCCGGCCAGACCATACTGGTGATTCATCGCAGTGCTTTCTCTGCCGCACTGTCAGCGGAGGAGCGAGCCTGCAAAAAGGCCATAACCCGGCGGCAAAGAAACTCGCAGCCTTCGCCGGTTCTTGCAGAAATTCCGAAAACCGGACGATCCCAGCCCAAACGCTGTAGCATACGCTGCTGTAATGCCTGATGCTCCGCCGCCGGGATCTGATCCAGCTTATTGAGCACCAACCAGCGCTCGCGGCGCGCCAACTCGCTGCTGAAGCGGTCAAGCTCCTGCTCGAGCACCCGCACATCCTCCGCAGGGTCCATGCCTTGGCAGATGGGGGCCACGTCCACCACATGCAATAGCAACCGCGTGCGGGTGAGATGCTTGAGAAATCGCGTGCCCAGGCCTGCCCCTTGAGCTGCTCCCCTTATCAGCCCTGGGATATCGGCGACCACAAAGCTGCGGGCCGACTCCACCCGAACCACGCCCAGATTCGGGTAGAGGGTCGTGAACGGGTAGTCGGCCACTCGAGGCCGGGCAGCTGAGATCGCGCGCAACAAGGTCGATTTGCCGGCGTTGGGCATTCCCAACAACCCGACATCGGCCAGCACCTTGAGCTCTAGGCGCAAAGCCAAGTGCTCACCAGGCGTGCCCGCAGTAGCTCGGCGCGGAGCCCGGTTCGTAGCTCGCTTGAAGTGACAATTCCCTAATCCGCCGCGCCCGCCTCGGGCAACCAGCAGGCGCTGTTCGGCGCGAATCAAATCACCCAAGCATTCCCCGGTCTCCTCGGCCGTCACCAATGTACCGACCGGCACCCGCACCATCAGGTCAGCACCGCCGCGCCCGCTCATCTGGCGTCCCTTGCCGGTCTCGCCTGGCGCGGCGACGAACCGCCGCGTATGGCGGAAATCCGCCAAGGTATTCAACCCCTCGACGGCCTCGAGATAAACGCTGCCGCCACGCCCACCATCGCCACCGTCCGGCCCACCACGAGGGATGAATTTCTCGCGTCGAAAACTCACACAGCCATCGCCACCGTCACCGGCACGCACCTGAATGGTTGCTTCATCAACAAACTTCATCGCTCGTTAGCCGGCCACCCCGCACGCGGAACCAGCCCTAGCCTCGACTGGTTCGATATACGGAAGTCAAGTTATTCATGTGAGCGAAACGGCCCTCGCTCAGCCAACCTCCCCATCTCAACAATAAAAGTGTTGCGCAGCTAGACGGGGCGGGGCCGCATCACCATAAAAAAAGCCCCGTGCGGCGACGGGGCTTATCCCGAACGGCACACCACCGATCAGCCGGCCCTCGGATGCACGCTCACGAAGCACCGCTGATGCGGTCCTTTGCGCCTGAACACCACTTGACCGTCACTCTTTGCATACAGTGTGTGGTCATGCCCGAGCCCGACATTTTCGCCCGGATGAAAGCTGGTTCCGCGCTGACGAACCAGGATATTGCCCGCGTATACGAGCTCGCCGCCGAAGCGCTTGACTCCAAGCCGCTTGGAATGCGAGTCACGCCCGTTACGGGTACTGCCACCTGCCTTCTTATGCGCCATGATCCGGATTTCCTCAACTGTGCATCAACTACCGGCGCCCGCCGCAATACGGGTGATCTTTACTTCGGTATAGTGCTGGCGGTGACCATGGCAGCGGTGGTAGTTCTTACGCCGTTTGAACTTACGCACTTCGATTTTGCGGCCACGCCCCTGCCCGAGCACTTCGGCGCTGACGCGCCCACCCTCGATCAGCGGTGTACCCACCTGGATATCGCCTGCGTCGGCGATCATCAGTACCTGGTCGAAATCGATGGCCGCCCCCTGCTCCGCCTCGAGCTTCTCGACACGCAGCGTCTCGCCTTCGCTGACACGATACTGCTTCCCGCCCGTCCTGATGACGGCGTACATGGCCACTCTCCCCTTGCCTTGGCTCACTGCCGGTTAAGCGTGTTAATGTACTGATTAACTCCTGGAACGTCAATTAAGAAAACTTTGATTAATTGTTTTCTTGCTCATTCCGGAAAAAGCTGTAATCCAGCAAAATCAAAAACATGAACATCGGCTTTCGGCGGCGTGCCGAATAAAACAGGGCTTCCTTAACGACGCTCTCAGCTTGACACCCTATCAACCCGCCCCTAGCATTCCAGCCCGGCGCCATGCAGCATCGCCTAAGGAGCCCAGCTCCCCATGGAGCTCGATCCAATCCGAGCACTCGTAGCCAATGACATCGAGGCCGTCAATGGGCTCATTCGGGAACGACTGAGTTCGGACGTAGCCCTCATTAACCGTTTGGGCAGCTACATCATCAATAGCGGCGGCAAGCGCTTGCGGCCATTGGTCGTATTGCTCGCCGCCCGGGCGTGCGGCTGCCGTGACCACAAACACATATTGCTCGCCGCCATCGTCGAGATGATCCACACGGCAACGCTTCTGCACGACGACGTAGTAGACGAATCCGATATGCGCCGCGGGCGCGAAACCGCACGTCAAATCTGGGGCAACGGCGCCAGCGTCCTGGTGGGCGATTTCCTCTATACGCGTGCCTTCGAAATGATGGTCGAGTTGCAACGAACGGCGGTGATGGAAATTTTCTCGCGCGCCACCAACACCATTGCCGAAGGCGAGGTTCTGCAACTGCTCAATATCCATGATCCGGATGTCACTGAAGAGCGCTACCGAGATGTCATCTTTCGCAAAACCGCCGCCTTGTTCGAGGCCGGCTGTCGGCTCGCCGCCTTGATGGGCGCACGCTCGGCACAGGATCAGGCCGCCATGGCCGCCTACGGCCGTCATTTGGGCACGGCCTTTCAGCTGATCGACGATGCCCTCGACTATGATGGTAACGCCGAAGAAATAGGCAAGAACATCGGAGACGACCTGGCCGAAGGTAAACCCACCATGCCCTTTATTTACGCCATGCGAACCGGCGATGCCAAAACCCGCGAGTTGATGCGCTCCGCCATTCGGCAAGGTGGTCAGAAGCAGATCGAGGCAGTGCGTGAGGCCATTGAAAAGACCGGAGCCATTACCTACACTTATTTCCTCGCGAACGAAGAGGCCGACCGCGCCGTGGCCATGCTCGAGCGCTTGGAAACCGGCGTCTATCGCGATGCGCTCGCCGCGCTGGTCCGATTCGCTATCAGTCGCCGATACTAGACGAAACAATACTGCCGGGGTGTAGCTCAGCTTGGTAGAGCACTGTCTTCGGGAGGCAGGAGTCGCTGGTTCAAATCCAGTCACCCCGACCATAAAAAACAAAGGGTTAGGTCAAACGCCTAGCCCTTTTCTAATTACGGGGGGTGCAATAGGGGTGCAGTTCGCTTTTGCAGAACATCTTTTTAGATATACACCGTACTTAGGTACGGAGTTATGAAGCGGTACCCCCGCCTATACCCCCCTGTGCAACAGTGCAACCGTGCAACAGCCAATAATGACGCGGGTTTCAGCGATGCATGGGGTTGCGCGGTTGCAGTGGCGCGGAGTCAGTAGGAAGGCAGCGGCTATCAGGCGGGATAACAGCGGCGGGAAGGTGTAACCACGTCACAACGGCATCAGTTGTGCATCCTAGAACGCTTCTTGCAAGGTTGCATAGAGCATTCCAGCATGCAAAGTCATGCCAACTACCGTTTATCGGAAAGTAGTGGAACACCGCGCGGCAATATTCGTGACAGTCACGTTTGCGAGCGCTGCCGATTGAGGGCGGAAGAGCGTAAACATGTTTACGGTTTGCTAGAAGTCATTGCCGACCGGCGCTACGGCCATTGGTAAGATGCACGAGTAGTCGGGACGGTGCCGTCCCTTTTACTCTCCCGAAGTAATCCCTGGTCGGCAGCACGGCCATTGGTAAGACGATGGCAAAGCGTGCATATATGCACGATCCGCGAAGTAATCCCTGGCCGGCAGCACGGACAATGCAATAGCCCCGCTCACACCCTGCACAGTGCATAGCTTTCGAGGCCGATATGCGAGAGGTGCCGATAACACCCTCATACAGGCACGCAAGCGATTGATTGGTGGTGCACGCAGCGCCGTGGCACTGGAGTGCTCGAATCACAGCCGCAAACCGGCATGCTTCTCCGTGACCTTCAGCAACTCATCCACTGCATCGCGACGCTTGTTCGGGTCACGGCTGCCGGCCCGTATGACCTCGCCCAGCGCACGCGCCAGCAGCAGCGCCCGGTCGGCCGGGTGGCTCAAGTCGGCGAGCTCGTCCAGAAAGGTACGTTCCGGCTGTGTCATCCGCTCGTCACCACGATGCGGCCGCCGTCAGCCATGTTGTCGTTGATCGACTCCAAAAGATTTCTAACGGACTTACGGTCGAAACTGTCGCCCCGCAGGCTTATGTTCGTGACCGGCTGCGGCGAAGATTGGCCTGCATCACCGCCGACTGGCGTGACTGGCGTTGCTGGTGTGCTTCCTGCCAGTGATGGCGCTGCACCGCCACCGCCCCCGAATGACTGTGCGCGAATAGCGTTTACTTGCGCAAAACCCGCCGCAGCGTGCGCCGCCGCCATGATTCCGGCCAGTGGCCAGGCATACGTCGCCAAGGTCTTCGTAATGCCCTGCTTAGTGTTGATGATGGCATTGGCGATTGCGGCCGCCTGGTTGATGCGGAAAAGCACCTTGTTCTGCGTTGCCACGGTGTCAGTCATGGACTGCAATTCACCGGCTACGGTCTTCGACTGCTCGGCAAAACTCATGGCAGTGAAGCGCTCCATGGCAGACATGCCACGCCGACGCAGGTCTACTAGCTTCTGCATGTGAGCCGCCTCGGCCTGTTGCTGAAGCTCACGGAACTCGGCCTCGGTCTCTATCTCGCCTTCCTTGAATCCGCGCTTGATGTCGGCCATGACCTGCAAGTGCTCACGCTGCAATTCCTGCTCGGTGACAAACCGATTGCGGATGGTCTCCAGTCGACGTTGCCAGTCCTCTTCCTGCTGCTGAGTGTCGCCGCCTGCGGTGAGATCAACATGCGCCGGCGCATTACGGACCTTCACGACCTCGGCAGCCGCCTGCTGCGCCTTCTCCTGTACTTCGCGGACCCACTGCTCCAGCCCAATCGTAGGCAGGCCACGGCCGGTGAGCTCCACCAGTTCCGCCCGAGTCTTGCGTACGGCGTCGGTCGCGCCCTCGGTGATGCTGTCGAGCCGCTGTTGCAGCTCTGATCCCTGAAATGAGGTAATCAACTCGATATCGATGCCTGGAATCGCGTTTAGGCCGCTAATAACCGCGTTCGTGCCGCTGCTGACGAAATCCAGAAAGCGCGCGACGCCGCGCGTCAGGTCACTAAGGATGAACCAGAACGCAGAGGCGAATCCCTGAGCCGCAAGCTTGGCGCCGGTGAAGGCGACCTGAAAACTGCCGAATATCATGTCCTCCAACTTGAGGATGACTGACCCTATTTGAGCCAACTTGTCCCTAAACCCGCCGGTCTCGCGCGCCGCCTCAGTGAATTTGTTGGCAAGCGCCTCTACGACCGGGGCAACCTGGACCGCCACGCGCTGAACCACACCCTCAAGCGCATTACCCGCCGAAGCAAGAGCCCGCTGAGCCCGTACCGCCTGCTGCGTGTCAACTTTGCTCATGGCGAACCCGAACTGCTCTGCCTGATCGGCCGCCTTGCGGAATCCCTCAGCACCGCCGCTCAACGCTGGAATCATGTCGCGCAAGGCATCGCCGCCAATCATCGCGGCTGCGGCTGCTTTGGTGGACTCGTCCTCGACGCGGCTCATGGCGTCCAGAAACTGCACCCAGACTTTATTGACGTTCTGCGTGAGATCTATCTGCCGGCCGCTTGCCTTCTCCAGCAACTTGAAGCCGTCTACGGCCTCGCCTGTGCCAGTCCGCGCCTCGCCTACCCGCTCCGAGAAGTCCGTCAGCGCATCCGCCGCACGCTCGCTCGAAATCCCGAACCGCCTGGCCTCGACTGTCGCCGCCTGGATGGTGCGAATCTGGATACCAGTGACCTTGTTGAGGCGATTGATGGCCTGGATGGCGTCCAACTGGCTCTTGACCAGGTGCGCGCCGATAGCCGCACCGGCGGCCGCAGCGGCGGCGCCTAGTGCCGCCAGACGGGACGCCGTGGCCGCCGCTCTAGCACCAATGCGCTTTAGGCTGCTAGTGGCACGACGCGCGCCGCGTTCTAGGCCGGCGGTATTCGCACCGATTCTTACAACGAGTGATCCAACGGGAGCTGCCATGTCCTTATCCCAAAAAAAGAGGGGCGGGGCCAAGCTACCAGTCCGCACGCCCCCAATAGTCTAAGGATGTCGCCGGTTTCGCGCTGGAGTGGACGCGGGCACCGGCAAACCCAGCTTTAAGGCAGCCAACCATTTCTGTTACGACAAGGCGACCTTGATTACTTTGGCCGCGTGGTCATCGCGGGTAATCCCGCCGACGCGCTTACGGATGTAAAATTTTGTTTGGCCTGGCTCGGTGATATTCGAGTCGACCGTGATCCGCAGGCCGAAGCTATCCGCAATCGTGTAGCCGCGCCGGAAATTACCGAACGCTACCGGGTGCGCATTGGCGCCGATGTCGGGCATGTGCTCGGCGAGCTGCACACGATGGCCGCATAGCATGCTTGGCTGGCCCTCGATGAGGCTGTCTTGCCAGATGTAGCGGCCGTCGGCGTCTTTGAACCGCCTAATCACGCCAGCCGTCGAGCTGTTCATCAACCAGACCGCGCCCGAGCGGTAGCCGGCACGCAGGGCGTAGACGGTCTGCCACAGCACGTCAGCCGGGTAGTGCTCCGGGGAGCTGGTCGACAGCGTACCGAAGCCATCCGAGACGCCGGTCGGGATGTACTGGAGCACGCCGAACGATCTCGCGGGCGATCCGTCATCCGCCGTGCTCACCGGGGAAGCGTCCAGGAAGCCGGTCGGCTTTTTGGTGCCGTCGCCGCTGATGAAGGCCTGGGATTCGGCGATGGCCAGTTCCTCGGAACAGCGGTCCACCAGCCAACCCTGGACATCGAACATGATGTCCGCCAATGCCTCTTCAGAGGCTTGCGGGCGGCTGTAGACAATCCCGAATGTCGGGCGCACCTCCGCAAGCTGCGGGGTATTGGTTTCGCTACGAGAGTCGCCCTCGCCAACCCAGCCGGAACTGGTGCCGCCGATATCAACGAGCTCTACGTAATCGCTGCTCGATACCTGCACCACGCGAGCAACCTGGCGGATGGGCGACAAATCCCTCATACGCTGCAGGATTTGCCGAGATAGCTGTTCCGGTACGGCAAAGCCGCCGCCGGGGTCGCTGCCCTCGGTCACCGCCTTCTGCTGCACCTGCTCCAGATACCCGCGCGTATTCGGCGAGGTCGGGTTGCGCAGCCACGCATCGAAAGCCTTTAAGTGTTCCTGCTGCTCTGGCGTCACGCGCTGGCCGCTCGGTCCAGCCCGCATCGGCATGTCTCGGTCGCACTCCAACTTAGAGAGCCTTTCTTCAAGCTCAGATTTGTACGCTCTGTCGCGACGGGAAAAATCATCCCATTCAGAGTCCAGCTTTTCGATTACTTCATTTACGTTAGGCATGGTAATACTCCGTGCAAATATCTGAGTTTCACGTTTCGATCACCGGCTTTGCACGGATTTAGCACAACGTCACGCAGGCTTGTAATCTCGGGTGAACTTGAAGCGTCGCGCAGCAAGCTCAAGCCAGTAATTCAAGTATATCATTCAATTAAGTGTTTTCGTACCTTCTGCGTCGATTCGGTCGGCAATTCGACGCAACCATTCCGCCGTTTCTGCACTGCCGCTCAATTGAACGCTTGCCTGCAATGCCGTCTCGAACAGCGCGTGTAAAATGGCCCGCTGCGAAACGCCGGCCTCGGTTAGTTTATTCGCCGCGCCAGAGAAAAGCCGTGCGCATTTCAAACCGTCGTGGTGTTCGTCTCGAATCTCGTCAGTCATTTTGAATCTCCGATTCCAGTCTGTCAGCCAGTCCTCTCAACCAATTAATCGTCAGCGCCCTTCCGCTCGATTCTAGAGCAACAACCAACATGGCCTGCGTTATCGAGCGGCCGATAATCTCCTGCGGAATTCTGCGCTCTAGCATGTCGTCAACCAGCTGCCCGAATTCGTACGTGCAATCGAGCGCGAGTTGCTCGTCCTTATTCCGTTTGGTCATTTCTCAACCTCCGGCACAACGCCGCTACGTTGGATTAGCTCGTCTCTGATTTCCTTGGCACGATGGCAGCCGCCGAGCTCTTTATCCGAGCAAGGCTCGCCGCCGTGCAGCCATAGGCTCCTGCACCATGCCGGACTGCATTCCCATGGTTTCAGCTTCAGCGCGCTGTGCACGCCATCTAGATCACCTTGGCGCCACATCTCCACCACGGCGGCGTCGAGTTGGATTCGCTGGTTCCTCGTCCGCTTTTCACGCTTTACTGGCATATTCATTCCACCTTGGTAGTCCTGGCACTTCATCGCCGAAATATTTCCATCCGGTGTAATCGTGCCAATCATCTGAATCAAACTCGGGCACTTCGCCAGTTGCGAGTAATCGACGTGCCCATTCTGGGGTATCCATATCACGCCGCTGGCGGGTGCGTTTCGTCCTAGTCGTCGGCATTAGCATTTAACTCCTATTCCGCCGCTAGGCCGGCCTGGCCGGTCCCTTAATGGCTCGAGGTCGAGATTCAATTGTTTCAGAGCGGCCAAAAAGCCGTTTCTAGCGTCTTTCTCAAGCGCACAGGCCGGGTGTACTTTCGTTTGGCCGTAACGGTCTGTAACGACCTCTCCTTGCGCCTCAATGGCATCTTGAGCCGCGCGCATTCGGTCCAAACACTCCGACGCCGTTGTCAGTAATGCGAGTCCCGCCGCGTCGTCGATTGCGTATTCAGAAACAACGTCTCGAAATAGCTTTCGGCCATCGGGTTTAAGGTGCTTTGGTGGTCGCTTCGGCTTCAACATAGTTTCAATCACTCAATTTCGACTTTTCGTGGCTGCCTCGCCGGTCCTAGGCTCTTTCCCGCTCAACTTTTGACGCCCCCGCCGGTCCGGTTTGTTGCGTGGCCGCTGCCGCCACTTGCGCATCAGTCTCCTGGCCCATCCACTACGGGTCTTTCTCACGCTGCTGCCTCCTGCTGCTCAATCTGCCTCACCGCCTCGGCTATCGCGTCCCACTCATCCTCGCTGTACAGGTCGAGCCAAGCGGGTAGCCGGCCATCGTGCGTGCGTGCGTGCTCCAGCACCTTGGCTGCTAGGTCGTGAGTGTCATCGGTCATTGGGCACCCCCACTTGCACACCGAAGACCGTGCTGCCTACGGTGCGGGTCTTTGGCTTATCGCGGACAAGCTCGGTCGCATACGCCCGCACGGTCGAGGCTGGAATCAACCCATTTGCTATATCGTCGATATCATCCTGAGCACACCACGCGCGGAACTCATCAGCCGTAATCGGTAGGCCTGCAACGGCGTTGCGGATGACGATGCCCACGTCCTTGCGCCGGGTAGCGGGTATACGCCCACCGGGTACCGTGAGGGTTGCGGCCGGGGTAGTGGTGCGCGGGTGGCACGCCGAGCACAGCCACGGCCCGTCCCGCTCAGTCTGGTGGTACGCGCCGCTGCCGCAGTGGTGCGGGTCGGTAGGTTCGACAGGTACCAGCAGATGCAGCAGCTCATCCTTCTCCTGCCGCATCCGCTCCATTAACTCCTGAGTCATGACGTCCGCAGGCGCTCGATATCGCACCTGGCCGTGCTCCGCCCATACCTCGACGCCACGCTCGCGAAGGGTGGATAGCAGCGTACTCATATGCTGCCCTCCACGTAGTCGTCGGAGGTGTTGCACGGTTGCACGCCAGTTTTAGGGGATATAGACCCACTGTCGGAATCCACGCTGTCGTAGTCCGAAGCGGCTCCCCTATATACCCCCCACTGCACAGCATCAACCGTGCAACCGCTAGGCGTGGCGCGGGTTTCCGGGTTGCACAGTGTTGACGGTTGCGGGAGCACCTCTATGGTCTCGGGTAACGGCTCGCCGATTACCCACCTACCGGGACGACCGCGCTTGTCCTCTTTGTTGCGGATGTACCCGCCATCGGCAGCGCGGCGTATCCTTCGGCTCGCAGCAGACTTGTCTACGCCTAGCCGCTTCGCCACGTCGGTGACGGTTACGCCGCTCTCGTCGGCGAGCTCATCGACCGCGCTCACTGTTTCCCGCACTGTGTCCGATACAGTCGCGCCAATGCCTTCGGATACAACACCGGACACCAGCTCCCGCACGGCTACATAATCATCCATGGTGGCGATTATCCGGCCGCTCTTGTCCCTCTCGCGGCTGCACTGGTGCAGGATGGCGTGCGCGCGGATAAGCGCGAGCACAGAAGCGAAATCCCGCCGAAGCCGTACAGCTAGCGGTGGGACGGCATCTGCCAGCGTACGAGAATAGGGAATCGTGACCTTGTGCTCGGCCACCTGCAGCCACGCCTGGAATTTGCGCCACGCCTGCAGATCCACGTCTCTCTCGGATTCATCAGCCATGGCAGCCAGGACGTTTCGCGTCTGCTCCGCGCCGTCATCCGTGTTAAGCGATAGGATGCGGGTCTCGTTTTCGGAGTGAACTCGGGTCTTAGTGGTCGTAAAGACTAGGTTGGTCGGTCCTTCCTTCGTGATGCGCTGCGCTGTGTACTGGCCGTCCTCGCCGCGTACAGTCACGTCGTACTCGATCCGGCCTTCTGAGAGCAACGAGCGCATGAAGTAACTGGCGAGATCGTCTTCATTGCCCTCGCGCAGTCCGGTGACTTCATAAATCACTATCGTGCGGTGACTGTATGAGTCTTCGCGGTAGATCAGCGCCCGCTCCGACATTCCGGTAAAGGTGACTACCGCCTCTTCCGGGAAGAAATCGAGCACGCGGCCGACAACCCAGCTCTTGCCGCTGGAGGAATGGCCTTTCACACCGATGGATACTGGCTTGTTCAGCAGCCGGCTGGTTACGGCCAGGTAGAGGAGTTGCGCGGTTGCATATTCGCCAATCAGCCCATGCAACCGTACGTCCCGCCGGAAATCAGACAAAATATCCTGTGAATACGCCAACTTAGGCGCTAAAGACTGCGCCATTTCAGTCAGCGGTTGCACGGTTGCACGGTTGCCCGAGGGGGTGTATAGGCCCTCGAACTGCCGCATAACCTCGTCCAAACCGCGCACGCAGTGCACGTCGTTGAAGTCGCACTTACCGTTTTCGAGCTCCGGTACGGCCAGTTGCCCGCCAACGGCCTGCGCTGCTTCGGTAGCCTTTGCAACTCCAACATTCTCCGAACCGTCGTCGCGGATATCGTTATCCGCTGCAATCACCATCTGAATGTCCGGGTACTTCGAGCGCAGTGATTCGGCCACCTTCTTTAAGTTGCCGGCGTTGAATGCGACCGCTACAGCCGCTCCTGTGGCCTCGTGAATACTTGCGCCGGTAGCGAAGCCTTCGCAGACCACGATCAGATCGTCAGGACGGCCGATGGCGTAATACGTGCCGCATACACGGCCGCCAGGTAGGAAAAGCTTCTCGCCGGTCGGGTCGATTAACTGAAGGCTGCACAAGGTGCAGTCGGCACTCATAGGGATAATGAGTACGCCGTCCTCGTCAGTGCGGACCCCATGCGCGCTGATGCCTTTTGCGGTGAGATACGGGTTGTCTGACGGTGCCGGAGAAGCGGTGCGCCATATTTCGAGCGCACGCCGTGCGGCATCTGCTTGACGCCTATCCCGTTCGGCTTTGCGCTGCCGCTGGATAGCTCGCCATTTCTCCCGCAGCTTCCTGGCGTCGGACTTGTCGAGCGTATCCGGCCGCACGGCAGCCCATTTCTGTGTCCAGCCGGTGCGCCAGCATCCGAATGCGCCGGCCGGCATTTCGCCGTCGTGCAGGACGTACCATCCGGCATCGTCACTGCCTTTACCATTAGTTGAGAATCGGTGCAGGTTGCCATCGGCGATAATGTGCTCCGGGACGGGAAACCCCGCCCCGGAGATCGCCTCAGCGAATGCCCCGACTGAATCAGAAGCCGGGGATTTCATCGTCAAATGGCTCCTTTGCTGCACGTAGCTTTATGCCGCCGATCCGCTTGCCGGCGTACCGAACGCTCGGGTCAACGAATATTTCTACTCGTGCACCAGCAAAGTCGTCCGTATCATCGGAGCCGGTCAGCTCGGCAAGCTGCTCCAGCGCCGTCATGTTGAGCGGCCAACCCTTATCAATGCCTTTGAAGTAGATAACCGGCTTCAAATCGTCGCCGACCTCTTCTTCAACGATTCGCTCAACGACGGTCTGGCGCTCCTTCTCTGACATTGCCTCGACGTCGTCCTTGCGGAGCCACTTGGAATTGCGGTACTTTGCGATCTTCACTTCATTCACCTTTCATTGCTTGATCGGCCGGGAACTGCCGGCCTCAGATCCCACGCTGGGATTCGTTCGCACCCGTCGCGGTAGCCGCCGTGGCGGGTGCCATACTTGCGGTTAAGTGCCCCCTGTAGCTCTCACGGTATTACGTTCGATCCACGCGACGATGTCGGACCGGCGATATCTAATCGCACGACCGATAGCCACGTATGGGAGGTCTCGTAAAGGATTGGAGGGGAGCCGGTGCAGGCGGGCCGCCTTGAGGGTGCCAGCGGAGACGCCTAAGGCATTAGCGGCCTCTCGCGTAGTCACCAGCTCAGGCTGCGGTATATTTCCGTCGGTCATCGGTGGTAGCTCCCACGTATCTTCTATTCACGTAGGTCCACCTTATTAGGGAGGGTAGATTGCGTCTTTCCCCAAAGATTATTATTTTTCGAGAAGCGGTAAGTTCGTGTCTAGGTGTGCAACGGTGCAACCTGGTGCAACCCGGAAACCCGCGCCAGTGCTTGCGGTTGCACGGTTGCACTGTTGCGCGGGGGGGTATATATGGGGCCGCTACATATCTAATCTACATCGTCGGGATTCATAATGTGGGGTTCTAGCAGGGATTTAACCGCTATCGGAGGGTTGCTCATCCGCTCCTTGACACTGTAGTAATACTCGCTCGCAAGACGCTTTCCTATGTGGAATTCCTTGCCCACTTCATCGAAAAGATGCTCATCAATTGGCATGTTTCGGACTTGATGCCATTCGCCGTTATGCACCCGCCACTGTGGCTTTAAGTGAAGCTCCCTGATGCGGCCGTAAACGGCGAATTCAAGACGGCGCTTTTTGATATACGCCGCCTTGTGCTTTCCCTTCGGCCACTGAATACCAAACGCCTCCCCCAGATCATCTGCCGAGCGGCTGATGAATCGGTTCCATGATCTATGCAATTCGCGGTCGACCCATTCCGGCATCAGCACCCCCCATCTCGCGCAGAACATGAGAGCGTGCATAAGCGCGTCTGAATACCCGGCCTCAAACATCAGGCGGTATTCTTCTAGTTGCGCTTCCGCAACCTGCTCTGGAAGCTTCTTTTCTGTGTCCATGCTCATGCCACGCTCTCCTTGCGGCTCTCTTTCGCCGCCGTGAGACGAGCCACCGCTTCGGCTTTGTGCTCTGGCGCCAGATGGGCATAGCGCAGCGTCATCATTAAATCACCGTGCCCCAATAGCTCCCGCACGGTATTTAGGTCCACGCCTGCCATAACTAGCTTGCTAGCGAAGTGGTGGCGCAGATCGTGGAAGCGGAATCCGGTAATTCCGGCATCCGAGAGCACGCCGCGCCAGGACTTGTTTATATTGTCGAGTCGCCCGCCGTCCCTACCTGGGAATACCAGTCCCTTGCTAGCCTCCGTCGTCTTCTGCCAGCCCTGCAGCACCGCCAGGGCTTCAGTGTTCAGCGGGATATGCCGGGTTTGTCCGCTTTTGGCTCCATAACCGTGCACTGTGAGTATGGAGCGGATCAGGTCCACGTCAGACCACTTCAGGTTGAACAGCTCGCCACGGCGCAGCCCGGTGTTCATAGCGAGAAGCACCAACGGCCGCAGATGGTCCACGTATGGCACGGCGCGCAGATCGGGCATGATCGGGTAGCCGCGCAATAGCCGCCACTGGTTGGCGTTTGCCCGTTCGGCCCTGGCCTGCTCTTCGCGCGCAGCTAGCGCCGCACGCAGCCGGGTTTCCTCGTCGTCGCTCAGGTAGCGGACAACGCCTCTGCGGTCGAGCTTGGCGGGTTTCACCTTGGCGATGGGGTTGGCGTCGATCACATTCCATTCGACTGCCCGATTTAACGCCGATTTCAGAGCCGTTACGTCACGGTTGACGGTAGAATGCGCCTTGCCGTCCTTCAGGCGCTTAGAACGCCACTTCTCAACGATCCAATGGGTAATCTCAGGCAGCCTCTTGCCGCCTATCTCGCTGTCAAAGCACGCCTGCAGGCGGGCCAGCGTGGCAGCGCCGTCCTTTCGGTGTGCTTTCGCCCACGGACCGTATATGTTTTTCAAGTAATCCCGAAACGTGGCTGACTTCGCGCGCCGACTCTCTGCGCGTACGTCCTTACCTTTGGCTGCGTCGCCAAGGATTGCCTTTGCCTGCTCACGAGCCTCAGCAGGCTTCAAATCGGTGAGCCTGCCAAGCGTGTGCCACTTGCCGCGAGCGTAATTCACGCGCCAGCTATGCCGGCCGGATTTGCGCAGCCGAAGAACGAACCCGATTAGCTTGGTATCGTAGATGTCCATATCCCGGCCTTCGGGCAGGTTCTTCAGCATGGTGTTGTTTAGTGCCGCCTTCATTGCTGTGCTTCCTACAGCTGCGATTCTGGGGGTGCAATAGGGGTGCAAATTGGTTGCCTCGCGGTATACCTGAATGCACGACCATTGCCTTAATTGGCACTCTAACACCTTAAATATACTGGGTATAGAGGTGAATCAAAAAAGATGGGAGTATATGGCGGGATAGTTATTGAACGCATTCGGGAGGCAGGAGTCGCTGGTTCAAATCCAGTCACCCCGACCATAAAAACAAAAGGGTTAGGTCTATGGCCTGGCCCTTTTTCAATGCCTGGAAGTGACCAGGAAGTGCAGGCGGCCCACCTCGTACGACATCGACCGAGAGCGCATGAGCCCAGCAGGGAATAACCCGCAAATTGTGGCCGTCACATATCCCAGCCGTTCAACCGCCCCAGCTGCCGCCAGGCGGCCACCTTGAGCGCATTCCATTACACACAAGTCTGTTCCAGTCGATTCAGGCCGCGCCGATGTCATCCAAGTGATTGAAAATACTGGTCCCATCTGCCCAGTCGACATTTAGTGGAAACAGTCCATAAGCTGTTGTTTCAATTGCATGTTCTGGACTTATGTATAAGGAGATGCCTTGAGCGCGTCGCTGTATTCAGGCGATTGGAGCCGCTAGGCAGATATGCTCCAATCAATCTTCAGGCGCCGTTTCCATGACTGTGGTCCGGTCGCAGAGCTCGCTACGCATTATCCGCTTTACCTTTGTAAGCTCCACACGTATATTGTATATACAAAAGATATACGTGAGGTGTGGGGCTTATGAAGCTAAACATCTCGACTTCAGTCGGGCACAAACTAACTAGCAGACATGGTGTAAGCGAAGAGGACATCAGGCAATGCTTTGCTAATCGGAATAGTCGGATGCTCAAAGACATTAGGGCGAAACATGATACCCAGCCACCAACAATGTGGTTCATATCGGAGACGGATTTCGGCAGGAAGCTAAAAGTTGTTTTTATTCAAGAACGTGACGGTAGCATTACAATCAAGACAGCATATGAGCCAAATAGCGACGAAATAAGAATATACGATAAGTATGGTAGAGATGGCTCATTGGAAAAGTGATAACCCAGTTAGCGCGACGGCTAACGTTGGAGCACATGCCATGGGCAAGAAAGAGCATATCGAGAGCACAACGGAGGCTTGGGAGGAGAGGCAGCTTGGAGCTGATGAGGAGTTCGTTGAAGTTGCCGAGGAGTTTGATGAGAAGGCTGCAGATGAGGCGCTAGAGCTCAAGATGATCTCGATCCGCTTACAAGAGTCTCTTATAGAGGATCTCAAGGCAATTGCGCAAATTAACGGAATTGGCTACCAGCCACTGATCCGACAAATTCTAAACAGGTTTGCGGACGCTGAAAAAAAGAAACTTCTCCGGGAGAAACAGAATGAACTAGAGAATAGAGACCCGGATCCAAAAAAAGGCCTACGGATAACAAGTTAAGATAACGGAAAATATCAGGGAGTGATTTTATACCCGCAAAGGGCAGGAGTCGCTGGTTCAAATCCAGTCACCCCGACCATAAAAACAAAGGGTTAGGTCTATGGTCTGGCCCTTTTTTATTTTCTTAAACTCATCGGGGTACACCACAGGCTGCAGGGGATCCCGTGCGCCAAGCCTCGACTGTGCTTACGAGAAGTATCTCGCTACGCTTCTTTGGCTGATCCGGTTTGCTCGGCAGCGCCGTAATCGAGCTCCAGGTGAGCGGCGTCGTTGAAACTAAGGATGCGCCAGTGTCGGGTATTGAGCCGGGCGTTGCCGGGTTCGTGCCACAATTTCTCATCCAAAGTGAAATCGAAAACAGCGGTGTTGCGCACCCGAACGCCCCAGGTCCGGTCAGTGCCCAGGAACGCGGCCACGATGTGCTGCAGTATGCCACCATGGCTGAACGCTACGATCACATCCGCGCTGCGGTGTCCCTCGACGAGGGATGCAACGACTCGACGCCCCCGCGCACGGCGCTGCGCCAGGTCTTCGGCGCCTTCCACCACCGCCCAGTCTCCACTCTCCCGAAACGCCTGCGCCATTGTAGGATATTGTATGTCGATGTCTTCCCATCTTAATCCGGAGAAGACGCCGACGTTATATTCGATTAGATCGTCCCAAACGATAAGAGGCGCTTGCCAGGATCGGGATACGATCCGGGCGGTTTCTATCGTTCGCCGCAACGGTGAGCTATAAACATGGGTCGGTTCGAGGCCTTCCATTTGCAAGCGCTGAAACAGCCGTTCCGCCTGCCGGCGTCCCACCTTGGTCAAATCGAACTCGGCATGCCCCTGCAGCCGACCTTCTGCATTGCCCACAGATTCCGCATGGCGGACCAATACACAGCGCATCGGCTTCTCCATAGTCCTTTTCGAGCACTGCGCCACCCGCTGACGATAACGCCACGCCCAAGTACGCGCACATCGAATCGTGCACCAGAAGGCTCTCGGGTGCTTTGGCTCATAAATCCTCAGCAGCAAAACGATAGAGTACGCTTGCTCACTTTTATTTGAGAGTTTTATACCATCACATCATGAGACCGGGCATCAAAGCCTCGCTGTGCCGCCGGGAAGAGTCAGGGTTTATCCTTGCATTCCTTGCATTCGTCGGCTTTTTTTCGCAGCCAACCGCTTAGCGTATCCGCCTTCCGGGCAATCTCTTCCAAGCGTTGACGCACCTCGCTTGCATCGGCACGCAAAGCATTGTCCACATCTTCGTGTATGAAGCCGGCCAGACGGCTAAGTGCCCCAAGCGTGTGCGCAAGCTCATTGGTCATAGGAGGGAGTTTTTCATCGAGCTCACGTAGCAGCTCTTCCTCCCTTGCAAGCTGTTCTTGCCGCTCCCATTCCCGTGCCATACAACGGTCTCCTGCAATCTATTTCGCACCGTATGGCTCATTTCTCTCTCAGCTCGCTAAAAATGAGTGCCTCTCGCGTAATCCACCCCATATTCCTATAGGGAGACCGGGCGCGGCGACTGAGTTCCATGCCAACCTTGCAATCTTTCAATAACGGGTTCAGCCGCGTTCCTTACGTTCCTTACATGATGCACGTCTACCATTTGCGCCCCCGGCGCGAGGAAGCGCGCTTCCCGGCTCAACTGGCCGCCGAAATGCATATCACCAGCTGAACGAATAGGCCATCTCACCCAGCACGGGCGCCAGGAAGGCGGCACCTCATTGGAACACTGCCGCTACAGGTTCACGTCTCTGGTTATCCGAGATCTGGAAGCCCCCCAGGCAACCGCCTCGGCTGAAGGCGGGCACGGCCACGGACTATCCGGCCGATCGGGAAGGCTCCCGAGGACGGCCTTGCGGGACCTCCGCCCGGGTTTGCTGCAGCCAAACCGAGGGCGAGGCATCGAATCGGGCCTTAAACGCCCGGGCCAATGCCGCGGGACCACTGTAGCCGACCGCATGCGCAACGATCGTGACCGATTTCCCTCGCCTTAGCAACGCTTGCGCCAACCCAAGCCGCCAATGGGCAAGATACTCCCCCGGAGTGACCCCGATCGTGGCACGAAAATGCACCGCAAAGCGGGCACGGGACATCCCGGCGTGTTCGGCCAGCCGCTCGAGCGTCCACGGGTTGGCTGGATCCTCATGGATCGCATTCAGCGCCTTAGCCAAGCGCGGGTCAGCAAGTCCTGCAAGCAGGCCGACATCTACCTGATTACGGTCCATGAGGTAACGGAGTAATTGGATCGTCAACAGTTCACACAACCGATCGAGCGCGGCTTGCCGCCCGCAGCGGCTCTCGAAAGCCTCCTCGAACAGGAGTTCGATCGTGCGCGAGAGCATCTCCAGCTCGGCAAGCGGAATCACGAGCAGACGCGGCAAAGCCCGCGCGAGCGGGTTCTCTGCACCCGCACCGAAATCGATGGAGCCGCAGACCGTTTCCGCACCCTCCGACCGAGAAGGCACAAGCCGATGCGTGGTCGGCCGCATGTAGAACAACAAGGTTGGCGTATTGAGTTCGAAGGTGGCCTCACCGGTTGTTTCGACGCGCAGCGCCCCGCGCAACAAAACGTGAATGTGGCCAACGCCGTCTACGGCATCGAAGGTATGGGCCGAGCACAACGGTCCACTGTTGAAAACCCGGGCACGGAGCTCGAAACGACTTGGAAGCGAGGCCAGTCGATCCACCACAACGATACTATAAGTACATAATTAAGTACTAAAAGATACCAAACGTATTTATTTTTCGTCCACTATCCCTTCCGGGCTACTAAGGCCACCCGCCCAAATATCTCTAGTAATGGAAGGAGGCACCATGAACAAGCTTTTGAGCTGCCTGATCAGCGCCGGCCTTGCCTTGACGGTGGTAACCGCAACGCAGGCAGCGGACCTGGCCGAGCAGACGTTTCAGCAATATGTGGACGCGGACGGCAACATCCAACTGCCAAAAGGCTTCCGCCTTTCATGGACCCATCTTGGCTCCTGGGTCGTCGCCGACCCGAAAGCCCCCGGCCACGGATTCCACGATGTGTACACGCAACCGGAAGCCGCCAAGGGATATCGTCAAACCGGCAAGTTCCAGGATGGCACCGTATTGGTAAAGGAAATCCGCAAGATCGGTTCCGGCAAAATGACCACGGGCCAGGCACAGTGGGCAACCGAGCCAGCCATCTGGTTCGTCATGATTAAAGACGCCGAGAGCCGCTTCAAGGGCCCCCATTGGAGTAAGGGTTGGGGCTGGGCTTTGTTTAAAGCGGAGGAACCGACGGTCAACGCTTCCGAGGGTTTTGAAAAAACCTGCCGGGGATGCCATGTTCCCGCCCGAGATTCCGATTGGGTGTTCGTCGATGGCTACCCGACTCTGAGCCCCTGAAGCTTGATGGAATAGAGAGGCGGTGCCACCGCGTAGCTCCGAGCGCGGCGGCACCACATTAAGAGAGTCTCTCACCCAAAGCTCACTCGCACACCCCGGGAACCCGCTCGCCTCAGCACCGACTCCACCCGGGCCATCACATCATCGACGATCATCCCGAAATCGACCGGACGCTCACATCGACACCGGCCTTGGCTGGCGTTGCTCGTCGATCGCGACGTACACGAAGGTTGCCTCGGTCACCTGGATCCGCTCCTCAGAGAAGCGCTCTCGGCGCCAAACTGCAACGGCGACGGTAATGGAGGTGCGCCCCGTTTTCAGTAACTTCGCGTAGAGGCTGACCTCATCGCCCACGAACACGGGCTTGAGAAAACTCATACCGTCTACGGCGGCGGTGGCGGTAACGGGATCAAAAATTGCGATCTACCCTGCATTGCAGCTATGCGCTTGGGCGATCCAAGCGCAGTCTGTACAGTTGGGTTACACCAAAACGCTTCGAAGTGAGTCCTGCCGCGTCTGCAGTCGAATCGATTTTCGGTCACCTGCAAGGATAGGGTTCGTGCCAAGGATCCACCCGCGTAAGGAGGAACATGCAATGAGAAACCCCCGGCGGTTGGAGCGGGACGAGCGCATCGCCCTGAAGCCATTGCGCGAGCTTGCCGATCAGGCCTTCTCGCGCGCGGCCGGTGCACCTTTGATCGGTGGCAATCAGGTCCGTTTGCTCAAAGATGCACTCGAGAATTATCCCGCATGGCTGAGGGCGATTCGCGCAGCGCGCCACCACGTCCACTTCGAAAGCTATATCATCTATGAGGACGCGGTCGGCTGGGAATTTGCCGATGCCTTGATCGAAAAGGCACGCGAGGGAGTCACCGTCCGGCTTATCTACGATTGGATGGGCGGTTTCAGGAAGGCCTCGCGAGGGTTCTGGAGCGCTCTGCGCTCGGGCGGTGTCCAGGTTCGCTGCTACAATCCGCCACAGTTGCGCAGCCCGCTCGGCTGGCTCTCGCGTGACCACAGAAAGCTGTTGGCGGTCGATGGCGAAGTCGCTTTCGTAACGGGCCTGTGCGTGGGCCGTATGTGGCGCGGCGATCCTGCGCGCAAGGTCGAACCGTGGCGCGATACCGGGGTAGAAATCCGCGGCCGCGCCGTAGCGGAAGTCGAGCGAGCGTTCGCTCGGACGTGGGCCTGGTCCGGAGAACCGCTTCCCACAGCAGACATCGCTGGCATACCGGCCCCCGCCGGAGACATGAGCTTGCGCATCGTGGCGAGTGAGCCCGCAACCGCGGGCATGTTTCGCTTGGACCAACTCGTCGCCGCGCTCGCCCGCAAGCGGCTGTGGCTGACCGATGCCTACTACGCCGCCACCACTTCATATGTCGAAGCGCTGCGCGCAGCCGCGAAGGACGGCGTCGACGTTCGCCTGCTACTGCCGAACGCAACCGATATCCCGCTGCTCCGGCCGCTCTCGCGGGCCGGCTATCGGGCACTGCTCGAGGCCGGGGTGCGCGTGTTCGAATGGAACGGAACGATGCTGCACGCCAAGACGGCGGTCGCAGACGGACATTGGGCCCGGGTCGGATCGACCAACCTTAATATTGCGAGCTGGTGGAGCAACTGCGAACTCGATGCCGTCATAGAAGACGACTCATTTGCGGGCGCGATGGAGGAGATGTATTTGCAAGATCTGGCCAATGCCACGGAAGTCGTGCTCGATCACAGACGCCGACCCTGTGCGCCTGGCGAACCGCGCCACCCGCGCGTCGAGACCGGCCGCGGCGCAACGGGCAGTACCAGCCGCGCGGCGGCCGGAGCGGTTCGAATCGGGCACGCCATCGGCGCCGCCTTCACGGACCGGCGCACCTTGGGGCCGATCGAAGCGCGTCTGGCCACCGTTGCCGGTGGCGTAGTGATCGCGCTCTCGGTGCTGCTTGCGGTATTCCCACGGGTCGTGGCTTACCCCATCGTCGCGTTCGGCCTCTGGAGCGGCCTTGCGCTACTGTACCGCGGATATCAACTCGCGCGGCAGCATCAGCCAACGGATCCGAGTGAGTGAGGCGGCAACTGAAACCGTTCACTCGAAATCGCCTGGGAGGTCCGCGCGCAACCAGGCCCAGGCATGCGCAACCTCTGAGGTTTTGTAATGCCTTACCGCCGCCCGGGTAAAAGGTTTGAAGAAACGAGTCAGCCACGCCTCCCAGCGCCCGTCGCCGACCACGACGATGCGCTCGAAATCCGTGTAATGCTTGGTTGCAAACCGGATGTCTTCCCAAACGGCACGCATATCCACGCCAGCAAAGTCCTCACACTGCACGAAGACGCGAAGCTTGCCTTCAACAGCCAAAATCGCCTCGAGCGCGGGCATCAAAGCTCGGTACTCGGCATCGTGCAGCCGGCCACTCAGCTTGTAACCGACAATCTTCGGCGAGCCCGTTTGGAGGGGTTCTATCATGGCTGGCCGTTCGCCTCCCTACGTCGCCTCGCCATCGTGTTGCCCGTCTAGCCTAACCACTGAGTCCATCAATAACCCACCTTACTTGAAGTCTATGCCAACCATCCGGCCGAAAACAGCGGACGGCGGCGTAGGTGAGCCATGCCTCTCACCCCTCCACCGCCGCAACAATCGTAGTCCGATCATCGGGAGCACTCGTCATCCGCTCGCGCTCCCATATCGACCAGCGGGAAACGACTGACTAAGCTTTAAGAGCAGTAGACCATTAGCCGTCGCCGCGGCGTATTTCACTGGCGGGCAGCGACGGTCCATCAGGAGGCAAGATGAAATGTTCAAAGACCGTATGGATGCCGCCGAACAGCTAGCGCACCGGTTGCGGCATCTCAAAGGCGAACGCCCGCTGGTACTCGCTATCCCCCGGGGTGCCGTACCCATGGCGAAGCACATCGCCGACGCCCTGGGCGGCGAGCTGGATGTGGTGCTGGTACACAAACTGGGGGCGCCCGGCAATCCGGAATACGCTGTCGGGGCGGTGAGCGAAGACGGCACGGTGGAGCTCTCCGCGCACGGCCGTAAGCTTTGCAGCGAGGATTACATCGAGCGCGAGGTCGACACCCAACTGCGGACCTTGCGCGCGCGGCGGCAATCTTACACCCCGGTGCGCCCCCCCATCGATCCGACCGGGCGAGTCGTGATCGTGGTGGACGATGGCAGCGCAACCGGCGCCACCATGATCGCGGCGCTGCAGACACTGCGGCAACACGCGCCCCGCCAGCTCATCGCCGCGCTCGGTGTGGCCCCGCCGGATGCTCTACGCCGCATCGAGGCCGCAGCCGACGCCGTGATCTGCTTGGCGGCCCCGTCCATGTTCTACGCCGTCGGGCAGCACTTCGCGGACTTCCGCCAAATCAGTGACGAGGAGGTAATCGAACTCCTGCGCCACACCACGGAGCAAGGCACCACCGACAACTAGCCCGCCACTAGTTACCCTGCACGCTCCTCGCAACCAGCCGCGGCCAAAGCTCGCGGTGGGCGCGCTCGCCGACCAGCATCCCCACATGCCGCAGGGAAACGCCCCTATCGCCGTGGTACCAAAACAGCTCCCGATCTTGTGTCCCCATGCGCGCAAGGACTGGCAGAATCGACTCTGGCGGCACGATATCGCAGTCGCGATCGACCACACAGGTAATCGGGGCAACGATATCGCGCGGCGAGATACGCTTGCCCCCGATCCGCAACCGCCCCGCAGCGAATGCATCGTCGCGGTAGAGTCGATCGATCAGATCCAGGAACAAGCGGCGAGGCATGGCCGTCTCGTCCAGAGTCCAGCGTTCGACGAGCAGATGCATCCGCATCCTGGCCGGATCGGCAAACGAGCTGAGGAAATCCATACCTCGGGAGAAAATGAACGTCTGGGGCGAGGCCGCGGCGCTGAGGATGTTGAGCAGCGACCCCGGCACAGCTTCGGCAGCGTTGATCAGCGCCCGGGTATCCGGTATCAGCGACACCAGCCGCCCCAAAGCGCCGATGTCCGGGCCGAAGTGAAGAGGCGTACTCAGGACGGTCAACCCGCGGATCCGCTCCGGATACCGCGCGGCGAACAAGCCGGCCAACAGCCCCCCGATGGAGTGGCCGGCGAGATGGATCCGATCCGCGCCGGTCTGCGCGCACACGGCATCGATACCGCGCAACAGCATGGAATCGACGTAATCTGAAAGACCCAACTCTCCATGGTCGTTTGCAAACCGAGGCCAGATGACCAGATAGACCCGACAGCCCGCCTCCAGATAGCGCCGCACCACACTGACCGACGGCGTCATGTCCCAGATATCGGCACTCTTGATGGGTGCCGGGACGAGGACCACAACGGGCCCCCGCCCCTCGATGGTCGGGTAGCGGTAACAACACGCCGGCGTGCCTGTCTCGACAACCTCATGGGCGCAATGCGCGGCGCCAAGCCCGAAGGCATCGCAGATCGCACCCAGCCAGCGCCGATAGCAATCCATGTCGAGGTAGCATTGAGCCGCCGTCGATCGCCACGGATTATTGGCTGCAACGGCCATACGCCCTTATTACCCGTCAACCTTGGAGCCGAGCACGCACGGGCACGACGGCACCTGAGCCGGTCTCTAGCTCGAACACCGCATCCGCTCCGTTGCTGTACCAGCGCTCCACACGCTTTCAGACCGCATCATCCCACTGGGAACCCCGAACAACTCCCCAATTCCGTCATTCCGGCGTAGGCCGGAATGACGCTGCCAAATGTGATTTTTCGAGATCCCCTATGCCGCCGGCGGAGCAGCCCTTCACCACTGCTCTGCCGGTATTGACCAGGGTACGCGGGCTCACAAGGAGCTCAGAAACTCCTTCCAGGGCGTGGCGCTGGCGGTCTCCGTTCGTGCATGACCGTATGCCCGTATGAGCATGGCCGCTTTCTCCACCTCTTTGGGATCATCGGCCTCCACCAAGTCGACCACATCGAACCGACCGAGCGTGGCGTAGCTGTCCTTCCAGCGCAGCCCAGGGCATTGCTCCTTGATCTTCCTCGAGACCGTTTGGGCGATCTCGCGCAGCTCCGCCGGCTCCGAGAACGCATCCGGTGAGATTCGGCTCAAAATCACGTAAGTCGCCATAATAGGCCTCCTGACTGCCGAAAAGCTTTACTAGCGGCCATTCGCCGTGGCCAACTCGTGGCCGCCCACTCCCGTCTCCTCCTTAGTCCACAACAAATCTAGACCCGGAGGCGCACAGCTTTTCTCCATATAAGAATAGCCAACAACGCCGATTTCCGACCCAACGTGTATTCGATAGCGTAATTACCTCTTGAGACGGCGCCCCAAATCCGATCCACTCATAGGATTCGCTGGGTATCTGATCGAGCTAAGCTACACTTCGAACATCCTTTATAGCTCCAACCCGCCAGGAGACCCGATGTCATCGCGTTATCCAAGCGACTGGATGTGGGCGCGGGCATGCGAGATGCTCGAGCGCGCCGAACGACTACAACAGCAATTTTTCCAGGTCGGACCGGAAACCGATCTGGGCCCGACTTGGCACCCTCCCGCCGATGTTTTCGAGACGGCCCGGGAAATCTGGATCATGGCCGCCTTGCCGGGTGTATCGCCGGCGTGTATCGAGCTGCGCATCGAGTCCGCCACGCTGATCCTCTCCGGCGAACGGCATCTGCCCGCTGCGTTTCGCCAGGCGGCGGTACATCGGCTGGAGATCCCCCATGGGCGTTTCGAACGCCGCCTGGCTCTGCCTGCCGGACGCTACGAGGTGGCAACGCACGAGATGGTGGATGGTTGCTTGGTAATAAGTCTGCGCAAGTTATTCTGAAACAGACCGGAGATCAGGTGGCTATGGCGAGCGAACCGCAACCGACGGTCTCGACCCAGGACATGCAAGCTCTTCCCGAGGATGCGCTCATCATAGTACCGGTGCGCAGCACGGCGTTGTTCCCCGGTATCGTCATGCCTCTCACCATCGGCCGGCGCCAATCCATCGCCGCGGCCCAGGAGGCGGTGAAATCCGAACGCCCCATCGGCATCCTGCAGCAGCGCGATACGGCGACGGAGGCACCCACGGCGGCGGATCTCTACCGGGTGGGCGTAGAGGCCGGCATTCTGCGCTATGTAACCGCCCCCGACGGGTCGCATCATGTCATTTGCCAGGGGAATCGGCGCTTTCAGGTGGTCGAATTTCTGGAAGGCTACCCGTTCCTGCTCGCCCGGGTGGAGCGCATCACCGAGGATGAGCACATAACGCCCGCGCTGGAGGCACGCCTGGAGCACCTGCGCCGCGAGTCGGACGAGGCCCTCGAGCTGATGCCCCAGCTCCCCGAAGAGGTCGGCACCGCGCTGCGCAACATCCGCTCGGCGGGGGCTCTCGCCGATATGATCGCCAACTTCATGGACCTCAAGCCGGCCGAAAAGCAGGAGATTCTCGAGAGCTTCGATATCGAGCAACGGGTGACCCGCGTGGCCGATCTGCTGGCTCATCGTCTCGCGGTACTGCGCCTCACCCACGAGATCGAGCAACAGACCAAGGAGACCGTGGATAAACGCCAGCGCGAGTACCTGCTGCGCGAGCAACTCAAGACCATCCAACGCGAGCTCGGCGAGGATACACCACGCACGGCCGAGCTCGAGGCGCTGCACACGGCAATCGAGAAGGCACGGATGCCGCCGGAGGCAAAAGATCAGGCGCTGCGCGAGCTCGGCCGGCTGGAGCACATGCCCGAGGCGGCCACCGAATACTCGATGATTCGGACCTATCTCGACTGGCTCACGGAGCTGCCCTGGGAGTCGCTGAGCGAGGAATCCATCGACATCGCCACCGCCCGCCGAGTTCTCGACGAGGATCATCACGGGCTGGACAAAGTCAAGCGGCGGATTCTCGAGCAACTGGCGGTGCGCAAGCTCAACCCCCAGGGCCGCAGCCCCATCCTTTGCCTGGTGGGACCGCCGGGGGTGGGCAAAACCTCGCTCGGCCAGAGCATCGCGCGCGCGAGCGCCCGGCGGTTCGTTCGCGTGGCCTTGGGCGGCGTCCATGACGAATCCGACATTCGCGGCCATCGCCGCACTTATGTGGGCGCGCTTCCCGGCAATATCATACAAGCGATCCGCAAGGCGGGAACCCGCAACCCGGTCTTCATGCTCGATGAGCTCGACAAACTCGGCGTCGGCTTTCACGGCGATCCATCGGCTGCCTTGCTCGAGGTGCTGGACCCGGAGCAGAACTCGCACTTTCGCGACAACTATCTCGCCGTTGCCTTCGATCTCTCGCACGTCATGTTCATCGGCACAGCCAATCGGACGGACACGATCCCGCCGGCACTGCTCGATCGCATGGAACTGATCGAACTGCCGGGCTATACGGAGGATGAGAAAGTCGCGATCGCCCGGGACTATCTGGTACAGCGCCAACTGGAGGCCAACGGGTTGAGCGCCGAGCAATGCCGTCTGAGCGAAGCGGCGCTGCGCCGAATCGTGCGCGATTACACACGCGAGTCCGGCTGCCGCCATCTCGAGCGGGAGATCGGCGCCGTATTTCGTCATGTTGCGATGCGCATCGCCGAGGGCTCGACCGAGGCGGTACGCATCGATGCCGATGATCTGCCCCAGATTTTGGGGCCCGCCAAATTCGAAAGCGAAGTGGCCATGCGGGTGAGCGTACCGGGCGTGGCGACCGGTCTTGCCTGGACCCCGGTGGGAGGCGACATCCTTTTTATCGAGGCGAGCCGCATCCCGGGCCGCGGTCAGCTCGTCCTGACCGGACAGCTCGGCGATGTGATGAAGGAAAGCGCTCAGGCCGCCTTGAGCCTCGTGAAGGGCCGCCTGGAAGCCTTGGGTCTCACCGCCGATGTCTTCGAGAAAAGCGACATTCATATCCACGTTCCCGCCGGGGCCATCCCGAAGGACGGCCCGAGCGCCGGCATCGCCATGTTCATGGCACTGGTCTCGGTGCTGACCGGGCGCAAGGTCAGAAACGATATGGCCATGACCGGCGAGATCAGCCTGCGCGGCCTGGTGCTGCCCGTCGGCGGGATCAAGGAGAAAACCGTCGCCGCCGCGCGGGCCGGAATCACTACCGTGCTGCTGCCTGCAGGCAACCGTAAAGACCTGGATGAGATTCCGCCGGCGGCGCGCCAGCAGCTTCACTTCGTTTGGCTCGGGGACGTGGACGATGCGATGACGACGGCATTCGGTAGCGCATAACGCGGATCAGGCTTGATGCTTGGCGGCGCGGCCTGCGGCGATCGTCCAGGGAATTTTGCATGCGTTTTTTCACTTTCGGTTTGATGGTGTCTCTGACCCTCGTTTTCGGCGCACTCGGCTATTTTCTCGGCTTAGCGTGGCTTTGGGGATTGGTAATCCCCTTGCCGCTGGCGCTCATCGGGATTTACGATCTTATCCAGCGCGAGCACAACGTCACACGCAACTACCCGATCCTCGCGCACATCCGCTTCATGGCGGAAGCCATTCGCCCGCAAATCCGCCAGTATTTCGTCGAAAGCGACACCGATGGCAAGCCGTTCACCCACAACGAGCGCAGCACCATTTACAAGCGTGCGCGCGGCGTGGACGACGCCATGCCCTTCGGCACCGAGCTCGACGTCTATCACCTCGAATATGAATGGATCGACCACTCGATCGCGGCCAAAGAGAACCCGAACCCGGACAAAATGCCGCGTATCAGCATCGGTGGGCCACAGTGCAGCCAACCGTATTCGGCTTCCGTGTTCAACATTTCGGCGATGAGCTTCGGCGCGCTCGGGTCGCACGCGATCATGGCGCTCAACAAAGGCGCGAGGCTCGGCAACTTCGCCCACGACACCGGCGAAGGGGGCTTGAGCCCCTACCATCAGGAATATGGCGGCGATCTCATCTGGGAGATCGGCAGCGGTTATTTCGGCTGCCGCAACGACGACGGCACGTTCAATGCCGATATGTTCCGCGACCAGGCACAAAGCGATCAGGTGAGGATGGTCGAAATCAAGCTCTCCCAGGGCGCGAAGCCGGGCCATGGCGGGCTGTTGCCGGGCGCGAAGGTCACCGCGGAGATTGCGGCAACGCGCAAGGTGGCGCAAGGCAAGGACTGCCTGTCGCCGGCAGCTCATTCGGCATTTTCGACGCCGATCGAGCTGCTGGAATTCGTTGCCAAGCTGCGCGAGCTCTCCGGCGGCAAACCGGCCGGCTTCAAGCTCTGTATCGGCCACCGCTGGGAGTTCCTCGCGATCTGCAAGGCCATGCTCCAGACCGGCATCCTGCCGGATTTTATCGTAATCGACGGCGCCGAGGGCGGCACCGGGGCGGCCCCCCTGGGGCTGTCCGACTACGTTGGTACGCCCTTGCGCGAAGGGTTGCTGTTCGCCCATAACGCGCTCGTCGGTGCCGGCTTGCGCGAGCGCATCCGCATCGGTGCGAGTGGCAAGGCCGTCGGGGGAATCAGGCTCGCCATGAACCTCGCGCTCGGCGCGGACTGGTGCAACTCGGCCCGTGGGTTTATGTTCGCGCTCGGTTGCATCCAGTCGCAGAGCTGCCATACGGGCCGCTGCCCGACCGGCATCACCACAATGAACCGGCTGCGCCAGCGCTCGCTGGTCGTCGAAGACAAGGCACGGCATGTACAGCGTTTCCACCATCACACCGTGCGATCGCTCGGGATCATCACCGCGGCGGCCGGTCTGGATCACCCGGCTGAGCTCAAACCGCATCACATCTGCTTGCGGATATCCTCGGACGAGATCCGTACCGCCGCAGAGTTCTACGACTTTCTTGAACCGGCTGCACTGCTCGACGGCGGCGCTCACCCAACTTATCTCCGCTATTGGAAGATGGCGCGTGCCGAGAGCTTCGCTCCGGCGCTGCTCGACGGGTAGACCACGAGGCGCTGGTCCATGGCATCCCCTTTGCTAACCCTACGTTCGAACCGCCGCCGCTGACCGGTGGGAAGACGACATTCAAGCTCAGCCGCTCAGCCTTGCGGCGGCGGCAGCTGGCTTCGACGCGGAGGCGCCGCGCCGTATGCCCGTGCCCGGATGATAATGAAACCTCGCACTTACGCAGCCGAGCACAGAATTTTTGATCCCACTTTGCTAAATGCTGATCACGCGCACAACGCCGTTCAATGACAACGACAAAGCCATGGAAATGGAACGATGATGAATAAACAAGCCCGACTACCGGTAATCGCAGCTCTGGCAATTCTTGCTCTAAGCGGCTGCACGCCACTGCAAGAGTACCGCACCGTCTACCCGGCTGTATGCGTCAGCGCCACACAGCGGCCGTCGCCTGAGTGTGCCACTCACGCGCTGCAGCAGCTGCCCACCGCCGAGGGCAAGCACTACCTGCTCGGTTTTATTGAATTCGATGACCAGGGCCAACTGTGGGACCGCAAACAAATGGCAGACGTAGTCGGTAAGCTGGCCGAGGAAGCGGGCAAGAAGGATCTGCTGATGGTGGTATTCGTGCATGGCTGGAAACACAGTGCGGCGCCCTACGATACGAACGTCCAGACGTTTCGCAAGGTGCTGGGAGAGCTTACCGATGCCGAAATGCAAATCGCCAAGCTCACGGCCACCCCTGCGCGCGCGGTCGTTGGCGTCTATCTTGGATGGCGCGGCGGTTCTGTGACCGTCCCATTGCTCAAAGAGCTGACTTTCTGGGACCGCAAGAACACCGCGCAAAAGGTTGGCCGCGGCGGCGTCACCGAGGTGTTGAGCCGTCTCGAACTGATCAAGCGGGACAAGGAGAGCATCAGCGAAGCCGGTCCCAGCCGCACTCGACTGGTTATCGTCGGTCACAGCTTCGGCGGCGCCGTGGTCCACACCGCCCTCGGTCAAATTTTGGAGAACCGCTTCGTGCGGACTACCGGACCAACCGGCGTGCAAAGCGACATCGGTGGGTTTGGTGATCTCGTAGTGCTGATCAATCCGGCGCTCGAGGCCAGGCAATTCTCGGCGCTGAGCGATATATCCACCGAGCGCGGCACATATTTCGCCTCGCAGCTGCCGGTGATGCTGGAGATGACATCACAGGCCGACTATGCGACGCGGTACGCCTTTCCAGCCGGGCGCTGGCTGTCCACGCTATTCGAGAAAACGCGTGAGCAGCAACGCTTCAACGCGATCACGCGCAAGCAGGAATCCATCAGCGAGTCCGATGCCAATATCACGGCCGTAGGCCACTTCAAGCCCTATCGCACGCATCGACTGTATCCGCTGGACAGCAAGAAAGCCGTGCAGTCGAAACAGTTGAGTACCATGGATAGCGTTCGGCTGTTTATCCAGACAAGCGCCGATTGGGCGCACGACAAGCCGGGCAGCAAGATTGCATTCGGCAACTTGATGCTCGAGCGCACAACCACCTCCGCCGGACGCAACCCCTACCTGTTCACATACGTCGACAAACGGCTGATCACCGACCACAACGACATCGACGACCCGCGCATCATCGAGTTCGTCAAGCAACTGATCCTGATCTCCACACAGAGTCCCGAGCAGACCAACACGATCCGCCAATTGCAAAAACCAGCCGCAACACACTGACCCCAAGTGCAGCACGCAATGAGACCGCCCCGCTACCAGCGCCGTTCCATAGCGATCAGGATCCGAATACAGGTGCAACGCAGGATTTCACTCAGCGACTCGTTCGCCGGACAAAATATTATCCGGATAGACCCGGCTGGCTTTCAAAGCACTCTGCCAAGAGCGCAGCAAAATCCGGGGCTATTTCTCGTAGCCGGACTCGGTAAGCGGCGTGACTGGATATATGCTTATGGGCAGGTCTTCCGAAGCGGCGGCCAGTCGCCGAGCGATTACGACCAATCGCCAGGCCGTCGCCTTACCATCCCATCGAAGGGGGCCACCATGACAATGATTAGCGAGAAAATCGAGCGCCTCGTGGTGTTGCTGGATGAGGACAAGTCCGCTTATGAGGCCGCACTGCTCATGTCGGACAAGCACATAGGCTCGGTGGTGGTAACGCGCGCATCCCGTATCATCGGCCTTTTCACCGAGCGTGACCTAATGCGGCAGGTGGTCGCGAAACGCCGAGACCCGGCGGAGGTCAGGATCAAAGAGGTGATGCGCACCGATATCGTGGACGTGACACCGCGGGAGGAGGTTGAGCATTGCATTGAGCTCATGAAGCAGAATCAGTGCCGACATCTGCTAGTCTTCGAAGGCGATGCTTTCATCGGCATCATTTCGCTGCGCGACCTGCTGCTGTTATTGCTCGAGGAAAAAGAGGAGCTTATCCGTCAGCTGACCAAGTACGTTACGAGCTGACAGCGCCTTCGGGTCACGCCATGCGGGAGCGTATAGGGCCGGATATCTCAGGGAAGCGAATGACACTCGACCAGTCGTTGGGGGAAGCGCTTGCTGAATAAACGCCCTTCGAGAGGGTTCTTCTGAGCGTAACCGAAGGGGGTTCAGGGTTAACAGCGAACATATTGACGCCTATCCCTTGTATCCGCTCGTGCTGAGCCGTCAGCGTGCCGAACGGTGAAGCACGAGCGGAACAAAGCAGCGTCTCCCAAGTTAGCTCAACTCGCCGCCGAACGCCCCACTCTCAGTCATCCTCCACCGGAATCGCCCCGCCGAGCTGAGCCACGGCGGTAATGGCGTTATCCGGATGACCCTCGATCAGACGATCCGAGTAGGTGAGGTAAATGAGCGCGTTGCGTTTGACGTCGACCATTCGCACCACCCGCACATGCTTGAAAAACACCGACGCGCCCTGCTTGAACACTTCTTCGCTCAGCGGGAGCGACTTGCCGAAGCGAACCGCCCCCACTTGACGGCAGGCGACGGAGAAGCGGGCCGGATCCTCGGCAAGGCCTACGGCGCCTTTCAAACCACCGGTTTTAGCACGGGAGAGGTAGCAAGTGATGCCGCTCACATCGGGGTCATCGAAGGCTTCGACCACAATCTTGTGGTCCGGCCCGAGGAGTTTGAAGGCCGTGTCGACGTGGCCGATTTCCTCGGCATAAAGCCAGACCGGCAAAAAAAATAGCCAAAGGGCGAACAATCGTTTCACGCTAACAAATCCGATCCGCTAAAAAATTAGATTGGCGACAAAGTCTACCCGAACGTGCCCCGTTTATTCCTATCCGACTCGCACCGCTACGTAACGGCGCCGGCCGAGACGGACGGGACGGCGCTTCGCTGCCGAGCACCCGCTTCAGGGGCGGCGCTCGATTTCGCGCTCTCGCTGACGCCCGACGACCGCGGCCAGATCATCCAACATCTCGGCCAGCAGCCCGATCAAGTCATCCACGGCAATAATTCCTACCAATGCCCCATCCGCATCGACCACCGGGACACGGCGAACCCGACGCCCGCGCATCATCTCTAGGACATCGAATAGACTGTCCTCCTCACGCACCAGAAACGGAGAATCGACAACGATATCCCGCACCGCCAACGTCTCGGGTGCGAGACCTGGCGCCATGACCTCGACGACGAGATCGCGGTCGGTGACGATACCGATGGGCACACGCTTGCCCTTACGCTCTTCGACAAGCACCACATCACCAACATGGTGTTTGCGCATGAGCTGCGCGGCAACCTTGATCGACTCCTCGCCGGCGATAACAATCACCTGCCTATTACAGTGCTCACCTACCGTCATGGATTCACCTTTTAGCTACCGCGGCCAAAGCGCCAGCCCCGGCTGTACAATAAGCTTGTCAGGACCATCTTGCAGGGCTTGTATGCAGGGCGCGCCTTGAGCGGCCGGTAAAGAGCACGCGCCGGGAGTTTCAGCCCTTGATGCATACCACGGGCTCCAGCTTGACCACCTTACGCGCCAGCCCGGCTCGATCGGCGGCGAATGCCGCGGGCAGCTCGGGGTGTCCCGTTCCCAAGGCGCGCGTGGCCCCTTGCGATGCACATAAAGCGGCATCGGTTTACCACAGCCATCACGTGCACTTCCTCCTTGCACGTATTATGCGATACGTCATAAAGCAGAGTAAGGTTCGTTTTCGGCAGCACGTCGGCGAACGCTTGACGCCGCCACGCCACCGGTCGGAAAGCCGTAACCCCAATGTGCGTCGGGCATGGCATAACAGGCCTTTACAATACCTGGCAGCTTCGCCACGTTGGTGACCTGCGTATACACTTTCTCGTCCATGGCACGCATCAGTGTCTCGTCAGCATAGACGATCGCCGGCACGTGCATGGCCTCACGGGGAGCAACTTCCCAAGCGAATTCGCCACGCTTGGTGAATCGCGAAAGGTCCATGATCCCAGTTCTCTTTCAATACCCGGTAATGAATGCGCCTTGCGTCACGCGCAAACCGCTGCTATGCCGCGCCCTCGGTTGCCTTCATCTGTGCTGGCTCACCCACCCGCTGGTGTTTAGATAAACTCAGACTGACCGGACACGGCAAAGGAAACAGACACGCTATGACGAAAATCATCGGTATCGCAGGAAGCCTGCGCCAGGGCTCCTACAACACCGCATTGCTGCGAACCGCCGCGGAGTTGCTCCCGCCCGGCGCCACGCTCGAGATCGCCTCCATCAAGGCCATCCCACTCTACGACGGTGACCTGGAAGCCGGCGGCATGCCGCAGCCGGTCTCCCAGCTCAAAGCACGACTCGCCGCAGCGGATGGTTTGCTGCTTGCCTCGCCGGAGTACAACAACTCCATCCCCGGTGTGCTCAAAAATGTCATCGACTGGCTGTCCCGGCCGCCGGCCGATATCCCCGTTGTATTCGGCAACCGCCCCGTAGCCCTCATGGGGGCCACACCGGGTGGTTTCGGCACAGTGCTCGCCCAAAGCGCCTGGCTACCAGTGCTGAGAACGCTGCGTATGCGGCCCTGGTTCGGCGGGCGATTGCTGGTCTCGCACGCCGGGGATGTATTCGATGAGACGGGCACGATCATCAACGCTCAGGTGCGTGATCAGCTGCAACAGTTCGTTCATGGTTTCGTAACAGCCCTCAGAACGGGGTCGGCCTAATCGGGTGGAAGAGTCCGCCAGCACGGCTCTGTGGATAACTCACACTCGAAGAAAGTCAGCAACGGAGTCCTGACAATGCCATACGTCGCTTCCAAAACAAGGATAATAGCCCTCGCCGCCAGCGCTCTAGCGTTTGCCGCCGGCTGTGCGGGCACAGAAGCGAACGTCGCGCCATATCGCGTGCACCACAGCGAGATCCAGGAACTGGAGACCGGTTACAAGGAGTGTTGCACCAAAGATTGCTGTACCAAACGCCGCACGAACCAGCCGACCGCGGAGACCACGGCAGTGCGCTTCACACTCACCTCGAAGCAGGACATAGATACGGTACGCGCACGCCTCGAGCAGGCATTCGGCTTCCAGGCCCCGGATAAACCCGCATCCGCCGCCGCCTCCTCGCCCGCCTCACTCCGACAGGATGTCATCCCCCATCATCGGACAATACCTCGTTCCGATCATAGTGTGCAGGCACGAGGCGAGATCGGCGGCCATACCGGTGTGATCGAGATCGCTATCAATCGGGACGGCAACGGCAGCCATCTTACGATTCTATACGACGCCGGCGGGAAGGAGCGCTTCCCACCGGGGGAAGGTTTCCGCAGGCTCGTGGCGGCCAAAATCCATGCGGCGCTGCACGATCAAGCCACCGGCGCTCATGGCTCGGGCAATTAGTGGAGTCACACATAACCGGCTAACATAGAGCGTATGTCAATCCATAGCCTGTACGGCGCAGCTACGTTGCGATCCGAGTGTCTGCTGCTGGTGTTAGTGCTCATATCCAGCGCCGTGGCGGCAACCGAGCCGCGAGACGCCAGTGCGCCGCCTAGCGTGGCGCAAACCCCGGCGGTGCCGCTCACTGACCTGCCCCGACTGGCGCAGATCCAAACGCAGCTCGAAGGTCGACGAGTCGTATTCGTCGGTGAGTTTCACTCACGGCTGCAAGATCACCGCATCCAGCTCGAGGTCATACGCCATTTGGCCGCGCAGGCGCAACCGCTTGCCATCGGCGTGGAGTGGTTTCAGCAACCGTTCCAGGGGGCCATAGATCGCTACCTCGAGGGTGCGATCGACGTGCGGGCACTGTTGCAGGCAAGCGAGTACTATAATCGCTGGGGCTACGACTTTCGCCTTTATGCACCCATACTGCGCTTCGCTCGGACGCACGGCATTCCGGTCATCGCCCTGAATCTGCCCACGGAACTCACCCGAGCTGCAGCCCGGCAGGATCTCGGCGCACTGCCCCCCGCGCTACGCAAGTGGCTTCCGGATCAGCTCGATCGCACGGATGCCGATTATCGGCATCGTCTCAAGCGCATCTATCGCTCGCACGGCGACCACGACAAGCTCGATTTCGAGCACTTCTACACCGTACAACTGCTCTGGGACGAGGGGATGGCTCAGTGCGCCGCCCATTATCTGGACATGCATCCAAACAGCCGCATGGTGATACTGGCTGGTTCCGGCCATCTGGCTTATGGTTCCGGCATCCCCAACCGGCTACGGCGGCGCACCGGGATCGACGGCGCGATCCTGCTACCCGGCTGGGAAGGTCCGCTGCAAGCTGGACTGGCAGATTACCTGCTGCTGCCAGCCGCTAGGCACCTGCCCAAGCCAGGGCGACTGGGCCTTGCGTTACTGGCCAAAGCGGGGCACCTCATCGTGCACAGCTTCACCGATAACAGCTCAGCACAGGCGGCAGGGCTGAAGACCGACGATGTGCTGCTCGCGATCAACGACCAACCGGTAAAAACCATCAACGACGTGCGCGCGGCGCTCTGGGATCATCCGCCGGGCGATGTAATGCAGGTTCGTGTGCGACGCACCGCAAGGTCCGGCGAGGAACGCCCGATCACGTTTGAGATCACCCTGCACTGATACGCCTCCCTACTGACTCTCCTCACGCCCGCGATGCCGGGCCCGAGATCTCCTGCAACGCGCGCCGCAACACCAACCCCCTCCCGGCACATGCGCCGATCTGCCGGTCCAAGGTGGCGAGGGAGACGGCGGCGGGCAAGAGCATCAAGCGTTCCACGCCGGTCTCGTAAAGCAGGGACTGCGCCGACACCGACGAGCCGCCGCGGCGATGATCTGCGCACGCTTTGCCTCGGCCGTAACCATCAGCACCGGCAGCACAGCGAGTTCCGGATCCGAGCGTATCCTTTCGAGCAGCTCCAGCCCTGTCATGCCGGGCATGTTCCAGTCCGTAACGAGCAAGTCGACCCCCCCACGGCGCAGCGCCGGCAACGCCGTATTGCCATCGTCAGCCTCGGCTGACGTTCTCGAAGCCGAGCTCCCGGAGCAGGTTGCGGATGATCCGGTGCATAGTGGAGAAATCGTCCACGACCAGGATCTTCATGCGCTTGTCCAACGCCACACTCGCCTCCTGTGCTGCAGGGGTGGCCGCCAGCCATTGAGCGAAACTCTTACATCCAATCGGCCAGGAGGGCGCGGAGCTTGAGTGCAATTCGCCCATGGATCTGACTGACCCGAGATTCGCTGACACCGAGCACCTGCCCGATCTCCTTGAGATTGAGCTCCTCGTCATAATAGAGCTGCATCACCAGCTGCTCGCGTTCGGGCAATTCTCGGATGGCGGCGAGCAAGGCGGCCTGAAAATCTTCTTGCTCGAGGATCTCCATGGCGGCCGGCTCATGGCCGGCGGCTTCATGCGGTTCGCCGAGCGCGGGGTCCTGGTCGTCGATACTGAAGATGCGCGCGGTAGCCGCATCCTGCAGAATCTGATGATAGTCGTTCAGATCGAGGCCAAGCAGCTGCGCCACCTCCCGATCCTTGGCTTCGCGCCCTGTTCGATGCTCGATCGCGGCCACCGCGCTCGCAACTTCCCGGACCTTGCGATGCACTGAGCGCGGTGTCCAGTCGAGACGCCGAATCTCATCGAGCATCGCCCCACGGATGCGGATGGCGGCGTAAGTCTGAAAGCTCGCCCCCTGGGTGGCATCATATTGCCGCGTAGCCTCCAGCAATCCGATCATGCCGGCTTGAAGCAGATCATCGATCAGCACATTCGCCGGCAATCGACCCGCCAAGTGATGGGCAATGCGCTTGACCAAAGGGGCGTGGCGCACCACGAGATCATCGTCGACGCGCGCTCGTTGGACATCCCCATAGGCGGCTAGGTGTTTCATCCGATCGCTCCTTG